>JBMDYE010000059.1:0-4665 GCA_048595135.1 Planktothrix sp. | reverse complement strand
CCCCACTTTTCCCAAGCACCGCCTATTGCTGTTGGCGTTTATAGTTTTTTAGGAAATTCTCTTTTTGAAATTACCCTAAATATTATCCTAAAACCCGGACTGGTTTTATCAAAAATTTTAACCTTAGCGAATTTAGAATATCTAATTTTATTGTTAATTCCGGTAATTTGGGGGTTATCGTGGCGACATTTAACCCCGTTAATACCAGCAGCACCAATTTTATTTTTAAATCTGTTAGCTGAAAATCCCCAAATGAAAAACCTCACGCAACAATATTCTCTGCCGATTTTTCCCTTTTTATTATTAGCAATTATTGCTAATTTAGCGACTGGGGGAGGATGGTTAAAACAGAAAAAATGGATTATTTTATGGTCATTAATCTCATTTATGGTTTTAGCGAAATATGGTTACTTTTGGTCAAGATATTTGAAAACCTTGGATAATTGGCAAGCAACGAGAGAAGCTATTAGTTATATTAAAACCGACGGTAATTTATTAACAACCGATAAAATTACTCCCCATTTAAGCCATCGTCCGATGATTATGTTAACTTCAAACGGACAAGAATCAATAGACTTAAATCAGTTTAAATACGTGTTATTAAATCGTCGTCACCCCGGATGGCCTAGTTCTCCAGAATTAGCGGATCATTTAATTCAACGTTTGCAACAAAACCCTAACTTTCAGTTGCAATATCATCAAGATGATGTTTGGTTATTTGAACAGTCACCAGTCACCAGTCACCAGTCACCAGTGCTGATTATCTATTCCCTATTCCCTGTTCCCTAATTCTTAATTCTTAATTCTTAATTCTTAATTCCTATACTGTACTCTTTCTCCATACCGCAACAACATCTCAATACTCGCTAAACGATTTCCCCAACTCGATACTTGATAGGGATGTTCTAACGCTTGTAACCGCATTGACATTTGAAATTGTTTTTGGAATTGAGCTAACTGTTGTTTCGCGGTTCCAATATTTTGAGCAGAGGGATTTTCATCTAACTGTTTTAACACTTCCGCTAATTTTTCTGCTTCCTTGCTTAACAATTGCAGTTCGTCATCTCTGACCCAAAGTTGATCATTTGCTAACAGGAAACTCCATTCCCGTTTTAATGCCAAATACCGATCTAATGCCGCCGCAAACGGTTTGCGATAGGGAATAACAGGCTTTTCCTGAGAATGACTTTGAGTGCGACGGAAGTAATTCTGTATATTATTATTCAGGCTTTCCATTGCAAAAATGGCATATCCTCCGGTGGGTAAATCCCGCAATGCTTGTAACTGATCAATCGCCACAATATCCGGTAAATTTAACAGTTTTACCGATGGAGTAATTAACGCTGATCCTAACCGTTGTTGACTGGTTAACGGTTGGGAAATTCGTTGTAAACGATTTGTATCCATTGCATAGGTCATCGGTACAATTAAATCCACATAACCTTGTTTTGCCCACACTTCCCAATGTTGTTGAATTTTCAGAACTCGTTCTTGTTCAGGATGGGGAAATACCGCAACGGATAAAATAGTTTTAGGGGCTTTTTGTCTTAAAAATTGCGAAACTTCTGCCACAAAAGAAGTCACTTGATCCGCTCTAAATTGCGTCCATTGTGTCCACAATGCCCCACTTTTCGGTGTCAGATTAATCGGATCAACCCCAGTTAATTGTCGGAATTGTTCTCGTCCTGCTTTCCCATATCCATAGGTGTAATTTCCCCCTGGATCTTGGAAGGGATAGCGAATATAATCGAGTTGCAATCCATCCACTTTATAATTGCTGACAATTTCATTAATGATCCGCAATAAATAAGCTCTGGCTTCTCGGTTGGCGGGGTCTAAATACACTTTGCGATCGCGCGGATTTCTTAACTGTCCATAGTTATTAATATTCACCCAATCAGGATGCGCTTCTATCACCGGACTTAAGAAACTACTCGGTTGTCCTAAAATTTCATTATGGCGATCATTTCCTACTGCAAACGTCCACATCCAAGCGTGTAATTCCATTCCCCGTTCATGGGCAAGTTTTACCGCCGCTTCTAACGGATTCCACCCAACAGTTAAGGGGTTTTGTTGAGGAGCAACTTGACTCGGATAAATCGGATAACCCGCATTAATGGTTTCAAAATAAACCGTATTAATTCCCGCCGCTGCTAACCGATCAAAAATTTGAGCCAGACCCGCTTCACTCCTCGCTTTAACAATGGTGCCTCGGTCTAACCAAACCGCCCGAATTTCTGCCCCTAATCGTTCTCCTTCCTGGGGATAATTTTGCCAAAGTTTTTGACGAATTTCTAACCATTGACGACGGGCTTCTCCCCAATTTTGTTGAGCGACTAATTGGGGAAAATCTTTGATAACTTGTCGAGCTTTACTAATAATTTCATCCGCTTGTTTAAAGTTCTGGCTTGCTAATCCTGTGCTTGCAGTTAATTGAGTGGAAGCCACTTGTAAATTAATCGGAACACCACCGGAATGAGAAGCAATTAAAGCACTTTCAAATCGCCCTAATAAATCGGTTAGTTCCTGACGCATGGCGATCGCCGTCAGTTCACCAATGGGTTCATTTCCCGGCTGCACCTCTAACCCAGCGGGTGCCGCCTGATCGGACGGATCAATAAAGGTATTCGGGATCGGGGACGTGTTGGGTATGGTTCGAGTTGCGGTCTGCGTTGGGGGAGGAGGCGCCACCCTGGGAACGGTCGCCGCCGGGGTTGGAGGCGGTGAGGGAACAGTCGGGACGGTTGGGGGTGTCACCGGACGCATAGGTTGAACCGTTGTTCTGGGAACATTCGGAACCGTCGGCGGCGTCAGCGTTGCTTGGGGTGATGGGGTGCGTTGCGGGCTAGGGGCAGGGGGGGTGACAGCGACCGGAGCCGTTGCAGCACCCAACCCGTGACGGTTAACTGCTGCCTGTAACCAAGCGGTATCCACCGCCGCAGATTGGGCGCTTCCCCACTGCCACCCAAAATAAGTGGCTTTTTCGGTGGTGACAACGGCCGGAGAACTGCCACTAGCTTCCCAAATGCCTGCGGTGTAGCTTTGTAGGGTGGTGGGAATTAAGACGCCGCCTTGCACCGGGGAACTCTGCAACCCGCTCGGCCCCCAACTGGTGAGAACGCTGCAAGCGGGATCTTTCGCCCGACAACGATTTTTAGGCACTTGGGGACGGGCAGGGGTATTAAGGGGAAAGGCCCAATAGGAACCCAAGAGAGAACGCAACAGTTGACGAGCGAGGGGGCTAGATCGTTGACCGACGGGGCCACTGGCGATTAATTGCCCTCCTTGTTGCACCCATTCTTGCAGAATTTTGACTTGTTCGGTTTTAATCAGTTCGATATTGGGTAAAAATATGATTCCAATTCCTTGTAATTCGGAAGCAGATTTTAGGGTTTCTAAATCAATGGTTCGATAGCTGATGCGACTGGTTTGTAGTCGTTGTTCAATGGGGTTCCATTGGTCTAATTGTTCTTGAGAACGCAGCACACCTAAAACACCGTTGGGTTGGCTTAAGGATGTGACTGGAATTGAGAGTTGAAAGATTGTACTGGCAAGAGTTCCAAGGAGAATTTGTTGAAAAAACGTCTGCGATCGCCGTTGAACCATTGGTTTTGATATCATTTTTTCAGTTGAAATTTTGGGCAGCATTAGCATAGCTAGACGTTTTTGTCAAGCTCCGTTTTTTGGGTTAAACGTTAACTTCCGCCTAGAAAAACCTCATTCCAATTCCATGCCCCTAAAATTGGATAAGCATTAAACAAACCTTCACTATTTTACAAGGTATTTTGATGTCAGGGAAGAGTAATTTAAGATGGGCGATCGCTTGTTGGGGTATTTACTGTTGAGAATAGAGTTTAACCCTGTCATTCTGAACGGAGTGAAGAATCTCTGGCAGGAATTTAGGGATAAATAGAGATTCTTCGTTACGCTGACGCTTCACTCAGAATGACAGTTTCAGGTTGTATTGTTAATAAGAAAATTCTCATCTTTACTCTTGGCAAATTTTTAGAGGAAATGGCAGCTTAAAATTTAAAGAGAAAGCGATCGCTCCTAGAATTCTAAGAAACCGGCTTTCTCAAGTCATCTTTCTATTGAGACAGGAAAGTTATTGCAGAAACCCGGTTTCTGATCCCCAATAGAATTCCGAGAAACCGGGTTTCTGAGACTCAACGGTAAAATAGTTTTACCTTGATTTTTCTGTATTATTTACTAATGCGAATTTGTTCTCTGGAGTTAACAACCTCTGTAAAATAATCTTGAATTAACTTTGGATCAAGGGAAATAATTCCCTGGGGGCCAAACCAACGATTAATAACTTCAACAGAACTTGCTTCTCCATCCAGATAACCTTGCATCAATCGGATAATTGAATAGTTAACCAGATCCAAAAATTTAGAGTTATTTTCAGGAACAATACAAGCAATCCCTTCTCGATTATAAGGCTGATTAACGGTCGTCATAAACGCATTGGGTTGACTGACAGTTTGACGATAGCCTTCTAACGCAATCATATCGGATGCTAAGGCATCAATACGCCCCGAATTAACGGCTTCAAAACCTTCTTCCAAAGTAGAAATTGAAACAAACGTTGCATTGGGTTGAACCAATTTAATGACCTGTTCTGCAATGGTTTTCGGTAACACACCAATGCGTTTACCCTGTAAA
>JBMDYE010000058.1:0-21988 GCA_048595135.1 Planktothrix sp. | reverse complement strand
TTCTAAAATAATGTTAGGGAGAAACTGATGAGCAAACTTGATCAGAGCAGTCCCTTTATTGGTTGATTTTCCTAAATCAATGTTCATCAGCTTACCTCTTGCCAATCTGATCGGTTCAACCGATAAACAAAACAGTCATCCTCTCCAAAGCATCGAGGCTGGATAAATTGAAAGCCAAGACGTTCATAGAAACGGTGGGCGCGAGTATTATTAGCAAGGGGATCAATAAGGATAGCCGTTACCGTTGGATCGGCGAAACATCGACTAATAGCAAGCTGCATCATTTTCGTGCCATAACCTTTGCCTAAATCCCTTTCTTCTCCAATCCAAATATCAATCGCCCGTAGATTGGTTTCAACATCACCCCAATAATGGCTATCCTCACGGGCGGGGTCAATGATCTGGATAAATCCAATGGGACGACCATCCATTTCTGCAATCAATTGTTCCCGCCAGTCGGGGTTGCGGTCAAGTTCTATTTCCCAACCCCAGTCATCATTCGGATCAGCAGAAATAACGTGGGGTTGTTCATCCCAATGTCGCAACAGTTCTAAATCTTTAGCGGTAGCAGAACGTAGATTAATCATAAGTTTTTGACATAGGGGACTAGGTTCCCATTGTCGCAGTTGGGAGATGATTATCAACTTTCTCTGAGCCTTTCTTCCACCTCTGGCTCCAGCCTTAAACTGATCATAACTGAGCCAGAGATTTAGTCTATCATTTGATCAAGAGTCCATCCGCCGGAACGTTTAGGAAGCAGACAATGGCATTGCCCGAATCTTCTATGTCTTCTCATTCTTTGCCCGAACCCATCAAAACTTGGCACACCCTACCGATTGAAAAAGCAATCAACGCCCTCGATACCCATAGTGAGGCGGGCTTAACTAGCCAGCAGGTGACACAACGACAGGAACAGTACGGCTTCAATGAATTACAAGAATCAGGAGGTCGGAGTCCACTCGAAATTTTATGGGATCAGTTCACGAATATTATGCTCGTGATGCTGATTGCGGTGGCACTGGTTTCAGGTTTCATTGACTTAAAAAAAGGCGACTTTCCCAAAGATGCGATCGCGATTTTTGCGATTGTGATTTTAAATGGTTTACTCGGTTATTTTCAAGAAAGCCGCGCGGAACAAGCTCTAGCCGCCCTGAAACGGATGTCTTCCCCAAAAGTCCGAGTCGTGCGGGATGGCAAAATTATGGAACTGTCGGCAAAAGAACTGGTTCCAGGGGATATGATTTTTTTAGAAGCTGGGGTACAAATTCCCGCCGATGGTCGCCTCATCGAAGCTCAAAACTTACAAATTAGAGAAGCGGCTTTAACCGGAGAAGCAGAAGCGGTTAATAAAAAAGCGAATACCGAATTAGAAGAAGATGCGCCTTTGGGCGATCGCATTAATATGGTGTTCATGGGAACGGAAGTCGTCCAAGGACGGGGCCAAGTTCTGGTCACAAATACGGGAATGACCACAGAACTCGGACGCATTGCGGAGATGTTGCAAGGCGTTGAATCCGAACCCACCCCCCTGCAACAACGGATGACCCAGTTAGGGAATGTTCTGGTCAGTGGTTCCTTGGGGTTAGTGGCCTTAGTGGTGGTTGGGGGACTCCTGCGTACTGGAGATTTTAGTATCTTAGAACAACTGTTGGAAGTCTCCCTGAGTATGGCCGTGGCGGTGGTTCCTGAAGGGTTACCCGCCGTTGTTACCGTAACTTTAGCCATTGGGACGCAACGGATGGTACGCCGCCATGCGTTGATTCGGAAACTCCCCGCCGTTGAAACGTTGGGTTCCGTTACGACGATTTGTTCTGACAAAACCGGAACCCTCACCCAAAATAAAATGGTGGTGCAATGGGTACATACCCTCAATCAAATCTTTCGGGTGTCTGGGGAAGGATATGACCCCACCCGTGGAGAAATTCTTCCCGTGGAGGGGAGCTTAAGTCCCGAACTCTCCAAAGAATTAACCCCGTTATTTGAAGCTTGCGTTCTGTGTAATGATGCTCAACTTCAACAAGAGCAAAATCAGTGGGTAATTTTAGGAGATCCCACCGAAGGCGCTTTATTATCTTTAGCTGGAAAAGCCGGATTATTTAGAGAAACCCAAACCCAACAAATGCCCCGTGTGGCAGAGATTCCTTTCTCCTCTGAACGGAAACGCATGAGCGTGATTTGTCAAGATCACAGCAACCCTGATGCTCCATTTGTGATGTTTACAAAGGGATCACCAGAATTAATTTTAGCTCGTTGTTCTCATGTGCAGGTGGGTAAGCAACAAATTCCTTTAACGGATACGAATCGCCAACATATTTTAAATCAAAATAATGAAATGGCTTCAAAAGGGTTGCGGGTGTTAGGCTTTTCTGCAAAATCCTTAACCAGCGTTTCTGAAGAAATCGATGATGAAATTGTCGAACAACAGTTAGTTTGGTTAGGATTGGTGGGAATGTTAGACGCGCCCCGTCCTGAAGTTCGAGAAGCGGTTAAACTGTGCCGACAAGCGGGAATTCGTCCGGTGATGATTACGGGAGATCATCAGTTAACTGCTATGGCAATTGCTAAAGATTTAGGCATTGCTCAAGAAGACACCTTAAGTTTAACGGGTCAGGAATTACAAAAACTGTCTCAACAAGATTTAGAACGAGAAGTTGAACAAGTTAGTGTTTATGCGAGAGTTTCCCCAGAACATAAACTCCGCATTGTTCAAGCGTTACAAAAAAATGGGGAATTTGTGGCGATGACCGGAGATGGGGTCAATGATGCTCCCGCCTTGAAGCAAGCCGATATTGGCATTGCAATGGGTATTACTGGAACGGACGTTAGCAAAGAAGCCAGTGATATGATTTTGCTGGATGATAACTTTGCAACCATTGTGGCGGCAACGGAAGAAGGACGGGTGGTTTATAGTAATATTCGTCGCTTCATTAAATATATTTTAGGCAGTAATATCGGGGAAGTGTTAGTGATTGCCGCTTCTCCGATTTTAGGATTAGGTGGGGTTCCCCTCAGCCCACTGCAAATTCTGTGGATGAACCTAGTGACGGATGGTTTACCCGCTTTAGCTTTAGCAATGGAACCCGCTGAACCGAATGTGATGAAGCGCCCCCCCTACAGTCCCCGTGAAAGTATTTTTGCGCGGGGATTGGGGTTATATATGGTGAGAATTGGGATTATTTTTGCCATTTTAACCATTGTATTAATGGTTTGGGCTTACGACCATGTGCAAGGAACCCCGAACCCTGAACGTTGGAAAACAATGGTTTTTACGACTCTTTGTTTAGCCCAAATGGGTCACGCCTTGGCGGTGCGTTCCGATACGCAACTCAGCATCCAAATGAATCCGGCGACCAATCCTTATTTATGGGCGGCGGTGTTATTAACAACAGTTCTCCAATTATTACTAATTTATGTTCCCCCCTTAGCCAACTTCTTCGGAACTCATCCGTTAAGTGGGACAGAATTAGCAATTTGTTTTGGTTTCAGTGCGTTAATGTTTGTTTGGATTGAATTAGAAAAACTGGTTCATAAGTGGTTTGCTAATCGTCGTCGATAAAATTAGGAATTAGGAATTAAGAATTAAGAATTAGGCACTCTTGCACTCTTACAATAGGAATGAAGCACGGGTGACGGGTGACGGGTGACGGGTGACGGGTGACAGGTGACTGTTGACGTTTGGGAAAACAAGTGGTAGCGTTGCATTGATCAAGTATAACCTCCTCCGACTCAAAGGATTAACCCAGGAGATTTCTACACCTTTGCATTTGCTTGTTAATTCTTAACCCTTAATTCTTAATCCTTCCAGCACTCATGTCTTATCTCAATTTCATTTCATTTTTTGGAATTTTTGGCGTTTGCTTTGTCGCCTGGTTATTCTCAGAAAATAAACGGGTGGTTCCTTGGCGAACCATCGGATTAGGCATCGGCTTACAGTTAGTTTTAGCTTTTTTTGTCTTTCTGTTTCCCCCCACTCGAACCGCTTTAGAATGGTTTAGTAGTCTGCTAGATTTATTATTTAGTGCGGCAGATACGGGGGCGAGATTTGTATTTGGGAAAAATATTGTTCCCTTACCGGGACAAACCCCAGATGTTAATTTAGGTTATATTTTTGCCTTTAGAGCTTTACCAACGGTGATCTTTTTCTCAGGTTTAATGGCGTTATTATATAACCTGGGTGTTATTCAATTTATTACGAATATTTTTGCTAAATTATTTTACCTGACCATGCGCTTAAGTGGGGCAGAAGCGTTAAGTGGGGCAGCGAATATTTTTGTGGGAATTGAAGCCGCCATTGTGGTGAAACCCTACTTAGAAAAAATGACCCGTTCTGAACTTTGTGCGATTTTAACTTGTTGTTTTGGAACGGCTGCCTCTTCAACTTTAGCAATTTATGTCAGTTTCCTCAAACCAGTTTTTCCAAATATTTTAGGGCATTTAGTGTCTGCTTCGATTATGGCGATTCCCGCCTGTTTTGTCGTTTCTAAAATCTTAGTTCCTGAAACCGACAAACCCCTAACCTTGGGAAAACTACCTGAAGAAAAGAAAGCAGATAATTTAATCCTCCATGAAGACGGTGAGGGAGATGCACCCCCTTTAGAAGAAGTGGGTGGAGAACTGATGGAACAGGTTAGCCCCTTGGATGCTGCCATTGTTGGCGCCTTAGATGGGGTGAAAATGGCGGTTGCGATTGCTGCGGTTTTGATCTTAATTTTAGGATTAGTTTATCTCGTTAACCAAATCTTTGCCTTGTTAGGAGCAATTCCTGGCCCCATTGGTGAGTTCTTCCAGATTGTTACCCTTGCCAATATTTTAGGGTTTATCTTTTACCCCCTCACCCTGTTAACGGGGGTTGGCTTTGATGACTCTTGGACAGCTTCGGTGATTATCGGACGACGGTTATTAGAAACCGCTATTCCTCCCTATCAAGCCTTAGCAGAAGCCGCCAAACAAGGTCTTATCACCCCTCGGACGGTGTTAATTGTCAGTTATGCGTTATCGGGTTTTGCTCATGTGGCTTCGGTGGGTATTTTTGTCGGGGGGTTGGTGGGTTTAATTCCGTCTCGGCGCCGAGATGTTTCTGAATTGGGTTGGAAAGCGCTCTTTGCCGGAACCCTCGCCACGATGATGATTGCTTGTTTAGCTGGATTTTACGATAATGGAAATCCGAGTATTATGGGGGTTCCGGCGGATGCCCCTGCGGAAACTCAAACAGCCCCCAGTTCCACCACCACTTCACCGTCTCCGGCTGCTAGTCCAACTCCCACAACAGCCCCAAAAGTCAGTCCTTCTCCAAAACCGACACCGACTGCATCTCCGAAACCCCAATCTTAACCGATTCACACTCAAACGGTTAACTCAGCAACAATTGTGATCAAGATCAGGGATAATCATTAATCACAGAGGCGAAGAATTCAGGTCAAGAATTTTGGGCAAACACCAAAGTTTCAGATCTGAACGCTTCGCCTCTTAATCTTGACGAAATTATTTAGTTTCTTTTTGCAAATCAAATTTTGCTGTTGGCATGACAAACGTTTTTCTGACCCTAACTATTGTTATTCTTACGTTAGTTGCCTTTATTGTGGAGTGGCTACCCGTTGATTTAACAGCACTGACCGTTGCTGTTATTTTAATGATTTTTGGCTTAGTAACCCCAGAACAAGGAATTTCCGGTTTCGGCAATTCTGCCACGATTACAGTCATGGCAATGTTTATTTTAAGTGCGGGAATTACTAAAACAGGGGTTGTTCAAACCGTGAGGGATTTATTATTAAAATGGGGCGGAAAAAGTGCCAGACAGCAAATTTTAGTGATGAGCTTAATTGTGGGGCCGATTACGGCTTTTATTAATAATACGGCCGTTGTCGCGATTTTTTTACCGATTGTTGAAGATTGGTGTAAAAAACAAAAAATTTCTCCGTCTAAATTACTCATTCCTTTATCCTATTCTACCGTTTTAGGGGGAATGATTACCCTCATTGGCACATCAACTAATATTTTAGCCAGTGGCATCTCTAAACAATTAGGTTATCGAGAATTTTCTTTATTTGAATTTACCAGTTTAGGAGTCATTACGTTTATGATTGGCATTACCTATCTGGCTTTAGGCGCTCCTAAATTCTTACCTGACCGCAAACCGACTGATGGCGTGGGACAAGATTATGGGTTAAAGGATTATGTCAGTGAATTGGTGATTACGCCTCGTTCTAGTTTAGTGGGGCAAACTTTGAGGGAAAGTGAAATTCAACGAAAATTTGACTTAGATGTCTTAGAGTTAATTCATAATAAAGTTCGATTTGCTCAACCGCTAGCTGATAAAGTTCTGAGTGCTGGGGATATTTTAATTGTTAGAAGTAGTCGAGAAGAATTATTAAAAATTAGAGATGAAAAAGGATTAGATATTCTTCCTGATATTAAGTTTAAAGAAGATTCTTTAGAAGAAAAGTTAAGTTCAGGCGAGGAAAAAATAGCAGAAGTTTTGATTTTATCGAATTCCCGTTTAATTGGAACAACGCTTAAAGATTTACGCTTCCGTCAACGCTATAATGCGACAGTTTTAGCCATCCGTCGAGGGTCGGAATTAGTTCAAGGACGCTTAGGAAAAGTTCGGTTAAGATTTGGGGATTTATTATTACTGCAAGGGCCAAAACAAAGTTTTATCGGGTTACAAACCACAAGGGAACTATTAGTTTTAGAAGAACGGGATGTGGAAACTCTGCGACAAGATAAAGCCTGGATTGCTTTAAGCATTACGATTGGTGTGATTATTTTTGCAGCGTTTGATTTAATCCCTATTTTAGTCAGTTCCTTAGCGGGGGTGATTTTAATGGTGATAACAGGATGTTTGAAACCGGGAGAAATTTATGGCGCTGTGCGTTGGGATGTGATTTTTCTATTAGCGGGTTTGATTCCATTAGGAATTGCAATGGATCAATCCGGCGCCACTCAATGGTTAGCCGATAATTTAGTCGCACTAGGAGGTCATTTATCTGGTTATTGGATTTTGTTATTTTTCTATATTGTGACTTGTCTGCTCACGGAAATTCTTTCTAATAATGCGACTGTTGTTTTAATGTTGCCGATTGCGGTGAAAGTGGCGACTTTATTAAGTTTAAATCCCTATGCGTTTATGTATGCTGTGACCTTTGCTTCTTCTAATAGTTATATGACCCCGATTGGTTATCAAACGAATACTATGGTTTACAGTCCTGGAGGTTATAAATTCTTTGATTTTACCCGGGTTGGCGCTCCTTTGACTGTCATTTTAACGATTTCTACCCCCTTATTAATTATTGCGTTATATGGTTTATCTCCTCAACCTTAGTTAGCTTTTTAGAGCTTTAAAATTAAGGAGAATTAGGATCAAAAAAGATGGGCAAAGCCCATCCTACGAGTTATTTTTTCATTAAATCAACGGCTTCTTGTAATAACCGAATTGCTTGCTCAATTTTACTCACGATTTCATCTTGACGAATGGGTGTTGGTTTCGGTGGTTCGATGACGGGCGGTTGGGGGGGTGTCACGTTTCCTAATTCATTCACATACCGCATTAAATCTTGATCTCGTCTTAACCATCCATCTAAGAAAATTTCTTGACTGGGGTTAGCTTTTACCCGTTGACGACGATAATCAATTCGGGACTGACAATAGCGTTGGGCGGTTTGTAAATTATTGGCTTTTTCTAATGCCGCTTTTGAACGGGGGCCGAAATTTCCATCAACGGTTAACCCACCAATGGCTTCTTGTAAAAATTCTAAACTGCCTCGGACACTAAAATTAACTGCCGTATCAAAATGAACCACTGCTAAGGGTAAAATCATGGAATCTGCTAAACAGGGTTTCCAAAATTGTTCATAATAGACTTCTTCGACTTCAGCAGGAGTAATTTGTAAAACCGATTTAGAGGGTAAGTTTTTACGACGTAAATAAATGTCATAAGTCCCTTGAGAAATTCCATAATTAACGGTACCCGCTAAATCTCTAGGATCACCTGCGCCGCCTTCCCATTTCAAGGTAAATTTTAAAGCGGTTTTAAAGTTTTCTGGATATTCAGGCATTGGTTTAGGTTGAAAATAAGAGTTAGATATTGATAAACCTGGGGTTGAAGTTAATTTGATAGTAGGAGTCATTGGTAGGGCGGGAAAACCCCGCCCCTACTGTTGTGGCGGCTGCTATCACTAACTGGAACTTAAGTTCCCATCAACACCTAACCTCTTTCACGCCTAACTACGCTGAATTTCAGCAAAGATTTTATTTAATATTTCTTGGGCGCCTTGGTCTTTCAGTTTGTGGGCGAGTTGAATACCTAACTGTTCAGCATCCGTTGCATTTCCGGTCACGGTATCTTTAATTAACTGTTGACCATCGAGACTGGCTACCATTCCTTTTAAGGTGAGTTGGTCGCCGTCAATACTGGTATTGACGCCGATGGGAACTTGACAACCGCCTTCTAACTCCCGTAAAAAGGCGCGTTCTGCATAGCAGCGTTGGGCGGTGGGGGTGTGTTCGAGGACTTTAATAATATCGAGAATATCTTGGTCGCCGTCTCGACATTCAATTCCCAAAGCGCCTTGTCCGACGGCGTGGAGGGAAATTTCAGAAGGGATGACTTGATGGATGCGATCGCTCATTTCTAAACGGGTTAATCCAGCAACCGCTAGAATAATGGCATCATACTCTCCATTGTCTAATTTTTGCAGACGAGTATTCAGGTTGCCGCGAATATCCTTAAATTCTAAATGGGGATAATGATGTCTAAGTTGGGCGAGTCTCCGCAGGGAAGAAGTGCCAACCACAGCACCTTTCGGAAGGGTGTCGAGTTGTTTGTCTTTGTGTTGTTCATGAACCACTAAGGCGTCGGCGGGATCTTCCCGTTCTGTAACACAGCCTAACATTAATCCTTCCGGCAGTCGCGTCGGTAAATCTTTGAGGGAGTGAACGGCAATATCGCTGTCACCGTTGAGCATCCCGACTTCTAATTCTTTGGTAAACAGTCCTTTATCGCCAATTTTGGCTAGGGCGACATCGAGGATTTTATCGCCTTGGGTGGACATGGTTTGCACTTCAAAAGTGATATCGGGGAAGTGTTTCTGGAGTTCTCCCTGTACCCAATAAGTTTGTACTAAGGCGAGTTGGCTTTTGCGTGAGGCAATGCGAACGGTACGAGTCGGGGCAGATACAGACATATTAAAGAAAAATACAAGCAAATTAAAGTCACTTGATCTAGCCTATCGCAGTTGGGGACGTCAATGGTGTTAAGGAGTGTGACAGCAGCAGTATTGCGGCAAAGTTTACCGTTTAAACCTTAATTCGGATAATATATGTCATGCTGAACGAAGCGATCGCGTCGTGAAGCATCTCACTGAAATTTAAGCGATAAGTCAATCCGCCTTGAGATCCTTCGCTTCACTTCGTTCCGCTCAGGATGACATTGAAGGTTGAATGATTGAAATAGGGAAGATGCAATACCCGCAGACGGCTACGCCATCACATTTTTTATTATAAAATCACCCAAATCTTGTAGTGGCGAGGCGCGCCTCACCCCGACAAGGTTTAATTTTAAAATTCATACCAATATGACCGTTTGTATATTTATTTATAACTAAATGCTTGAGAACGAGCTTTGTAAAGATCCGGGATAAAATAATTTTTTTCTAACTGATCTTTTAGCATATCTAGCTTTAAAATGGCTTTTCCCACTGCTGCGGCTAATAAGGGAGGAACTGCATTTCCAATTTGTTGCCATTGTTGGGATAACGTCCCATAAAAAATATAATTAGGTGGAAAAGATTGTATTGCTGCTGCTTCTCTGGGGGTGAGATAACGATCTTCTGTCGGATGATAATAACTGGTTTTATTGGTATTAATTGTACCTGAATAATGATACCGATATAAACGTTTTAACTTCGTTTCTCGAAACCGTTCTTCTCGAATATTTTTCCAATCTACTTCAAACCATAAATGAGGGGGCAGATAAGCGAATTGATCTCGTTCATAACGAATGCCTTTACCTTCTGGAATATAATGAATTCTTTCTCGCTCTAATTCATTTTTAATTTGGGCAGTTTCTAAATGATGATTAAAAGTTTTTCCTTCAAACTCTAATAAGGTATTAAACGCCCAACCAACTGTATGCGGTAACGGCAAAGGATTAGGATCATGCTCAGAATCTTTAAATTTTTGTTCAGGATAAAGGTTACTGACTCCAAAGCGATTTCCTAATAAAATTGTTCGTCTTCGGGCTTGAGGAACACCATAATGATGGGCTGATAATACCCTAACATCCACCGTATACCCTAATTGGTTAAAGCTATTAATAATTAAACTTAATGTACTTTCATTTCGTCTCGCTAATAAACCCGTAACGTTTTCCATAATAATAAAGTTAGGCTGGAAAGCTTCGACTATCCGCAAAAATTCAAAAAAGAGAAAATTACGGTGATCTTTTTTATCATTGGCGCCAATAGTTGAAAATCCTTGACAAGGTGGCCCCCCACAAATTAAATCAACCGTCTGGTTACCAATAGCATCTTGAATTGATTTAATCGAGATTTCTCGTAAATCTCCTAAAATTGTTTGAGAATTTTGATGATTCGCTTGAAAGGTTTCTAGGGAGGGTTGATTAAAATCAATTCCTAATAAACAGTTTAATCCTGCCATTTCTAATCCACAGGACATTCCACCCGCTCCACAAAATAAGTCAATAAAGTTGTTCATCTTCATTCGTTATCGTTCAGACAATAGCCTGACTAATTATAATCCTGATCGGTTATTTTTAGTAGCCGGATGAAAGAATAAGATGATATTGAATGTTGAATTATTAAAAGATAGAGTAGAATCGAAATGTGCCTTCCCCCCAGAGAATTGATGGGAACTGGTAAGTTTGACCGCCAGGAGTAACAAAGTTGGAAACGGATGAGATTAATTTTTCATTATTACCAGAATTGAGAGCAGTTGTTCGTGGTTTTTCTCCTTAACGTCACTCAACAAATTTTAATGGGTTCAGAATCAGCAATCGGCAAAGCCTTTTTCCTGAAAAGTGCTGATCCTTCTTGATTTTTGGCTCAGATTCGATTAAGTTGATAATAGTTAATATTTTTTCTGAAAAACAAGAGGCAACGAGGCAACGGCCGTCGCGATCGCACCTAGATTTTAACGTTGATCTGGGATTCTGAAAGGAGGATCTCGCAAACAAATCCGATCTGATTTTTCTGTTTCTTTCCGAGAGTGGAACAGCCCTGAAGGGGAAACCCCCTTATTCATCTTCTGATTCCTAAAATTAATTTACAATCGAACTCATTCAATCATGGTTGTTTGTCCGAATTGCAATTACCAAAACCCAGAAGGCGCGACCCAGTGCGAAGCTTGTTATACGCCGTTACCTTCCCTGACGAGTTGCCCGAATTGTGGCGCAACAGTACAAACGGATGCGGCTTTTTGTGGTCAATGTGGTTCTAATTTACAACCCACGTCCACCGTTGGCAACCCGAATGAGCCGGAAGCGTTGATTCCGACTCAAGTGGCTCCTCCGTCTCCATCTGAGGTAGCGGTTCCACCGGAACCAATGGCGAGTTCACCCTTTAATTTAGAAAAATCTGCTCCGGTCGTCAACGAGGCACCCACTGTCCCCCCCGTTTCTGATCCGACTGTAACGCTGGGGAGTATAGCAACCAGTATTCCGGGGACTCCCAGAGCTTCGGCGACGCAGTTGCAACAGCAGTCAGGACGGTTGCTTCATGTGCAAACCCAAGCCCTGATTGAATTACCCCAAAATCTATCGGTGATTCATCTGGGAAAACCCAATGATTTAGTGCCACCGGATGTGGATGTGTCAGGATTTCCTAATTCTGAGATTGTCTCTCGTACCCATGCCGATATTCGGGTGGAGCCGGATGCCTATTATATTGAAGATGTGGGCAGTTCTAATGGCACTTATATTAACAATATTCCTCTTCCTAAAGGAAATCGTCATCGGTTACGACCGGGCGATCGCATTTCTTTAGGCAAAGGAGATTTAGTCTCATTTATTTTTCAACTCTCCTAGAACATCAGGGCGGTCAGGAATAATGTCCAAAATCTGAAGATTCCCCCTTAAAATAGTTCTTGGGTGAGCTACTGTTTGTTTAATTTTGCCAATGTGATTACACTGACATTGTTACATCCCTTGCAATCCATTCCTGTCCGTAGTTGGACATTCACACAAGACGATGTGATTCGGATCGGTCGCTCCCTCAAGAATCACGTGGTTTTGTACAGTGCAGTTGTGTCTCGATATCATGTTGAAATTCGACACCAAGATCATACCTGGGTGGTCGTCAATTTAGGGATTAATGGAACGTATATTGATGGGCAACCGATTACGGAAGTTCCGCTTGTTGATGGACAACTGATTCATTTAGCAATGTCTGGCCCTAGAATTCTGTTGAATATTCAACCCTCACCAGCAGAACGGACGCAGGCGAACGAGTTTGAGAGCAAACCCACCTTGTATCCGGCAGATTTATTATCCTTACCTCTGTCTGATGAACAGATATTTTCCAGTGAGGATGACGACGAGACAGAAGCGGATATTCGCAAGCGGTCAATGGCGTTACCAGTTGTCCAACCGAACGGGATACCAGAGTAACCGCATTAACGCAACCCCTGTCATCAAGCCGATGATTGTCCAACCAACTACTAAACCGATCACATCCCCTAAAAAGAATCCGGTTGTTTGTCGCAGAATTCCTCCAACCATCCAAGCAATGGGCAAAGCGACCCCCCAAGACAAGATACTGGCGATGATCCAACGCCAGGGTTTAAAGACTTCCGTTCTTAAAACGCACCATTGTCCTAAACCCAAACAAGTACCCATTTTAATCCCTTCTATCACCCCATAAACGATGCGGGGGGTTAAGTTAACTGTGCGAGGCGCCACCCAACCCAAAACCCCAATATTCGTAAATCCGATGATTGTCCAGGTTAAAACATTGACAAAAATCCATCGCCACGGGTGGGGAATATGGTCTTTGAGAATAAACCATTGAGCCAGACTAATCATGAATCCACCAATGGCGCCATCTAAACTGCTTAAATCCGGTCTTTCCCCAATTTCTATCCAAATTAAACTGACTAAAAATCCCGCCAGCGTTGATAATGTCCACTGGCTAATAAATCCTGATTCCGTTTCCCAGTTTAAAACATCTAAAAGTCTTGGAAATTTCACTTTAAATTGATAGCAGTGTGCAGGTAAAAAACCCGGTTGATCGGAGAAACCGGGTTTTTGAGTTTCTACGGGACTTTATTCAAATCGATCCCAACGGAAATGAGTTAATAACGGATCAAATTGTTTCTCTAACACCCAATGACTAATTAATTGAGCCGTAATCGGTGCTAATAATACGCCATTGCGATAATGACCCACGGCTAAGGTTAAATTCTGGTAGGAACTTAACCCTAAAATTGGATTAGTATCGGGTGTTGCGGGTCGATATCCCCACCAAAATTCTTGGATGGGAAACTCTTTTAAAAGGGGATATAACCGAATCGCTTCTGAAAGTAATTGTTGAATTCCATTCGGCGTTAATCCTTCTGTAAACCCGACATTTTCTGACGTTGCGCCAATCACAATTAACCCATCTCGACGGGGAACAATATAAATATTTGAACCGAATAAAACTTGTTTCAACGGTAACGGATCAATTGTTCCCGAAACCCGCACCGATAACATTTGTCCCTTTCTCGGAAAGACCGGAATATTTAACAGTTGACCTGACCAAGCACCGGATGTTAAAATATAATGAGATGCCGTAAAAATTCCCTGATTCGTTTGAATTTCTGTAACGGTATCTTGATTAGAAATGATCTGTTCAACGGTTACGTTTTCTCGAATTTCTACTCCTAAATCCTGCGCCGCCATTCTTAACGCCTTCATCAGTTGGCGACGATTATCCACTTGTCCATCCTGGGGATACCACCAACCCCCAACCACTTCATCCCCTAAACCCGGTTGCTGTTGCAAAATTTCGTCTCGGTCTAACCACGTTTCCCCGGTGAAAACATTGTTACAATCATCGTTATAAACAGGCGCGAGAATGCCACAGGGCCAATACCCCGGATCAATTCCCGTGATTTCTTCCAGCTTTCTTGTCCAGTCGGGATATAACCCACGACTCCGCAAGCATAACTCCAGCATAGCGCCAGGGGGGATTTGTTCTGCTTGCGGCGCCAACATTCCCGCCGCTACAAAACCCGCCGCTTCTTGGCTATCCCGACTTAAAACTGTAACCGTTGCGCCGCGTAATTTTAACTCAACGGCTAGGGATAACCCCATTAAACCGCCACCGATTAGAATAATGTCATGATTTCCACTCATTACAATAACAATTTGCCTAAAAGTTACGTTTAGATTTGAGAGCGTTTCAAGAGTATTACAACTTCCGCAAAAACCCGGTTTCTGAACAAACAATCAAGCTTGTCGGTTTAAATCCAGACGAGAAACCGGGTTTTTCCCCCTGCGATTGCGCTCAATTATAAATGATATTACGGTATTTTTGAGGTTAAAACATCCTACAATTGAAAGATTCGTTTGCTCAATCCCCTTGAACTTATGATTGATTGGCTGTTTACGTCTACTGCTTCAGCCCTCTGCTATTCTATCATTGAATTGCGGTATCAAAACGATGAAGAGTCTGAAAATTTTCCTCATAATCAAGTGGTGCAGTTTGTCCTCAGCCAATATCAAAAAATGCCCGATTATCTCAAATTTCCTTTTTTCATTTTAACCCTAATTTTTGATATTGCCGGAATTTTTAAGGCTAAAAAATTATTTCACTGTCAACCCGCTTCCCTGAGACTACAACAAGTTGAAACTTGGAAAATGTCATCATTGACGGTGTGCCGAGATTTAATTAAATTTTATGAAAGTTTGGTGGTGTTATGTTGGGAATTTCATCAATAAAGTGTGAAATTGCGGTGATTGGTTCTGGCCCAGGAGGTGCGATTACTGCTTGTTTATTAGCAGAAGCGGGACGGGATGTTTTACTCATCGAAGAAGGGGCAAATTTACCCTTAGAATCCTGTGCGCCATTTTCCTTAGAAGAAATGAGTCAAAAATATCGCAATGGCGGGTTAACGGCGGCGTTTGGAAAACCGAAAATTCAATATGTAGAAGGTCGCTGTGTGGGAGGAGGAAGCGAAATTAATAGCGGATTATATCATCGTACTCCACCAGAAATTTTAGAAAAATGGCAAACGGAATTTGACGTTCAAGGGTTAACCGAAAAAGATTTATTCCCTTATTTTGAAGTGTGCGAACAAGCGGTTAACGTTTGTTTGTTACCCGGAAACCCCCCAGCAGCATCATTAAAATTACACGAAGGTGCAGTACGTTTGGGGTGGCAATCTTTAGAAGTTCCCCGTTGGTTTCGTTATGAAGAAAATACAGGAACTAAACAATCTATGACGAAAACCTTTATTCCCAGAGCGTTAAAATCGGGGTGTAAATTATTAGCTGAAACGCGGATTAATACATTACATCAAAATGGAAAAAATTGGATATTAAAAGGAAATTGTCAATCTCCCCTATCTGTTATTGAAATTCAAGCAGAAACGGTGTTTGTTTGTTGTGGGGCGATTCAAACTCCTGCATTATTAAGACGAAGTGGCATTAAAAATAATATTGGTAATTCTTTACAACTGCACCCGACTGTTAAAATTATTGCTCAATTTGAGGAAGAAGTTAATAATATTAATATGGGGGTTCCTGTGCATCAAGTTAAAGAATTTTCCCCTCGATTTAGCTTTGGATGTTCCATTAGTTCTCCTCCCTATTTAGCAGTCGCCATGACCGATCATCCGAACTTTACTGAAGAAGTTAAAACAAATTGGCAAAATATGGCAATTTATTATGCCATGATTACAGGGGAAGGGTCGGGAACTGTTAGAAATTTACCGTTTTATCATGATCCGTTGGTTCAATATCGGTTAACGTCAAAAGACTTAAAAGATTTATCAGAAGGATTACAAAAACTCTCGCAGTTATTATTTGAAGCAAAGGCAAACGTATTATATCCTAGTCTTTCTAATTATGCTCCCTTAACTGATCCCCAAGACATTCAAAAAATTCCTGAAAAACTGCCGCCTTCCCAAACTAATTTAATGACGGTTCATGTATTTTCATCCTGTCCCATGGGAGAAAATCTACAAAAATGCGCGGTTGATTCCTTTGGAAAAGTGCATGGATATGATAATTTATATATTGCGGATGGGAGTTTATTATGTACCGCACCAGGAGTTAATCCTCAAGGTTCAATTATGGCGATCGCCTATCGAAATGCTCTACAATTTTTAAGTTCGCTTTAATCTCGATAAAATATGGAATTTCAGACAGATTTAATTTTAGTAACAGGTGCATTAGGTTGGTTAGGAATTCGGTTAGTTGAAACGTTAGTTAAAGGATTACCGGATTTTGAACCCTTGAGTCAACCTCAACGGAATTTAAAGATTAGATGTTTGGTTTTACCGAATCAAGACATAAAAAAATTGCAACAACTTTCAGAACAAATTGAAATTATAGAGGGAGATTTAAGAAATCCTGATGATTGCGATCGCTTCTGTGAAAATGCTGAAAATTCAATTGTATTTCATACGGCTGGAATTATTCACCCAAAAAGAGTTTCTGAATTTTATCAAATTAACGTTGAAGGAACAAAAAATTTATTAAATTCTGCCATTAAAAATAATATTAAACGCGCCGTTATTGTTTCTTCTAATTCTCCCTGTGGGTGTAATCCCCATCCTGATCATTTATTTGATGAAACCTCTCCTTACCATCCCTATATGAACTATGGAAAATCAAAAATGTTAATGGAATTAGCCATAAAAGATTATCAACAACAAAGAGAAATTGAAACCGTTGTCATTCGTCCTCCTTGGTTCTATGGCCCCCAACAACCCCAACGTCAAACGTTATTTTTTAAAATGATTCGGGATGGGAAAGTGCCAATTGTTGGAGATGGGAATAATTTAAGATCGATGGCTTATATTGATAATCTTTGTCAAGGATTAATATTAGCTGCCATTACAGAAAATGCCAAAAATCAAACGTATTGGATCGCCGATCAAAATCCCTATTCTATGAATAAGATTATCGATACCATAGAACAGTTATTAGAACAAGAATTTAACCAAAAATGTACCCATAAACGATTAAAATTACCCAGTATAACCAGTGAAGTTGCATTAATCGCAGATCAAACCATTCAAGCCTTCGGATTTTATCAACAGAAAATTCATGTGTTATCAGAAATGAATAAAACCATTGCTTGTTCCATTGCTAAAGCAAAACGAGAATTAGGGTATAATCCAATGATGAGTTTAGAAGAAGGAATGCGACGCAGTTTAAAATGGGTATTTGAAAATTATGGAGGATTAAATTAACAATGGTAGCTCATATTATTGTAACAGAAGGGTTAGTGTTTCGGGAAGAATACGCAGAATCTTATTTTTTATCGAATCATTTTGAGGCAGTTTTAAAAGAAGTGATTAACCGAGTCAAAGATCATGAAAAAGTGTTTATTTCCCCTGGGAATCCTTTTGATTGTCCGTTATCAGAAGAAGATTATGCCGCTCAATATCTGCGCTTTCATCGTCCTGAATTAACGGTAATTGTGCCTGAAATTATTCGGAATAGTTATTTAGATACGTTTGATAATGCCAGATTATTAAGAAAATGGCTAGAAGAACAAGGACAATGGCCGTTAGAAGAAGTGATTTTATATTGTAATAAACCCCATGCACTCAGAAGCCAGTTAATGTTTCAATTTTGTGATTATCAAATTAAAGCTATTATCGCCTCCTCGCCAGAAGTGATAGATCGAAAAATGCCGCCTCGCCTTTGGTTTTATCATTATTTACCTGCTCATCTGCTTTACGAAGCGATCGCTTTAGTTTATGATTTGGGCAGGTGGTCTCGATGGAGAATCAGTAAAAATTCATGAAACATTTAGTGACGGGAGGATCAGGATTTTTAGGGAATTTAATTGCTCGGAGGTTATGGGAACGGGGAGAAACAGTTAAAATATTAGATATTTGGGAAGATCCCACGCGACCTTCAGAGATTGAATTTATTAACTGTGATATTCGCGATCGCAATAGCGTTGCAAAAGCGATGCAAGGCGTTGATATTGTTCATCATAATGTAGCATTAGTACCTTTAACAAAATCGGGTAATAAATTCTGGGAAGTCAACGTCGAAGGAAGTAAAATTGCAGCCGAAGAAGCGGCGGAAGCAGGGGTAAAAAGTTTTATTCACATGAGTTCGAGTGCCTTATTTGGAGATGCAAAATGTCCGATTACAAATGACACTCACCCAAAGGCGATCGAAATTTATGGAAAAGCCAAATTAGCAGGAGAATTAGCGGTTAGAAACGTTTGTGAGACCACAGGTTTACCGTTAATTGTGATTCGTCCTCGCACAATTTTAGGAGAAGGAAGGTTAGGAATTTTTCAAATATTATTTGAATGGATACAAGAAGGAAAAAATGTCTATGTAATTGGGAGTGGGGATGTTCAATTTCAGTTTGTTCATGCTCATGATTTAATGGATGCTTATTTATTAGCCTTAGATTTAGGTCAACCGGGGATTTATAATGTGGGAACCAATCGATTTGGAACGCTGCGAGAAGGATTAGAACATTTAATTCACTATGCGGGGACATCCTCCCAGGTTAAAAGTTTACCCACTGGATTAACCATTGGAACCTTACAATTATTAGATTGGGTTGGGTTAAGTCCCTTAGCTCCTTGGCATTATTTAACCTATCATAAAGAGTTTTATTTTGATGTGGAACCCTTATTAAAACTGGGTTGGAAACCTAAATATTCTAACGATGAAATGTTCCAAGAAAGTTATGATTGGTTTAGACAAAATTATGATAAAATTCAAGCAGAAAAAGCGGGTTCTGCTCATCGTCGTCCTGTGAAAGAAAAATTACTTTGGTTATTAAAACAAATGTCTTAATTTCTCCTATTCCCCTCGTTTCCAGGTTCCACCTGGGAATGCAACAAAGAGGCTTTGCCTCAATTTTACCGCAGGCGGAGCCTGCAACGAGTCATTGCTAGGTAGAACCTAGCAACGAGAGAAATACATTAATTTTTGATAATATGATGAATACAACTTGGGTGGCTTGGGGATTATTGATCATTGCTTCATTTAATTCTTGTTTAGGGAATATCCTGTTAAAAAAATCTCGATTAGAAGCACCAGACCCAGGGTTAATGTCTTTATTATTTTCGCCTTGGTTTATGGCTGCGGTGATGGTTTATGGAATTAACTTAATTGTGTTTGCAAAAGCCTTAGATCAACTTCCCGTATCCGTTGCTTATCCGATTTTTGCCGCCATTGGCTTTAGTTTGGTGGCGGTCGGGGGAAGTTTTTTATTAGGAGAACGCTTAAGTTTAAATCAAATCGTAGGAATGGGAGTCATTGTAACGGGAATTATTATTATGTCCCATTCTCCTTTAAAATAAGTTCAATTTGATGGTGTATGATTTTGGGGTGGGGAGAACATGAAAGATTCAATTCCAGATTACTTGAATTCTGATCCGGTTCCTACGAAATTGAAACCTGAAGTTAAGGATCAAAATACATCTGAGATCTATCCTTTTATTCAGTTACTCCGTCCCCATCAATGGACGAAAAATGGGTTTTGTTTAGCCGGATTAATTTTTGGGGGAAGATTACTCCAACCTCACGCCATTCTATTATCTATTTTAACGGTCATTATTTTTTCGGCAATGGCATCAGCCGTTTATATTTTTAATGATATTCAAGATCGCGATCGCGATCGCCTCCATCCTCAAAAAAAATATCGTCCTATTGCGAGTGGCAAAATTAGTATAAAAATCGGATATGCGATCGCTTTATTTTTAACAACCGTTTCTCTATTCGCCGCCGATTCTCTCGGAATTGCAACATTAATTTGTGTTGTCCTGTATGCCATTAATAATATTGCTTATAGCCTCAAACTCAAAAATTTACCGTTATTTGATGTTAATTGTATTGCCTTTGGGTTTGTATTACGACTGTTAGCGGGAATTTATGCCTTGGGAGATATGCCGACCGCTTGGATCGTTTTGTGTACGTTTTTTCTGACCTTATTTTTAGGGTTTGCCAAACGTCGATCTGAACTTTTATCGTTATTAAATCATCAAATCAATCAAGAGTTATCCTTAGAAAATTATTCTGAAGAACCGAGTTTAAATCAATCTTACTTGCAATTATTTTATCAACGGGGAAAAACGAATCAACAACGACCTGTTTTGTCTCAATATACCTTACCTTATCTGGATTCTTTGTTAAATAGTACGGCAACCATGACCATTATGTGCTATGCTTTATTTACGATTACATCAGGAAAAAACCCCTCTTTAGTGGTGACAGTTCCCATTGTTTATTATGGGGTAATGCACTATAAATGGTTAGTTACGGTTTTAGCGGATGGAGAAGAACCCAGCCGAATTTTATTACAAGATCATTCTTTAAAATTAAGTTTATTAATCTGGTTAATTTCTTATCTTTTAATTGTTTATTTAGAGATTCATTTATTTAATTAAGGGGGGTTATTTCACCACCCTTAAATTAATTTAACGTTGACGTTTTTCTCGTTCTCTGCGTCTGCGATCGCGCCATTCAGCGGCCGTCAAATAAGCCACACCTCCAGTAAAAACAATCAGTAATCCAAAAGCAATAATGATTAGAATATCAATCACCGATAATTCCTGTAGCACTTCCATATTATTCGACTCCTTTTGTTGTTAACTTCAGTTCAAAAAACACTTTTTCTTTATTTTAACAAAAATCAGTTTTACAGTCACCAGTTACCAGTTATCAGTCACCAGTCACCCGTAGGGGCGAAGCATTCGGTAGGTAACTTATCGGTTTTTATCCTAAATTTCTGCCCGAGTGCTTCGCCCCTACTCAGGACGCTACTTGAGTCTCTTAATTCTTAATTCTTACCCAGGTAATTCATCTAAAATAGTAAACCGAACATGATTAATGGCTAAGGTTCCAACGGAGACTTTTTCACGGTCAATCATAGCTCCTTGAGTGGTCAAAGTTTGAAAGCGAATGCCTTTGCCAATTTCAATATGATACCAAGCTAATCCCATGAAAAAGCGCAACGGATAAGGCCCACCTTCGTTAATATCATCAGGATTAGATTCCATCGGAACCCAACCAAAACCAGGGATATAAAATTCTAACCAAACGTGATTATATTCCGGTTCTAAAGGAACGCCAAACCGATCAGGAAAAGCCGGACATTTGTAACGGCCAATGGTTCGACAAGCAATGCCATTTAATCTTGCTAAAGCTAATAAAACCCCTACATATTCACCACAGGAACCCACCCCCCGCTTGAGAACAACATCAGGATTTTCGATTTTCGAGGTGAGACTATAAGACAATTGATCATAAACAAAATTCCTAATACTTAATAATTTTCTTAAGAAATTTGTTTCATTGCGAATCGCAGATTGAGCCGATTCTTTAACAATGGGGGTCTCCATTGCTAAATGACCATCATCAATTAAATATTTTTCTGCAAAACCAGGGGGAAGTTCTTCTAACCGTTCCACTTGACGCGGATGCAATTGATATTTAATACTGCGAACTTCTAATAACGCTTTCCAACCAAAAATTAAACGCTCTTGAGAAGTAAGGGGGTTAAACTTAAAAACAGCAACTTTTTCTCCATCTTCTTCTTGTTCTTCAAAGGGAAGACCAATCGGAGAAATTTCTAAAACTTTTTGACGGTTTGTATTAGAAGGTAAAGCAATTCGCCATTCTAAATCCTCTAAGTAAACTTCCTCTAACGGTTCAAATTCTTCCACATAGGACATTTCAATCAGATACCCATTAGAAGTGGCATAACAATCTTGTTCATTATAATGAAAATAAAGGGGATGAATAAACGTGCGATCGCGTTTTGCTAAATCAAACTGTTCATAA
>JBMDYE010000057.1:0-16890 GCA_048595135.1 Planktothrix sp. | reverse complement strand
GTTGCAGCGGCAGCAGCTATTGGATACGGAGTATATAAACTTTTTGGGGGTAAACAGAAACCTCGTTAGCTTTTTATAGCAAGATCGCACTCCCACTCACCCCCAGAAACCGGGTTTCTCACAAAACTTTTGCCTCTTAGCCAAGATTCATGTTAAGAAACCCGGTTTCTCTGTCCTCTCACATACACCAATCTATAATAGTATTTAACTAAACGTTCGTAGTGATGAATTGCTTATAAGATTAGCATCAACTGTAGCTAATATTAACCCATAGTGAATAGCTGTAGCTGCAATAAATCGGTCGAATGTGGGTATCAAGTAAAAGTTTCACTCTAGAACCCCCAGGGTTCATCTACAGGAGCCATTAAATCTCCTAAAATTTCACCACTTCCTTTCATCGTACCAAAAGCAGGGCGTAGGGTGTTGGTAGCTGGATAAATAATGACTAATGGCTTTCCGTCATGAATAACGGTTAGAGGTGTTTTAGTCCGTTCAACCTCTATCAATAAAGTTTGTAGAGTTTGAGGTAATTCAGTCGTCGTAATTTGTGTCATATTCTAAGCATTTATACTCTAACTAATCTTAGCTTTATCGTCAGTTAAAGTCGTTAGGTAAATTTTCAATTTGAATTTGAGCCATTACTATTGCCAAATTATTGAATCGATTATACTAAAAATAGCGTTGCGTTAATGAGTTCCCTCGAATGAGTGTCACTCAAATAAGCGACTAGACAGAGAGAACGAGCAATGGTTTGCTGAAAATAGGTGCATAGACGCGCTTGTCAGGGGATTAAACTTGATAATCTAAAGGATTAGCTGACCCCACTGCAAACAAAGCTTTCAAACAATCCGATTTTCTATGTACTAGATAGACTGTAAAAACTTAACTTGCGCCCAAGGATTACACTTTCTAACTTAATCAGGTGGTCAAAATGAGTCAAAGAGCTAAAGCCGAAGCCATTATTCGTACTCACGTTCTCTGGGCTATGGGAGGAGGTTTAATTCCCTTACCATTGGTTGATTTTGCGGCGGTAACGGCGATTCAATTAGAAATGTTACAGCAATTAGCTCGTTTGTACGGCGTTGACTATTCACAAAGTACAGGAAAAGCGTTTGTTTCTGCCTTAACGGGTACAACCATTGCCCGTTTAGGGGCAAGTTTAGTGAAAGCGCTACCCGGTATTGGAACCATCTTAGGCGGTGCAACCATGTCCTTGACCTCTGGTGCTTCAACTTATGCGGTGGGACAGGTCGCCATTAATCATTTTTCTAGCTCAGGCACATTAAATAATTTCGTTGAAGACCAACTTAGAACCGCCTACGAAAGTGCCTTTGAACGGGGCAAATCCTATGTTTCTGATTTAGAAAAAGAAAAAAATGAAGCGGGGAATATCTATCAAGCTATTGAACAGTTAGGAAAACTCCGAGATCAAGGAATTCTAACAGAAGAAGAGTTTCAAGCCAAGAAAAAACAATTACTAGAACGACTTTAATCAGTAATCAGTAATCAGTAATCAGTAATCAGTAATCAGTAATCAGTAATCAGTAATCAGTAGTCAGTAAAACAGTAGTCAGTTAGGCAGTTATTAGTGTAAGAGTGATTGGTTTTGAGTGGGAAGCTAATCTGATCACTTGTCAAGGATTAACCATTGGATCACGCTCTACTTTCAACTGTCTACTGATTACTCTTGCACTGATTACTGATTACTGATTACTGATTACTGATTACTGATTACTGATTACCGTATTTCCAACCACTTCACCCTTTAACATTCGTCCTGCCGCTTCTAATAATTGCTCCTCTAAATAGGGTTTGGTAAAGTAACCTCTTGCGCCTAAATTAAACGCCATTTGACGGTGACGATCGGCACCCCTTGACGTTAACATCGCGATCGGTAAATCCGTTAATACCGGATCTTTCTGCATCCGAGATAACAATTCCAACCCATCCATGCGAGGCATTTCAATATCGCAGAACACGATATCGCAGGGTAAACCGGATTTGAGTTTTTCCCAAGCTTCCTTCCCATCCCGTGCTTCTTCCACCCGATAACCGGATTTTTCAAAGGTAATCGAAAGCAGCGATCGCACCGTAATCGAATCATCGACAATCAGAACTGTCGGTTCAGATTTCTGTTGAGGCGGTTCTGCTGAAGGCGTATCTGTATTCCAGATCTTACCCGCCGCATCCTTGCGAATCCGACCCATCGCCAAGTCAATCAACTCTAGCACATCGGCGATCGCCACAATTTGACCATCCCCCAGCACCGTCGCCCCCGCAATTCCAATCGGCTTCGGAACAGGCCCCTCTAATTGCTTAATCACAATTTCCTGTTCAATTAACACCTGATCCACCTGCACCGCCAAATAGCTATTAGAAGACCGCAGGACGATCACAGAAATCATATCCTCCTCAGCATTCGCGCCATAGACATTCCCCCGACCTAAATGGCGTTGATAGGTTAGCAGTTCTCGGAGATGACGCAACGGTAAAATTGTCCCCCGCCATTCCAGCGCCTTTGTTCCCTCTGGTAACGTTCTCACCTGCTCACGGGGAACATCAATCATATCTTCCACCCCATCCATCGGGAAGGCAATCCGCACGCGATCGCTAATACAACACAGCGCCCTTGAAATACTCATATTCAAAGGTAAGCGAATCGTGAACGTTGTGCCTTTCCCCAGGGTCGAATCCGTCGTAATCGTGCCGCGAATATCCGTTAAACTGGTTCGCACCACATCCATTCCCACACCCCGACCTGCATATTCGTCCGCCACATCTTTTGTACTAAAGTTAGGCAAGAATAACAGATCATAAATCTCAGGGTTAGTCATGTTTTGCCCCTGTTCCGGCGTAATAATCCCTTTTTGAATCGCCTTATTTTTCACCCGATTCACATCAATGCCACCGCCATCATCGGAAACAGAAATAATCGTTTGGTTTCCTTGATGGAACACCCGAATTGTAATCCGTCCCACCGGAGATTTACCCGCCGCCACCCGTACTTCCGTTGGTTCAATGCCGTGAGTAATTGCATTATTGACCAAGTGAATTAACGGATCATGGAGTTTCCCTAATAGCATTTTGTCAATTAAGGTATCTCGACCTTCAACAAACAATTCCGCTTGTTTGCCACACTTAATCGAAATATCCCGTACCGGACGTTTCAGCGCGTCCGCCTCACTCGCAAACGGCTCCATACGAGCGCGAGTTAACCCTTCCTGTAACGCCGTTGAAATTTGGCGTAACTGTCGAGTCACCTGATCGGCTTCTTCCACTAAAAATTCAATATCCGCCGAAGATTCCCGTACCCGGACAATTAATTCAATAATTTCTTGGGATAACGTATGGAACGGGGTAAACCGATCAAGTTCCGTTGAGTCGAGATCGCCACTAGAATCGTCATCATGATGGCTATGAGACGTTTCCGTAAACCAGAACGGTTTGCGTCGATTTGATAAAAGAGAAATTTCTAAAAGCGATCGCTCATAGAAATCCTGCATTCGTTGACCAACATCTCCTAGTAATGAGACTTGATGCAGCAAATTATCCAAGAACTGCCGCATCCGTTCTTGGTCTTGTTCCAAACTATTCCGGTTAACCACCAGTTCCCCCATTAAATTACTGAGGTTATCTAGTTGTTTGACCGGAACCTTAACAATCGGTTCTGCAATCGTTTTTGTAAACTGTCCTAACGGTCGCGCTGCGGGACGGGTTCTCGGTTGCGTCTCCTCGATTAACTGTTCCAGTTCTTTAAACTCAACATCATCCTCCTGGTGTTTGGAAGATGCAGTGTAAGCGTTGACCTCCACAGTTGTTGGGGTCTGAGGCGGAACCACAAGGTCAGGCGCTTGCAACAGTTGGTCTAAATCCGAGAATAAATCCGCCTCACCACCATCGTCAAGAGCGACTGGTGCAGGGGGAGAATTGATTAACTGGTGGCTGGGTACAGACGCGCCAATCACCTTCGGTATGGCTTCGCCTGGGCGCGTCTCTACGAAGGCGTGACTGATCACATCATCATCCTCGGCTTCGGTTTGCAACAGTTGTTCAAACCAATCTCCCTCCTCCAAAGTTAGCGGTTCTAACAAGGTTGTCTCTTCTAAAGCCAAAGTGCTAACCTGAGCGTCGGTTTGATTGGACTCAAACTGATCAAACAGTTCATCTAAGCTAGATGTCTCATCTAACAAAGTTAAACCGTCTTGCTGAGGAGCGGGGGGAGATAATGGAGGTTTTTTCGTGGGGATCGTTTTTTCTTCCTGAGCAGTATCAGGAGGACTAATGGTTAACAGTTCATCAAAGAAATCATCGACTCCTTCCACCGAGAGTGCTTCCATTGGAATCGTTTCAGCCATCTGGGGTTGAGCTTTGGGCGTTGGGGGTTCCTCTTCTGTCAAGCTGTCAAAGAAAGACGCCAAATCATCTGGATCACTGTCCTGGGTGGCAGAAACAGCAGTGGTTTTAGTTGTTTTTCTATGTCCTGTCTTAGCTTGAGTCGATCCCCCATTCCGGCTTTGTTGTTGGTCGGGTGCTTCCAACAAATCTAAAATATCCGCACTGGTGTCTGATCCAGTTACGGAAACCTGGGCTTGAGTGTCCGGTTGCTGAGAAATGCCATGTTCTTCCCAGTCATCCAAGCCTTCAAATAAATCTCTGAGGCTGTTATACTCCTCTGCCGTAATTTCTGGGCCGTTATGTACTCGAGCAGGGGGTTCTTTCCCCACTGAGTCTGACCATTGGGTCTTTCCTAAGTTAGGCAATTGGGAAGACGAAGACGGTGTAGCTTTATCCTTAGCATGGGGGGACATACTGGCGGCTGTCTTTACCCCTTGTCCGGTTGCAGATTTCGCTTTAACGGTTGAACCGTCTTTTTTACCGGGTGTCTGTTGTTTGGAACGGCTTCCGGCTGGGGTGGAGGAACTATTCGATTTTGCCGTTGTCTGTGTCCGATGTCCTCCCGTTGTACTGGATTTTTGAGATTTAGCAACTCCAGTTTTTTTCTTTGTATCCCCTTGTTTTTCTGCGTTGGCGATCGGTTTGGGTAATAAGCTTTTAATGGAGTCGGTAACAATAATAGATGTCTCTTGATCCATTAACACTAATTCGGCAGCTTCTTTAATCGATTTAATCACAACTGGAGCCATCTGCCGATAACTATTATTCGGATTAGCAATCGCCTGTTCAACGGTTTCAATTAAAGTCACCCAATGGGGTAAATCAAACAGTTCTCCGGCGGTCGCTAAACTTTGACAAATCGCCTCTAATCGTTGACGGGTTTGCAATGTTTCTGGCTGTTTGAACTGTTGCAACATTTCTCGCAGTTGCTCAGGAATATCGCTCCGAAAGACTAAATCTTTAGCACTGCTGGCGGGTTGCGTCCCGTCTTTATCCGCAGAAACAACAGGAACAGGAGGTGTTACATTGATGAGGGGCGTTGTGCCTCGACCTCCTCCCCGCATTCCTGATAAATCTGAACCTCCACCAACCCCATGTTGTTGAACTAAGTTTTTAATATGATAATTAAGGGCTTCAAAAACAGGTTCTACATCTTGTAACAACGCACTGGCGGCTTCTTCTGTTAAACCATAGGGCCCCGAAAGTTGATCAATTAGCGCTTGTAAGGTATCAAAAATTTGTAGAAATAATGATTCTAATTGTTGGTCTACATATTGGGGGGGTAAACGATTTTCTTTTAAGATTTTAAAACTATCTTCTAATCGGTGTGCGGTTTGTTGAATACTATTCAGTCCCAACATTGCCGCTCCCCCTTTAACGGAGTGCGCCGCCCGAAACACTTCATTGAGCATTTCCGTATCGTCAATGGTGACTTGCAAATTCAACAAGCCCTGCTCAATCGTATTGAGGTGGTCTTTCGCCTCCTCAATAAAATACCCCATGATCCGTTGTTGTTGTTCTAATTGCATAATAAAAGAATTAAGAATTAAGAATTAAGAATTAAGAATTAAGAATTAAGAATTAAGAATTATAATCGACTTTTTAGGGTAAACTTAATCTTTAAAAAACAGTAATCAGTAATCCCTGTAAGGTTGATCAGAAGATAGTAAAGCCTAATTCAATCGTTAGTGTTTAAAATTTATAAGAATTGACTTCCAACTCTCAATAACGACTAAATGATTATGACTCCCCATGCTTACTGATCCCAGAATCCCTCCTAAAAAGCCGACTAAAATTCTTAATTCTTAATTCTTAATTCTTAATTCTTCTCCGTTGCTTCTACGCGGAATCGTTCCACCGAGGTGAGCAAGTCTCGCGCCACGCCCACGAGCTTGGTTAAGGCACTGGAGACCCCCTGCGCTTCTTGGGAGGTTTCTTGGGCGCTGTGTTCAACCGCCCGCATCACCTGCGCCACCGCCCTTGCGGTTTCGTTTTGTTCAACGGTATCCGCCGTAATCGAGCGCACCAAGACGTCAATGCGGTTCGTCACCTGAATAATGTCATCAAGCGCCCGTTTCGCTTGTTCCGCCAAACGTGTCCCTTCAATCACCTGTTGATGTCCTTGGGACATTGCCATCATAACCGTATTCGTCTGGCTTTGGATTTGCATCACGATTTGTTCGATGTCTTTTAACGACTTCGCCGACTTATCCGCTAACTGACGCACCTCATCGGCAACGATCGCAAACCCTTTCCCCGCATCTCCCGCCCGGGCTGCCTCAATACTAGCGTTGAGGGCCAGTAAGTTCGTCCGCGAGGCGATTTGAGAAATAATCGCCACAATCTTAGAAATTTCTTGAGAAGATTCCCCTAACCGCTTGACTTCTCGGCTGGTTTCTGCTACCGTTTCCCGAATTTTCAAAATCCCCGCCACGGTCATTTGTACCGCTTCTCCCCCTTTAGTCGCCACCGCCGCCGCCGAACGGGCCACTTCTTCCGCCTCTCTGGCGCTTTCTGCCACCCGTTGAATCGAATCCGTTAATACCTGAACCGAATTCAGTGTAGCTGCCAGTTCTTCGGCTTGTCGGAACGCATCCCCCGCCACATCCTTCGCGAAGGTGGCACTATCCGTTGCCCCCTTACTCACCTGACGGGCGGCTTGTTTCACCTGAAGCACGATTTCCCGCAGATTTTGAATCGTTAAGTTAAAGGAATCTGCCACCGCCCCCAGCACGTTAGCGGTCACTTCTGCCGTTACCGTTAAGTCGCCTCGGGCTGCCCCTTCCACGTCATCGAGGAGGCGAATCACCTGACGGTGTAAATCATCTCTAGCATCTTCCTGTTCTTTGGCTTTGCGTTGAGCTTCGCGAGTAATATTTTGAATAAATTGCGCCATGTGGTTGAATTTGGCGGACATTTTGCCAAACTCATCTTCTGCATAAATCGTGGCACGGGCTTCTAAATTCCCCTTACTAATCGAGTCAAATTGGGCCTGTAAATCATCCGTCGCTTTAGAAATCTGACGGGCTGTAATCGTTCCTAAGCCCCAAGCCGTGGCAAAACTGGTGGCTCCGGCTACAGCCGTTAGTAACCATCCTGTTGCCCGCAAATAATTAACCACGTCCCGATTATTATCCAAAGCAGCAGTACGGGTGGCCACATTGGTTGCCGTTGCCACTAACAGCAAGGTCATCAATCCGGTTCCCATTGCGGTATACAACGGTTTTTTCAGAATCGAGGCATTTTCTAAGAAGGAAAAAGGCCCCTGGTCTCCCGTAACGATCGTATCAACATGATCCCCTAAATCCGGGCTTAAGGTGGTAACCGCCGCCGCCGCAAAGGTGTTATTAAAAACCTCATCATCTCGAATCGAGGAACTATCATTATCGAGGGTACTACTGCTAGTGTTACTCATAAATTGGCTATCGAGATTGCCAAAGTCGGAATCAACATACAAATCCGCATCGGCATTATCAGCCATCTCAAAATCGCCAATATCATCAAATTCTTCAAAATCCTCTAAGAAATCATTGCCAACGGGGACGGAACCATTGCCATTGTAAGTGCTTTTGAAAACGGGAGTCCCTGTATCGTTGGTATCCGGCGTAACATCAAAGGAATCGCCAAAGGTATCCTCATCAAAGGTATCCACCAGAAAACTATCGGGAATATCGCTTTCCGCAAAAGACCCACTATCATCGATTTCATCGCTGCTGTGATGGGGTTTGCCATTTTGATAACCATGAACCGAGCCGGAGGCGGTGCCATTTGTTAAATAACCGTGTTGCGCTGAGGAATCTGTGATTAAGGTTTCCTCTTCTAAGCTTTCTTCGTGATCCAGGATCTGAAAATTTGCCATTTTCGGGGGGTCAGGGGGTAAAGGAGTAGAATCCAAATGATCAGATTCGTCACTACGTTCAGCACGCAGCGTTTCTAAATCTGGGGTATCGAAGGCAACATCGGGGAAATTCAAGTCTAAATCCTCGTCTGAGAAGAACGTTTCCACCGCCTCGATCGGTTCAACTGTGGGTTCAGCGCGGACTGGGGGATTAGAACTCCAGTGATTTTGCTCCGGGTTCAGGCTGGGTTCCTGATCAGCCGGTTCCATCGGCCAAGGAGGGGTGCTGCGATGCAAATCACCCGTATCTTCTAAGGGGGCGAAAATATCATCCAGTTCGTCTTCAAAGGCACTCTTCTGGTCAGGTACACCTCCTGCTTCGGGTTCGGAAACCAAGTTATTGGCAGGCGGGGGACTCATCGGATCATCATCTAACATGAAGTCCGCTAAATCGGCAAACACACCATTCTGTGATTCTTCTTCGTCTTCGTCGCTGGGAGCCATTTCTAAGAACTGCGTCGCCAAGGGCGACTCCCCTTCCTCTGAGGAAAGATGCCCATCTACGCCGTTCAATTCCTCACCGCCCGTAGACTGATAGGAACTGAGAAGGTCTTCTATTTCATTAGGGTCTGAAAATAAATCCCCGGTTAACTCTTCTAAATCATGGCCTAAATCCTGGGATTCTGAGGCGGGAGTTGGGAACGGTTCTTCGACTTCTGCCATCAAGGCATCATCGGCTTCTAAGGGACTGAAATCCCCGGAATCATCGAACGGATTTAAAATCTCGGTTCCTTCGTCTAAATCATCAGGGACTAAGAAGGGATGATCGGAGGTGGAACTGAAGGGGGACTCGTCAAAAACTTCTTCCCCGTTCATGTCCTCCACGCCGAAGTGATTGAACTCAGCACTAGAGGCGGAGTCGAGTTCAGGGATTAATAAATCGGTTTCTGAGTCATCCAGGTCGCTCACGGCAAATTGATCGGTATATAAACCGTTTAATCCGACGTCATCCAGGGAACCCGTTCTTAAGTCTAAATCCCCATCCAAGGATTCAAGTTCTAAATCGGATTTGGATAGATCGATCAAAGGCTTATGGGCTGAGGAACCGTTCATTCTAGGCATTCCCAAGTCTGCCATCTGTTCTTCGTAGGCGATGTCTTCATCGAGGAGGTCATCAAAAACCGCTTGGGAATTCGGTTCAAGGGGTTGAGAATCTTCAAGATCGGTATAGGGATGGCCGGCTGAGTCTCCTAAATGCAGGTCGGTATCCGCTAAGGCTTGACTGGCTTGTTCGAGTAATTCTTCATCCTCGGTTAAACTTAACACGCCCATATATTGATCACGGGCAACGTCATATTGTTGCAAGCCGTAATAAATATGACCACAGAGCAGGCGGGCTGAGGGGTTGTCTGGGTAATCTTCTACCAGTTGATAGACTAATGCCGCAGCCTCTTCATAATTCCCCTGGATGTAGGCTTCCTCGGTTTGTTGATAAGTTTCTAGGAAGTCTGTACCTGTTGCCATGAGCGGTTCCCCTTGAAAGTAATCAGTAATCAGTAATCAGTAATCAGTAATCAGTAATCAGTAGTCAGTAGTCAGTAGTCAGTAGTCAGTAGTCAGTGTTGAGTTTTTAGTCTTTAATTCTTAGTTTTTAGTTGTCTTGGGTTAAAAATTGACAACTCTGGACTTTTAACAATTTAACGATTAACGATTCAATGATTTAACGATTCACTCCCCACCGATTACTGATTACTGATTACTGATTACTGATCAAGGTTTTAACTTAAATTGATTTTAAAGTTTAAAGTTTAGATAAGTTTGGGGTACGGTTTGGGTTAGGACATCAAGAACCATGGGTAACGGGTCACAGCAAGCACCAGTAAAACGTAAAAACCAAAAGGGAAAATCATTTTCCCAAGCTCCCTAACCCTTCTCCTGCCTCCTTGATCTAGCTTTAAGTTGCCCAGCGAGCCGAACGCAGAATGGCGACTTGATCTAAAAGCCGTAGACGTTGGTCGTCTGAGCCACCCAGTTGCCATTCCCCTTTAATGAAAGGAGCCATACTATCGCTCACTTGAGTTGGCATTTGCATTTTATCAGGGTCAAGCCATGCCATATCATTGATCGCGTCGATCGCTAATCCTAATATAATGTCTTGATCTTCAACGGCAATCACAGGGATCTCGGTTCGGTCGGTATTCAAGGGGGTGGAATCCCCTAAAAATTGACCTAAATCAGCCACCCAAATCACGCGCCCCCGCAAGTTGAGGGTTCCTAATAATAAGGGGGAGACATTGGGGATGGGCGTCATGCGATCGGGAGATTGGGATAAGACCTCTCGGATTCCCATCGCCGGAAGGGCAAATTCATTACCGGAAGGCACAAAAAACCGTAAGTGCGGTTCCCCTTCTGGGGTTTCCAACTCTTGAAACTCTGGACTATCTGCTCCTTGGCCTGTTAAAAAATCAGGATTCCCAACCATGAAGTTTCCTCACCTAACCTCTGAGCAATTGTTTCACCGTTCCCACCAACTCCGTCGGTTGAAACGGTTTGGCAATATAAGCATCTGCCCCTTGTTTCATGCCCCAGTAGCGATCAAACTCTTCTCCCTTTGAGGAACACATAACAATCGCAATATTACGAGTTTTGGGATCGGACTTCAGACGACGACAGAGTTCATAGCCGTTCATGCGAGGCATGACAATATCTAGCACCACCAAATCGGGGCAGTTTTTGTGTACTTGTTCCAAAGCTTCCACCCCGTCACTGGCTACGCTCACTTGCAAGCCACTTTCTTTGAGGAGACTGGTAATCATCTCCCGTTGGGTGACACTATCTTCAACGACCATAACTTTATTCATACTGTCTGGCAGAATTCCTAAGTTAACTCCCGAAAGGATATCGCATCTGATCGCTCCTGAGTTCTCCGTGTTGTTCAAGCCTTAAGGCAGGTGACAAGAACGGAGTTTTTTCGTATATATTATTTAACTTAAGTATACCGAATTGCCGATGAAAATTTAGCAGATTTACAGTGTCGCTACTTGAGATTAGCTTGGTTGGGTTTGGTTAAGACACGGAATCGGAGGTATAAAGTGCATCCAATTCTCCACTTAACTCGGAAGCCAGTAAACTTTCCGAGTGGGGATGGCTGGGATCGCCTGGGCCAATATAACTTTCCACTAAGGTGAGAAGCTCCGCATCTCCAAAGGGTTTGGTTAAATAATTGGTGGCTCTGACCATTCGGGCTTTGAGCCGATCAATAAACCCATCAATTCCGGTTAACATGATAATGGGCGTTTGGCGAAAGGCGGTGGAATTTCGTAGCATCGCACAAATTTCATAGCCATTCAGTTCCGGCATGGCAATATCACACAGAATCAGATCGGGTTTGAGTTGAAACACCAAGCTTAACGCTTTCAGGGGGTTACCGATCCCTGTGGCTTCATAACCATGTTCTTTTAAAATTGTCTCAACGGTTTGGCGAATCACCAAATCATCGTCAATACACACGACCCGGGGAACTCTTGTCCGATCTAATCGTTCCGGTTGTGTGGAACGGCTTTCAACCGTGGGGGTCAGCAGTTGCACTAACCCTTGTTGAACCAAGGGATAAATCGCTTTTGCCACCATGACAATATCCCGATGTAAATAACGGGCCATCTGCCGCAAATCGGTTTTCCCATCCGTCCAACGGGTCAAGGTTTCAAACACGGGGGGACGAACCACTTTTTGTAATTTCTCTGGATCAGTAATCAGGGGGCATTGATTAGGAGAAGTAATATGGGGATGGAATTTCTTCCACATCACCACCTGCTTGACAATCGTGGTGAGCAACGGACTAATTTCTAAGGTGGTTAATTGGGGAGCTAAAGCTGATCCCATTTCAAAGATAAATGCACCCTGATGAAGACTGAGCAGGTCAAAAAGGGTTTCCTGAACCATTCCCTGGACAATACTGCGGGCGATCGCAGGGGTGATCACTTTATTTTCCAGTAATACCCACAAATAACCGTATTCCGGGGCATTCACCGACGCAATGGAGGGAACCTCCAGTTGATCTAAAGCGGTTTCCACCTGGTAGCGGCGCAGATAATCCCGTAACCGCAGTAAACTGCCTTCACTCTGGCCTGCATAAACGAGGCGACCGTTACAAGCGAAGACTAACCAGCATTGTCCCGCTAAACGGCGTCCGGGTCTTTCCATCTCCGGCATATAGTAGGGATGGCTGCTATAGGCCTCGACCATCAGTTCCCCAGTCCGCTGACCCAGTTCAATCAGTTGCAAAATACTGCGAATATCAATTTCATTTAAAGAGCCTTGCATTGAGCAAGTTGCCTCCTGATCACGGTTTCAGTACTTTAATCCTCTCATACTCCCAAAGGCAACAGGGCAATCAACAATGATTAGCCTCCTACCGACAGTCAAGAGTTATCCTTTGATAATCAACACGTCTATTTCTTCATTCTAAAAGAGACACCTGTTTTATGATTAAGAAAGCGAACTTGCTGTTCTTGAACACCTCAAGAGGATAAAGGCTGATGCTCTATTTAGCGGAAGTACAAAAGCAGAGTAGCAAATTTGGTCTGGGGGGCGGTAGGACTGAACTCAAGCTACTGGCTTGCCAGCGAGGTGAAAACAATTGGACTGCTGTGCCAGGGGATGATGTGATCCTCGCTGATGATGCGAATAATTTTAAGGATGGAACGTTAGTTCTGGTGGATCTTAATACCAGTAAACAGGTGCAGCGCATTCAAGAGGCGGCTCGTCAACTGGTGGGAATCCTTCAGGATTTTTCTCGCTTGCAAGAGAAGTTTAAAACCCAACAGGAAGAGATTGAACAGTGGAAGGAGTCTTTAACTTACCAGAGTCAAGAACTCAATCGCCGCGAAATGGAAATGGAAGCGCGACGAGAACAGATGGAACAGCTTGAGGAGGAATTAGAGCGCCTCGAACAGCAACGTCAAGAAATTGAGCGATCGCGCGATGAAAGTAGCCGACTGTATTCGGAAATTGAACAGGCGCGTCAGGAGATTGAAGCGGCTCGACAGCAGTTACAAACCCGTCAAGCCCAAATTGAGGAACAGCAAGCTCAACTTCAATCGACCCCTTCCCTCAGTTCAGAACAGTCCCAAACTCTGACTCGGTTATTAACTCAACTTTCGACTCCCCTGACCCTCTCTCCGTTACAGCAACGTTTGAATCAATCGTTAGAGCAAGTGACCAGCAACCAAGATTTTTTAGATCAGCATTGGCAACGGTTACGGACAACCCGTGCGGAAGCAGAACAGCTACAACAAACGGTGGAAGGCTTAACTCAAACCCTGGAACAGCAATGGCAGCAATGGCGACAAGATAGTGAGGCGTTAATGGCTGATCGGGCTGAGTTAACGGCTCAACAACGGCTCTTGCAGGTTAAACAGGATTATGTGAAGACCCTGCGAACCCAATTGGACAGTCGCCAAACGTTGTTGGAACAATTACGGGAGTTGGCCTCCCGACAAGCGGAGGATGATTCCCCGACCGTCAATGTCAAGGTCGATGTGCAAGCGTTGGAGGCGATGCCGTTAGACCAATTACAAGCGGAAGTTCAAAAACTGGAGCAAGAGTGGGATCGGTGGTTCCGGTTGGTGAAAGAACAAGAGGAGGAGTTGAAATATAAACTTGAAGGGATTGAGGAACTGCAAGAAAAGCTCAAATCTTTTAATGGTAGTGAACGAGAGGAATTACAAACGGAATTAACCGATGAGCAAGATGCTTATCAAATGTTAAATGAAACGTTGGTGGGTCAGCGCCGTACTCTCAAAGAACGGGAAGAACATAAAACCCAATATCAAGCGGTGTTACTACGTCGCCAAGGCTTACCGCCTGCGAAAACAGGTGGAACAGCGGATCTATCCTCCGTGATTGCCACTTTAGAAACGCAACAACATCAGCAACAGCAAGAACTGCAAACTTTGGAAACGGAAATTCAACAATTGTCGGCTCGCGCTGGAACCATGGAAACTGAGGTCACAACTCGTGTGAATGCCCATGAACAAATGCGCCAACAGTTAGAAACTCAAGAACAAACTTGGCTGGAACAGCAACGAGTGGCGGCGGAACTGTGGGGACGGGTGAGTTTGTATCAGGAAATGTTACAGCCGCTCCAAGACACTTGGGGTCAAATCCGGCAGCTTGTACAGGAAACCACAACGGATCTGAATCAGGTGTTGGAATTGTCCACAACTCAGACTCAGGCAACCACACAGTTACAACAAGTTCTGGCGAGTTTGTTATAGCAGCAGGCAGGAAGCCGGAGGCAGGAGGCAGGAGGCAGAAGAATTAACAATTAAATCCTCCTCTACTCCCCCTGTCCCCCCTTCCCCTTGTCTTTTTATTCTTCTTCTTCAAAACCGTCTTCTTCTTCGTCTTCTATCTCTACTTTGTGGCGTTCCCCTTCAATTTCGGCGGGTAAACAGATTAAGTTATCTCCTTGGGTAAAAATCAACCCTTGTTGACGGAGTTTACCCATTAGACGGGTAACGGTGACTCGTGTAGAACCGATGGCGCTGCCGATTTGGGAATGGGTTAACGACCAAGGGAGATAATAGCCTCGGAAGGTATCTGAGCCAGTCCCACTGCTGTAATATTCCCCATATTCTTCAATCAGCAACGTTAGAAACCCTAATAATCGATCAATGGTACGCCGTTGACCCAGGGTACTCAGCCATAAAAGTTTCCGTTGATGTTGATAACGAAAGGCATCTAGGACTTCCCGGCGAAAGTGAGGCCAGTTATCCAAATCATGCCAATACATCCACAACACCATTGTGTCATCCGCATGAGCATAAGCTTGCAGGGAAAAGGGAGACTGAGCAATGAGTTCAAAGGGTTGACCTGCACCGACAAACCCTAAAAAAGCTTCATCTAAATTGCGACTTCCCGTTTTTGAGTTGGACTTTTTGACAGGCTCAAGTTGAGCGCTGCCCACCAGTCGAACCGCTCCCCGTTGGACTAAGTAAAGCAAACCTGGACGGGCTGGAATTCGCTCATCTTTTGTAAAACTTCGACAACGATAGTGTTCTTGTGCCCAGTCGGTAATCCGTTGCCAGGTTAGAAACGGTCGATTAGTATCTGAAGACATGGAAGAGGATTGCATAGGCAACGTTATATAAAGATTCGGTTTAACAGGAAAAGTAGATTGGCTGATTCCCGAAATCACTTCCGTATTCGGAAGGCTGTATTTTATACTTGGGAGCTTTGACTTTGATATCTTCTACCAATGTAGCAAAAAACACATTCCTTTTGTAAATAAATTTTGATTTGAGTTATAAATTTACAAACGGATGTCACGGCTAAAGCAATCAACACGGATATAGAAAACGGTAAACCTGCTTTCAAATCACAACTATGGTTATTGTCCCCCTCGCAAGCGGAGTGGTTACACACCTAAAGCAAAGTTTACATTGCCAAGGGATCGATACGGTTGATTATCGGGAAATTCCCGTAAATCTAATTAAAGATGGCTATCCGGTAAAATACGGATCAGCGATCGCACTGAAGTTGGCTCGTTTTTTGAACCAATCTCCCCTAGATATTGCTGACAGTATCGTTGGTAGCTTAGACAACCTTGATCCGACTCCAAACTCCTCCCATGGGATGGGTTGTCAAGATTTTATAGTCAAGATTATTCCCCCTGGACTCCTTGAATTTACGTTGGGTGATCAAGGGGTTGGGACTTGGTTAGACCACATCAGCCAAAATCCGTTTCCCCTCCCCCTGCTGGAAAAGGGTTGTGAGTTGACGCCGAAGTTGTTTCCGGTTCAATATAGCCATGCCCGTTGTTGTTCTTTGTTGCGTTTAGCCCATCGGGACAAGATTATTCAGTTAGAAGACGCTGAGTTAACCCTGGGTTCGCCATTTCCCCAGTTTCGGACACCTGAACAAATTCCTTGGTTAACAACTCAAGAAAAATTGCAATTGATTCATCCCAGTGAATATCAACTCCTCACTCAATTGATCGAAATTGTTGATCATCTTGAGATATCTTTTCCGATTCAACGGTGGGAAAAACTGGTGATCCAATTGAGTGATAAATTTCAAGAGTTTTATCGAGATTGTCGAATTTGGGGAGAAGTTAAACGGGATACTCCCCAATTGGCTCAAGCTAGATTAGGTTTAGTTTGGATTACGCGATCGCTCTTACATTTTTTATTACAAGAAAAATTAGCCGTTCAAGCTCCAATAGAACTTTAAATGAAGAATTAAGAATTAAGAGGCTCAAGTAGCGTCAGTCGTGAAACGTTGGCGTAGCCTGTGCGTAGCACTTAAGGATCTGAATTAAGAATTAAAAGGGAATAGGGAATAGGGAATAGAAGGAAAAAGAAGAATTATCTCCCCCTGCCTCCCCTGCCTCCCCTGCCTCCCCCGCTCCCCCTGCTCTCTTCCTCCTGCCTCCTGCCTTCTGCATAGCTGCCTTCTGCCTCCTTCTCACTGGTGACTGACTATGGCAGATCCTATTTTAGAATCAGGAATGTGGCAAAATTAGTCAGAAACTCATCGTAAGAGAGAACTTCATCTTTGTTCAGATCGCACAGAGCCCAAATATTGTCAAGTTCCTCCTCGGTGTAAACCAAAGATTGTAATTGATGGGCAACTTCTGACTTGTTAATTTCGCC
>JBMDYE010000056.1:0-16484 GCA_048595135.1 Planktothrix sp. | reverse complement strand
ATCATAAAATTTATCCATAAATTCTGTCCTAAGCAGCGAACCAATAGTCACTGCTTAGGACAAAAGAAAGAAACACAAATTTACGGCTCATCTCGACGGGGTAGACGAGGCTTAGAAATATCGGAGCGGCTGGGACGAGTTCGCCCGGGAGGACGCCGAGCCGGGGGACGACTACTAAACGTCTCCCTCGGTTGTTCGTCGGGTTGACTGTCATAGATATCGAGATAAATCGATTCACCTGCCGCCTTTGCCATCGCAGCCAAAACCATCCGAATCGAGTGAATATTACGTCCGCCTCGACCATAAACCCGTCCTTTGTCTTCAGCTTCAAAGGCTAACCGAATCCAAGTTCTCCTGAGGATAGACGAACGCTCACAATCGACCCGTAAGGATTCTGGTGATTCCAGAAACGGCTCGACTAAAAATCGTACCAATTGTCCATAATCCGGACTAGCTGGCGGATTCTGCGGTAGCAACTTCGGAGTTGGCTCCAGACTTGAGTTGTTCAAATACATTTTGTTTCTTGAGGATGTTACGCACAGTGTCAGTGGGTTGCGCTCCTTGTTGAAGGCGACGGACAATGGCTGGGACATCCAATCGAACTTCATCCGTTCTGGGATTATAGAAGCCCAGTTCTTCTAAAGGACGACCATCTCGGCGTGAGGTACTAATCATCGCCACAATGCGGTAGCTAGCTTCCCGCTTCTTTCCGAATCTCTTTAATCGCAGTTTGATCATTCTTGATGCAAAATACTCCTCTAAGAATTGTACGCTATTTTTTACTATTTAGTGGTCTTACTTTCTGCTAACTGATGACTGATGACTGATAACTGATGACTGTATCAAGCTTGTCGCTTCCGTTTGGCGCGATAGGTGCGGATTGTGGTGACAATCAGGGTAACGATGGTGATGGGAATAGCAAAACCTAGCATCATCCGACTGAAAATCGGGAGTTGGTCGTGTTTGGAGGAATCAAGAATTAAATAAACGCTATACGCCACATAATAGGCGAGAAATAGTAACCCTTCCCAACGGGCAATACTTTTCCCCGTATAAAATATCGGAAAACAAGCGATCGCAACAGCAATCATGACCGGAATATCAAAATTGAGCGCAGCCGGAGCAACAGAAATGGCATTAGGAGAAACGGCCGCCGATAATCCTAAAACAGCAAGAATATTAAAAATATTACTTCCCACCACATTTCCGACAGCAATATCCCGTTCTCCGCGAATACTCGCTACTACAGAACTCGCTAACTCTGGGAGAGACGTTCCAGCGGCAACAATCGTTAATCCAATCACTAAATCACTGACACCAAGGGCTTTCGCAATCGAAATCGAACTTTCCACCAGCCAATTAGACCCTTGAACTAACAAAACTAATCCGACTAGAATTAATCCGATATTAATTAACCAGCTTTTAGGACTTTTATCAATGGTTTCTGAAGCATTCTCTGGATTGTCTTCCCTTTCAACGGTTTTTTGTTTCTTGCCTTCATAAATTAAAAAGCCGGTATACAGAATGGCACCAATAAATAGAATAATTCCATCCACTCGGCTAATTTCGCCATCTTTAGCAAAAACTAATAACAAAATAGAAACGCCAATCATAATCGGAACATCTAACCGAATCAGTTGGCTAGCAACCATTAAAGGCGCGATTAACGATGAGATTCCTAAAATTGTTAAAACATTAAAAATGTTACTCCCGACCACATTTCCCAAGGCAACATCCGCATTCCCAGCTAAGGCGGATTGAATGCTGACAGCCATTTCGGGGGAACTTGTCCCATAGGCAACAATCGTCAGCCCGACAATGAGGGAAGGAATTCCTAAAATCGCTGCAATGGTTGAAGCGCCGCGCACTAACAGTTCTGCACCGACCACCAATAATACTAAACCTGCCAAGAGTACCAGTAATACTGTGAAGCTCATGAATTAAAAATCCTGATAAAGCCGCCTAAATTATTTTCTTCTTTTTTTAGGATCGGAGATCAGGGGCTGTTCCGTCAATCGCTGATTCACTGAATTTTGTCTCTATGAAGCAATGTTAAGGAGTTTCAAGGAAATTTTGTTTAAGATACAGTAAAGAAAATACTTGTTTTGTTTTATTGCTGAGTATGATAGGTAAACGGGTGCAGAACTTCATATTTTAGTTTGAACCCAAGGTTTTGAAGAAAAAAAATTTGAGGAAAAACCAATGACTTATGCTGATGAATTAACCAATTTAGTTGTTGTTGCTTATCCTGAAGAAGGAAAAGCTAAAGAAGTTCTTAAACAACTGAAGACCCTTCAATCCCAAGGGTTAATTTCGATTATTAATGCCGCGGTAATGGTCAAGAATGAAAAAGGAAAAGTTTCCATTAGTGAAACGGGGGATACGGATGCTAAAGGCGGTGCAATTATGGGTGGTATTGCAGCCGGATTAATTGCTTTATTTAATCCAATTGGGGCGTTAGGCGTGATTGCGATGACTGCTGGCGGTGCAGGTGTAGGAGCTTTAATTACTCATTTTATGGATTTAGGGTTTCCCCAAGAAGACCTCAAAGATTTATCGGAATCTTTAACCCCAGGAAGTTCAGCGATTATTGCATTAGTTGAACATACTTGGGTTGATGCCCTTGCAGATGCGTTAGAACAGTATGCCGGGAAATTGTACAAACGGTCTATTAAAGCCAATATAGCAGATCAATTGGCTGAACAAGCAAAAGCTGTTACCGCAGAATCGGAAGCTTCAACACCCGAAAGTTAAGAATTAAGGATTGTGTCGAGTTAAGTTTTAAGAATTAAGAATTAATTTTTTGATTTAAGGCTTTTTGAGCAATTTTAGTGACATAAAGGGTAACAGTTACCGTTGCAATTAAACCCACTCCATATAGTCCCCATTCTAACGGCGTTTGTTGACGTTCTCCTGTTCCTAATGTGGCTAAACTTCCTGCTAAGGAACCTATATACACATACAACACAGTACCGGGAAACATCCCAATCCAAGAAGCTAAAAAATAATCTTTGAGGGACACATTAGTTAATCCAAAGGCATAATTCAGTAAATTAAATGGGAAAATTGGGGATAAGCGTGTTAACCCCACAATTTTCCATCCTTCTTGAGCAACGGCTTCATCAATTGCTTTAAATTTTTGATTTCCTTCTAATTGTTTCGCCACCCAATCCCGTGCTAAATATCGCCCAATTAAAAAGGCAAATGTTGCCCCTAAAATCGAACCAATCGACACATAAATCGTTCCCCAAAACGCCCCAAATATAAATCCAGACCCTAAAGTGATTAAGGAACCGGGAATAAAAAACACCGTTGCTAAATTATAGAAAATAATAAACGCAATCGGCCCCCAAATTCCTAAATTAGCAATCCAATCTAAGCTTTGTTTAATTAAATCTTGAATAATCATAAGAGAGGAATTAAGAATTAAGAAGCTATAAAGTAGCGTTTACTCCGCGGCGCGTTGGCGGAGCCTGTGCGTAGCACTTAAGGATCAGAATCGCGCAGCGTCAGTCGCGGAGCGTAGGCGGAGCCTGTGCGTAGCACGTAAGGATCTGAATCGCGCAGCGTCCTGAGCGGAGCGAAGGATCTGAATTAGGGAATAGGGAATGGGCAATGGGCAATGGGTACTCTTGCAATAGGAAAAAGAAGAATTATCTTCTCCTCCTCCCTCCGCTCCCCCTGCTCCCCCGGCTCCCCCCGCTCTTTCCAACTGGTGACTGGTGACTGATTACTGAATTAAGCTTCCGCCACAACTGGAACCACATCCGGCGGTACATCCATAACAAAAAGAGGCGGTTTGTACGTCTTGAATTAAATCGAGACTATTGGATGCTAATAATTTAGAAACGGTAAGAATTTCTCCAGTTTTCATTCGGGCGGGAATATTTTCCATTTGATTAAAATCACAATCATAAATATACCCTTGGTAATCAACAGATAATTGATTTCGACACATTAAATGATCAACGGTTTCAGGATTATAGTTTGCTTCTAAAAAGTTGAGATAGGCGACGTTAAGCTTTTTATGTTCTAGCTGAAATTTGGTTCGACCAATGGGTAAATTGGTAATTGTGAATAAATGATTAAAATCAATATCAAAATATTGTTTTAAATACTGTTTATAACTTTGTTCTAATTGAAACTGTTCGGGAGGGAGGGAAAACTTGTTAGCTATTGGGAGGGCTGGATTATAAACTAAATCTAAAATTAAATCCGGTGTTCTGCCATATCCTAACTGATTTAACTGTTGTAGGGCTTGAATTGAATCCTGATAAACCCCTTTTCCTCGCATTGTATCCACATTATCTTCTAAATAACAGGGTAAAGAAGCAACAATTCTCAGTTGATTTTCTGCACAATAACTTGGAAGATCTTCATAGCCGGGAACAAAATAAATCGTTAAATTTGAACGAACAATCACTTCTTTTCCGGTGCTTCTAGCAGCTTCTACCAACGGTTTAAACCCATAATTCATTTCCGGCGCGCCTCCGGTTAAATCTACCGTCTGAATTTGAGGAAAGCGATGGATTAATTCAATTAATTGTAGCGTAGTTTCAGGATTTAGTTCTTCGGTGCGTTTGGGGCTGGCTTCTACATGACAATGAGTACAAGCTAAATTACACCGTTTCCCTAAATTAATTTGTAAAACGGTAATGGGTTGTTTGGTGAGGGGAGAACCGAGTTTTTGGGAAAACGGTGTGAGTGCAGTTTGAATCATGGATGAAATTAGAGTTTTATGTAAAAATAGACTTCTGTTGATTGTAGCAAGAGATTCCGGTTTCTGATTTTTAGGGTGTTTTTTTAGGAGGCGATCGCTTATTGATCCCTTAATTCGGAAAGATACGCTATCTTAACTAAAATGGCTTTTTTCAATTTTATCTTTGTCCCTCCGAATGCAAACGTTACATCCCGATTCTAGAACAATTCTTTTCTGGGAAGGTCTCATTGTTCTCATTACGGTTTATAACTGCTTAGTAATTCCCTTTCGAGTTGCCTTTGGCGTGGCAAGTCATGACATTTGGTTTTTGTTAGATTTCTTAACAGACTTAATCCTAATTTTAGATATTTTCTTACGATTTAATATTGGTTATTGGGAAGAAGGAGAACTGGTTACAGATAAAAATAAAATTAGTTTACATTATCGACAGACTGCATTAAAAAACCATTTAATAGCAAGCTTACCAACGGATTTAATTACTTATCTTTTGTTTTTAAATTCCCCTTTCTTGATCTTAGCTTTATTCAGAACCCCTCGCCTGTTACGATTTGCTCAATGTTTTAAAATTATTAGAAAATGGGAAAACAATGTTAATTTGAATTCGGCTTTGATCCGAATGTTAGAATTGTTATTAATTATTTTTCTCATTGATCATTGGATTGCCTGCTTATGGTTTTTAATTGGCAGTTTAACCGGTGCCTCTGGAGAGTCTTGGTTAAATAGTGATCAGCTTCATTTAGAAAGCCCGACAACACAATATCTATATTCCTTGTATTGGTCGATTACAACCTTAACAACTGTCGGTTATGGGGATATTACCCCCACTAATAATGTAGAAGTTATCTTTACCTTTATGGTGATGTTTTTAGGAGTGTCACTGTATGCGTTTGTGATCGGTAACGTTTCGGCTGTTATTTCTAATTTAGATGCGAATCGAAATCGATTTCGTGATAAACTAGGGCAAATGCAAGCCTATATGCGAGAACGAAAAATTCCGCCTTCTGTGCAAAGAGAAGTTCTTTCTTATTATCAATATATGTGGGAATATAAGCGCGACATTTCCCTCGATTATCAGTTAATTGATGAGCTTCCTCGATCAATTAGAACCCATATTTATCTTTATCTGTATCGAGAATTATTAGAAAAAGTTCCCTTATTTCAAGATGCCGAACCTTGTTTTATTGAAGATTTAGTGGTTAAATTAAAACCGCGAATACTACCCCCCGATGATTATATTATTCGAGAAGATCAAATCGGGCATGAAATGTATTTTATTAAACAAGGAAAAGTTCAAGCATTTTCAGAAAAAACGGGTAAAGTCTACCGATTTCTAGGAGCCGGTTCTTTCTTTGGCGAAATTGCCTTACTTTATTCAACCCGCCGAACTGCATCCGTGATGACCTTAACCTATTGTGAGTTATTTGTTCTGTATAAAGAAGATTTTGAAGAAGTTCTCAATAATTATCCTAAATTCCATGAAAGAGTTAAAAAAATTGCCGAACAACGCCTGTCGGAATAACAGAGCAGGGGGAGCAGGGGAAGCGGGGGAAGAAATTTATTACCCATTCTTAATTCTTAATTCTTAATTCTTAATTCTTAATTCATTGATATTCTGTTGGTTCGAGTTGCTCGATTCTGGCGGGGTCGGCAGTAATATTAAATTTATCCATAATATAAAGAACACCAGCCGCAACAAACACACCGATCACAAGCCCAATAACAGTTAAAATAATAAATGAACGGCGAATAATTTCAACGGTTCGAGGGTCACGAACTTGCGGGTGTTCCCGTTCAACCATTTCTTCTGTAATTTGCTCAATATCAGTTTTTGGAAAAGGTAAATTACTCGCATTTTTACTTTGATTAAACGGATCAGAATTATTAGAATTAAAATTCATAGTTTGATTTAATTTTGGATGACTCTATTCTAATATAGAGATCGTGATATTTGATTGATTCGTTCCTCTCCTCCATGCCCATTCTATCTCCCGAATTAAAAGACCGCTTATCGACCCCCCTTAAAATTGGTACGGTTGAAGTTAATAGTCGGGTTTTCCAATCCCCTTTATCCGGGGTAACAGACTTAGTATTTCGGCGCTTAGTTCGTCGCTACGCCCCGGACTCCATGATGTACACCGAAATGGTTCACGCCAGCGAAGTCTGTCATGTACGGGAACTGCCGAAAATTATGGAAGTTGACCCCAACGAACGCCCCATCAGTATTCAATTATTTGACTGTCGCCCCAATTTTCTCGCCGAAGCCGCTCAAATGGCTGTTCAGGAGGGAGCGGATACCATTGATATTAATATGGGATGTCCCGTTAATAAAATTACCAAAAATGGCGGCGGGTCGTCGTTGCTGCGACAACCAGAAGTGGCAGAAACCATCGTCCGCTCAGTGGTAGAAGCCGTTAACGTTCCTGTCACCGTAAAAACACGGATTGGCTGGAGTGATGAAGAAATTAATATTTTAGAGTTTGCCCGTAGAATGCAGGATGCGGGGGCAAAATTGATCACCATCCACGCCCGAACTCGCGCCCAAGGCTACAACGGTCAGGCAAAATGGGAGTGGATTCGACGGGTGAAGGAACAGTTATCGATTCCGGTTATTGCAAATGGGGATATTTTTTCGGTAGAAGCGGCGCTGCAATGTTTGGCAGAAACAGGCGCCGATGGGGTAATGTGTTCACGGGGAACGTTAGGTTATCCGTTTTTAGTGGGGGAAATTGATTATTTCTTGAAAACGGGAGAATTGAAAACACCGCCCACCGTAATTGAACGGTTGTATTGTGCTAAAGAACACCTCCAAGCGTTATGGGAGTATAAAGGACAACGGGGGATTTATCAATCTCGGAAACATTTGACTTGGTATGCTAAGGGATTTCCAGGCGCCCATGAATTGCGCGATCGCTTGGCCCGAATTGAAAGTGTGACCCAAGGATGGGAATTATTAGATCAAGCAATTAATCAGTTATCTTAGAACAATTTTGTTACCCTGAAAACTTTAAAATAAGAACAGTCAAGGCTGGGGGCGAAGTCACCTCGCCCCTACAGATTATCTAAATTGAGTCAAACTTTAACTTAGGAATTATGATGGAAACCTTAAAAGGACGGGATTTTTTAAGTTTAGCGGATGTTAGTATTGAAGAACTTTATTTCCTCCTCGATTTAGCCCGAAAGTTAAAATCTGGAATGGTGAAACTCCGCCGCAATAAAGTATTAGGATTAATGTTTTCAAAGGCATCAACTCGAACTCGCGTGAGTTTTACCGTTGCCATGTATCAATTAGGGGGACAAGTCATTGATTTAAACCCGAATGTTACTCAAGTTAGTCGCGGGGAACCGTTAGTGGATACGGCAAGAGTTTTAGATCGCTATTTAGATATTATGGCAATCAGGACATTTGAACAAACCGATTTAGAAACCTTTGCCAATTATGCTGAAATTCCGGTGATTAATGCGTTAACGGATCGAGAACATCCCTGTCAAGTTTTAGCGGATTTAATGACCGTTCAAGAATGCTTTGGAACCTTAGAAGGGTTAACCTTAAGTTATTTTGGGGATGGAGCCAATAATATGGCACATTCCTTATTATTAGGTTGTGCAATGGTGGGAATGAACGTTAGAATTGCCACTCCTGCTAACTATTTACCCGATGCAGATATTGTTGAACAAGCGAAAAGCATTGCTCAAGGAAAAACCGAAGTTATTATTACTGACGATCCGATTGAAGCGGCAAAAAATACAAATGTTGTTTATACCGATGTTTGGGCAAGTATGGGACAGGAAGAGGAAGCGAGAGTTCGGATTCCGTTGTTTCAACCTTATCAAGTCAATTCTAAATTAATGGAAAAAACCGCCGATAATTCGATTGTTTTACATTGTTTACCCGCCCATCGAGATGAAGAAATTACCGATGAAGTCATCGAAGGCGCCCGTTCAAAAGTTTGGGATGAAGCCGAAAACCGAATGCACGCTCAAAAAGCTTTATTAGCTGTCTTATTAGGAGACGATTAAAAGAATTAAGAATTAAGAATTAAGAATCGCGTAGCGTCCTGAGCGGAGCGAAGGATCTGAATTAAGAATTAAGAATTAAGAGAGAATAGGGAAGAAGTATTGATAACTGATGACTGATGACTGATGACTGATGACTGGTGACTGTTTATCTTCTAATCCATCCATTCACCGTAAATCGACTATCTGCAAACTGTTTAGACGGGCAATGAACGGGTAAAACTTCGTGCATTAAACCGCTATAAAAAAAGATAATGCGATTGTTGATGGGTTCAATGGTTTGAAAGTTTTCTAATTTAGAATAAGAATAACCCCCATGCCATTTCGTATCATATAAAACTAATTCTCCGCCATTAAATGCTTTCGGTTCTTGATAAAAATAATAGACATAAGTTAACATCCGAGTCGCATCTCGTTCGGCTCCATTATCATTATGAACTCGGAAATAATGACCGTCATTATGGGCGGTTAATTGAGCATCAATATGGGTAATGGGAAAAGGCGCAATTTCTAATTGTTCTAACGCCGTTGCGAAAACCGCTTTGAGACGATTAAGAATAATATCTGCAAAATCCGGCGAAAAATAAATAACTAAAGATTCTCGATGTTCGGGATAATCAGGGGTATTGGTTAAGGGGCCCGTTTCAGAAAATTGTTTTTCTTGAGTTAAGGCATAGTCGAGCAGTTTTTGATTTTCCGCCGGGGTTAAAAAGTTATCAATACACCAATATTTAATTTTCAGAAAATCCGATGGCGGGGGCGGCGTTGCGGGAACAGGAGCAGGAACAGGGGTTTCTGTCGGGAGACTTTTCACGAAAATCGGGGGTTCTGTAATCAGTCCCACTAGAGAATCACTGGAAAAACACAGCGCTTGCTGTTGTTGATGAATGGGAATTTGAAACAGTTGGCGGGTTTCTGGGCGATTATTTTGATTGTTATGAATTAAGGCATTGAGAAGACTCAGCAGCAAGGGAGAATTAGACGGTAAGGTGACAGTGTATTGATGGCCCCCCAGCAGTAGCAATGTAACTTGAACCTCTCGAACGTCTAACTCGCTTGTCCAACTGTCCATTCCCATTTTTTATTTTGATTGATCATGTCACCCAGGAATGATGATTAATTCCTAGAGGCGGGCGAAGTAAAACCACCCTTCCTAAAGGAAATTTTAGGAAAAAACAAGGCAATTGTCAACGGGAGACTTCCGTAATTTTACTGATATTCTTTTTAATTAAATCGTTAAAAATCCGAAGAATTACTGAGTTGTTTTCAGGTAAAATCTGTTACCATAAAGCCAAAGAATTAAATAGTTGTTGATTGCGATCTGCCCAGATCATCGATTTTAATTCACAACTTTAGGGTTCAAGAGTTCCATGCTTAGACAGTCAGATGTAGCGCGAATTTTAGGAGTTTCTCATCAACGGGTTTCTCAACTTAGGTTGAGACATCGGATTGAATTTATCTGGGATGAGAATATGAATACATGGGTAACGACACAAGAAGAAATCGACCATTTTTTAGAACGTCGAGCCCAGCGGCTTTCTAAGCCTCTGAGTTTTGAAGCTTCTTGACTAGACGTTAACCACTGGTTTGAAAATCCCTCTGGTGATTGTTCTGAACTTAACTAAAAGCTTGCATTTCAAGCTGAGGATTGCTCTTAATTTTCAATTCTTGTTTTAAAGGCAATTCAATCACAAATTCTGTTCCCTGTCCGAGTTCAGAATTGCAATACAATCGCCCTTGATGTTTAGCAATAATTTGATAACTAATTGCTAACCCTAAACCTGTCCCTTTACCGACAGGTTTTGTGGTAAAAAACGGTTCAAATAAATGCCGTTTAATCCCTTCACTCATCCCAGACCCATTATCAGTAATTCTAATCACGACTCGATTAGCATCCTGCACAGCAGTCCGAATCCAAATCGTGGGAAGGGGTGAAGAAATCTGCCAATCAGAAGTATGGTGATTGAGAGATTGAAGGGTAGTCACTTCACTTTCAGGACGACTATATAGGGCATCAATGGCATTATTCAAGACATTCATAAACACTTGATTCAATTGCCCTGGATAACATTCAAGTTTAGGCAGGTTACCATATTCTTTAATCACTTGAATTTGTGGTAATCGTTTATCCCGTTGATTGCTATTGGGATTGCGAAGACGATGTTGTAAAATTAACAACGTATTATCTAAGCCTTCATGAATATTTGCAGGTTTCATCTCCGATTCATCCAGGCGAGAAAAGTTCCGCAGGGAAAGAACAATTTCTCGAATTCGATCCGCCCCCGATTCCATTGAAGATAACAGTTTCGGTAAATCGTCAATGATAAATTCTAAATCAATAAAGTCTTGATATTGGTCAATTTCAGGATGGGGTTTAGGATGGTATTTCTGATACAAGCGAATCAATGCTAACAAGTCTTGTAAGTATTGATTAGCGTAAGTAATATTCCCATAAATAAATGTAATTGGGTTATTAATTTCATGGGCAATTCCCGCCACCATTTGCCCTAAACTCGATAATTTTTCCGTTTGGATGAGTTGAGCTTGGGCTTGTCCTAATTCTTGTAACGTTAGTTCTAATTGTTGAGCTTTTGTTCGTTCTCTGGATTCGGATTCTCGGAGTGCCTGTTCTGCGGATTTGCGATCGCTAATATCCTTAACCGTTCCCGTCATCCGCAACGGTTCCCCTTGCTCATCCCTGACCACCACTTTACCATGATTGAGAATCCATTTCCATTCCCCAGACCGACTTAACATCCGGTGTTCCACTTCACAAAACGGCGTGTTTCCTGATAAATGTTGTTTCAGTTGTTCTACCACCTGATCTCGATCTTCAGGATGAACTAATTTTAACCAGGATTTAGCGTGTCCTTGAATGCGATTTTCGTCATGACCCAACATCAAACTCCATTGCGGGCTAAAATAAACGTCTCCGGTGATGATATTCCAATCCCATAACCCTTGATCTGTTCCCGCTAAGGCTAATTTTAAGCGTTCTTCACTGGCTTTCAACGCCTCTGAAGCTTTTTTCTTTTCAGTAATATCAAAAATCGCGCCATTCAGGTAAAAATCGCCTTGATAATCAGCAAAAATTGCTTGACCTTTTTCATACACCCAGCGCAGAGTTCCATCTTCACAAATTAAGCGATATTCCAAAATGTAAGGCTGTTTTCGTTCAACGGCTTTACAAATTTTACATTCAACTTTCTGACGATCATCAGGATGAATTAAACTACTAAAGGAACGCACGCGATTTTCAATCAAATCCGTCGCCGGATAGCCAGTAATCAGTTCAATTCCTTGACTTAAAAAACTCATGGTTCGGTCGGTATCAAAATAGCCTCGATACACCGCCCCCGGAATATTGGCAACTAAAGACCGAAATTCCCCTTGTCTTTCTCTTAATGACCGTTCAATTTCTTTGCGTTCACTAATATCGCGGACAAACGCACATTCATATTCTTTCCCATTAAAATTCAAGTGATTAATCATAATTTCAACGGGAAAAATGCGATTATGTTTGGTGCGATGGCGAGCTTCAATATTCAATGATCCGCATCGCCTCAAAATCGTCCAATGCAATGACCAAGAGGATTCAGGGAAATCGGGATTAATATCATGAATCGTTAAATTTAACAATTCTTGAGGAGAATATCCTAGAGAACGACAAGCGGCATCATTCACATAGAAAATTTGTCCATCTTGTCCCACCCAAAAAATTGCATCCGCCGCTTTATCAATGGAAAACTGTGTTAATTTTAAAATTTCTTCAATTTGTTGATTTTGGGTCAACAGAGATTCAAACGATTGATTTTCATCCCCGATGGGCGAAGACCGCAGCAGATTTTTATGAAATGTTAAATTCGGTTTTTCCAGAGGATAAAAAGGAATTAAACTTTCAGAAGAGGAAAGTGAGTTGCTAAAGGGTTCCGTCGCACTGAAAACGGGAGAATTGGAAAGATAGGAGAGGCGTGTTAACCGACCGATAAAATATAATAAAATCAACGCCATACTGCCTTGGGTTCCGCACAAGATGCTGTTCAGGAGATGCCCCTGCATAAATAAGTGAATCAAGTGCGTTGTTCCCCCCATAAGTCCCGCCAATCCCAAAACACAAAAGACCTCTGATAAGGTTTTATGAGCCGGAATTTCTAACCCTTTAGTATCCACCACTAAGTTTGGGGAAAGTTGCTGTCGGGATAAGGTAATTGAACGACTAATTAGCAGAAATGCAAGACAATATTGTGCTATAATGATTAGCACTTCTGAACTGATATTTAAAGCCAATAAAGGTAAATCCTCAAGGGCAGAAGGCAGACAGAGGGAAGAAATTTGAGAAAAAATTAAACGGTTTTCAAAAAAAGTTTTAAAAAGATTTAACATTCGTTTTGATGAATCGATGATAGGGACTGAAAGATAACAGAGATTTGATCCCTGTGTTGTCAACACCGGTGATCCGAGTGATTCTCTCGTTGTGATGCCCTGATGCCCTGATCCGATTTATCTCTGTTACACTGATTGTATTTTAATAAATTATTTAATAAATCTATACCCCTTTATAAAATATAATAGCGGTTTATAAACTTCTTCAAAGTTTTGTATCGTTTTATATAGGGGGAGGCAGCTATGCTGGAGGCAGCTATGCTGAATTCAGCTTTGCTGGAGGCAGCTTTGCTGGAGGCAGGAGGTAGAAGAATTAAAAACTAATTACTGATTACTGTACGGGCGAAGCATTCGGGCAGAAATTTAGGAGAAAAACCGATAAATTGTCTTCCGAATGCTTCGCCCCTACTACTAATTACTAATTACTGATTACTGATTACTGATTACTGATTTACGCTAACACCCAGTTGACTAACATCCGCACCCCGTAACCTGTGGCGCCCGCACTGTTATAACTATTATCTTTATCTGCCCAAACGGGGCCAGCAACATCCAAATGCGCCCAAGCCGTCTCCTTCACAAATTGCTTCAAAAATAAAGCGGCGGTAATAGCACCACCCGGTCTTGGCCCCGTATTTTTCATGTCGGCGTGCATGGCTTTTAACCCTTCAAAATACGGTTCTTCTAAGGGCATTCGCCAAAGTTTTTCCCCAGAGGTTTTTGATGCGGTTTCTAACTGATTAGCCAACTCATCATTGGGACTCCATAACCCAGCGATATTATCACCCAAGGCAATCACACAAGCCCCTGTTAAGGTCGCTAAATCAATAATAGCATCCACCCCTAATTGATCAGCAAAAACCAAGGCATCTGCTAACGTTAATCGTCCTTCCGCATCAGTATTATTAACTTCAATGGTTTTGCCATTAGAAGCAGTCAGAAAATCTCCAGGGTGCATCGCCCGTCCACTAATCATATTTTCAGTAACGGCACTAATAAAATGCACTTCCACATCGGGTTTTAATTGACCAATGACTTTAGCCGCCCCAAAGGTTGCCGCCGCGCCCCCCATGTCGGTTTTCATCATTTCAATCCCGCTACCACTGGGTTTAATATTTAATCCCCCAGAATCAAAGGTTAAGCCTTTACCCACAATGGCTAATTTACGGCGAGGAGTGCCTTCAGGACGATAAGTTAAATGAATAAATTTTGGCGGTAAATCCGACGCCTGGGCAACTCCTAAAAAGGCACCCATTCCTAATTTTTCACAATCTTCTTTTTCTAAAATTTCTATCTCAAACCCGTATTCATTCCCCAGGGCTTCTGCCATTTCTGCCATGGTCACGGGATTGACTTCATTAGCAGGGGCGGCGACTAATTCCCGTGCTAAAATCACCCCAGAACAAATCTGTTGCGCGCGAGTAATCGCGGCTTCAGTTCCCGCTAATCCTAATAATTCAATTTGTTCAACGCCATGCCCTTTTTGTTCTGGGTCGGATTTAAACCGGGTATCTTGATGTAAGGCTAATTCGATGCCTTCTGTGATGGCTTGGGCGGTTGCATCGGCACTTTCACAAACGGGTAAACTGACGCCAACCCGTTTACATTTCAGGGATTTTGCCGCCTTCGCAACCGATGCCGCCGCCCGACGCAAGGTTTCTAAGTTTAACGCATCTGACTTTCCTAAACCCGCGATAATCACTTTCCGAATCGGGCTATTTCCACCAACGCGAGTGGAGATACTGCTATCGGGTTTACCCTTAAATTCGGTCTCCTCAATTAATTCTTTTAAAGTTCCAGCTAGTTTTTCATCTAACTGGGCTAACTCGCCTGTTAATTCGATGTTTTCTTCAAATAAACCAACGGCCAGAACATCGCCTGACCAGTCCAAGGGGGATGTGTTCGTTGCTATGAATTGCATTCTCGTTTTTTGTCTTGATTTGACTTGACTATAAAAAACTATAAACCTTTTTTGGCTGTCAAGGTTCAATAGGGATTCAAAAAGATTAATTTTATAATCAATTTAATCTAATCAAGATTAAAGAATGAACCGACTTTTTACTTACCTACACCCTCAAGCCTTTTTCACTTCCAAGCCAATGCAGGAAATCGGGTTTGAAAAGTTTTCTCTTCCTTACTACAATCAAGTCCGACATACCCTTGCACAATCCCTTCTAGACTATCCAGTTTTACCATTGAGAAAAGCACAAGCTGCTGATTATCTCAGGGTTCATACCCATCCCTATTTACGGAAACTTGCTCTCAAAGCGCTTGATCAACCCTTAGACGAAATGAGCTTATCTTTACCCGAATTAAGTATTGAGTGTCGAGGATTGGAATACGCAATACCCGGTTATCTTTATGGCTTAGGAGGAATGTTAGAAGCCATTGACCAAATGAAACGAGGAATTGTTGAGCGTGCATATTGTTTTAGTATGGTGGGTCATCATGCTCATCAAAATTGGGGACATGGTTATTGTCTGCTTAATCCTCTGGCTGCTGCGACTCGATACGCTCAACTTCAGGGATTTGCCAAAATACTAATGATTGATTGGGATATTCATCATGGAGATGGAACTCAGGACATTTTTAGTCATGATTCGAGTGTTTATTGTATTAGTATTCACAATGCGGTCGATCTTTATATGGCGAAAGCTTCCGATTTGAAAGTGGGAACAACAGATGCCGCTGAAGTTGTTGGACACTGTAATATTCCGATTATTCCTGAATCTTTTCCGATTGAGGTTTTACAAGAAGAAGGGATTACAGGAACATTTTATTATGGTTATGAAAGTCTTGATTTGTTTAAAAAAGCCTTAGAAAAGATACCTTGGCAACCGAATCTAATCGCGATTTTTTCCGGTTATGATTCCCATCAAGAAGATTGTGGTGCAAGCACGACAGGTTGGACAAATGATGACTTCTGTAAACTCACTCAAATTACGCTAGATTTTGCCAAGAAACATGAATGTCCGGTTCTTTCCTGTCATGGGGGTGGCTATAATCTACCCATCACCGTTTCAGCCGCACTTTCTCATATCCAAACATTAGCAAATTATGTTGGATGTGCGATGCTCTAATCTAGCAAACTTTATGCTTAAGTATTTTACTCTTGACTCCTGCTCTAGGACGATGCCAAAATGGGTTTGACATTTCTAAATCTTCAAACTTTTCACAGCTTACGATTCCTCATTTCTTCGTGCGTCAAACCAGCTTTATTAGATGGGCAGAGCATCGTCCTACAATGTGTTATACATCAGGGTTCAGGATGGGAAAGAATCATAAATTTTGTCTGTTCTCTGTTTCATTGGGTCAGATTATTTTGCGGAGTTCCTATCAGATACCCAGTTTTTTTTGCTTACTGAGC
>JBMDYE010000055.1:0-20508 GCA_048595135.1 Planktothrix sp. | reverse complement strand
TGATCACTCCACCACCCAAGGGGTCGGCGTTCCGAAATCCCTGAAAGTGGATATGGTGATCGGGGCGGATGGGGCTAACTCCCGTGTCGCCAAAGCCATTGATGCTGGAGATTATAACTATGCGATCGCGTTCCAAGAACGGATTCGCATTCCCGAAGATAAAATGGCTTACTACGAAGATCGGGCGGAAATGTACGTTGGTGATGATGTTTCCCCTGATTTCTACGCTTGGGTGTTCCCCAAATACGACCACGTAGCCGTTGGGACGGGAACCATGAAACCCAACCAAGCGATGATCAAACAACTGCAAGCTGGGATTCGCGCCCGGGCGGCTCATCGCATTGAAGGCGGTCAAATTATTAAAGTGGAAGCTCACCCCATTCCTGAACATCCCCGTCCCCGTCGGGTTGTCGGTCGGGTCGCCTTAGTGGGTGATGCGGCGGGAACCGTGACGAAATCTTCCGGTGAAGGAATTTACTTTGCAGCGAAGTCAGGACGGATGTGTGCTGAAACAATTGTGGAAACCAGCAACAACGGTCAACGCATTCCCACCGAAGCGGATCTCAAACAATATCTCAAAAATTGGGATAGAAAATATGGCATGACTTATCTGGTGTTGGATATTCTGCAACGGGTATTCTACCGGACAGATGCCACCCGTGAGGCGTTTGTTGAGATGTGTTCTGATCGGGATGTGCAGAAGTTAACCTTTGATAGCTATCTGTATAAAACCGTTGTTCCAGCCAACCCCTTAATCCAAATGAAGATTACCGCTAAAACTTTAGGTAGTCTGTTACGGGGTAGTGCTTTAGCACCTTAAGCAATTTTAAAAAAATCTCCTTGTTAAATCATAGCCAGTTCCTTGTTGTCTCTAATCTGCTAGGAACTGGCTAATTTGATTTCATAGTGCTACGGACCCAGAAACAGGGAATAGTAAGCTGTGAAAGGGTTTGAGAATTTAGGATTGTCAAACCCTTTAATGGGTAGCGCTATAGAATTTGCAATTCTCAGCAACTAAATCTAAGATCAACATGAACTGCTCTCCTCTGAAAGCCTGTAGAGGGATAATCATTCTGATCACCCTGTTGAAACAAAAGATCAACAGTGAAGGGATTTGGGTAGATTTGTTTTAATTTTGTAGGTTTTCCAGGGCAGGATAAAGGATGACTGCGGTGATAAAAATGGCTTCAATTTTACTTCTTGATCAGAATACTAATACGCTACAACAACTGTCTACAATTTTCAAGACTGAAGGATGGACAGTCACTGCTGCTGCTCCTTTAGAAACAATCATTTCTGACATTGAAACTCGTTCTCCTGATTTAATTTTATTAACAATTGATAGTTTAAATTTTGACGGTATAGAACTCTGCAAACAGTTAAAAAGTAATTCTAAGATTAACTCTATTCCTATTATTTTAATTACAGATCTTGCGAATCGGGATGCTCAACTGAAAGGCTTTTCCGTTGGCATATCGGATTATATTACTATTCCTTTTCAAGCAGAAGAAGTCTTAGGAAGGGTGAGAACACATTTACAGCTTTATCAATTGCAGCAATCAAGTGTGACTTCCTCAGCGTTAAATTCAAGACAAGTGGTTGAGATTGTACAACGAGAAAAAAATACCCTTTTAACGCCATTGGTGTCTAGTGTTGTTCATGATATTAATAACCCGTTAGGTAATATTACAGGAAATATTAATTATGTGAAAGATTATCTGAAAGATTTATTGGGTTTAATTGAACTTTACCAAGAAAATTATCCCGATCCGGTGGCTGAAATTACAGAAGAAATTGAAACGATTGATTTAGATTATTTACTGGAAGATTTACCGAGCATTTTATCGGCGATGGAAAATGCAGGAGAACGGTTGCGTCAAATTAGTAATTCATTAAGAACCTTTGGTCGATTTGAAAGCGATCGCAAAGTTAATGTTAACCTACATGAAGGCATTGATAGCGCGATTTTAGTGATTAAAAGCCGTTTAAAAGGAAATAAAAGCCGTTCTAATATTGAAATTATCAAAGAATATGGAACACTTCCCGAAGTTCCTTGTTATCCAGGTTATCTCAATCAAGTGTTTGTAAATTTAATTAATAATGCCATTGAAGCGTTAGATGAAAAAGCCGAAAAACAACCCTCTGATTCTAACCATAAACCCACAATTACCATTACAACAGAATTAATAAGCTCTGAACCCTCTGGAGTGAGAATTTTAATCAAAGATAATGGGTTAGGAATCCCTGAAACGATTCAACATCAAATTTTTGATGATTTATTTACCACAAAATCTCCTGAAAAAAATTCAGGAATTGGGTTATCAATCAGTCGTAAAATTATTGAAGAAAAGCACCAAGGACACCTCCATTACCACTCAAACCCTGAAAGTGGAACAGAATTTATCATTGAATTACCGATTTAACAGTCACGCCTTCGTAGGGGCGAAGCATTCGGTAGGTAACTTATCGGTTTTTATCATAAATTTCTGCCCGAATGCTTCGCCCTTACCCAGTTATTAGTCACTTTACCCGACAGTCTTCTTCTTGGTCTTGGTTCCATTTCCATCGGTCGCCACATCTGATGGAACTGATGGAACAGGTTGTTCTTCAGGCTTTCCTTTGCCATTCCCAGGAAGTTCTAAACAATATCCTGCACCATAAACGGTTTTAATATATCGAGGATGACGGGGATCGGGTTCCATTTTGGTTCGCAAGTGGCGGATATGCACCCGAATGGTTTCAATATCATCGTCCGGGTCATAACCCCAAACTTCCTTCAAAATTTCACTCGGCGCAACGGTTTGACCGTGACGTTGTAACAAACAATGCAACAGTTCAAACTCCAAGTGAGTTAACTTAACCGTCTTCTCAAACCAGATCGCCTCAAACCGTTCAGGAACCAGGGTTAAAGCACTATAACTGAGAATTTCGGTATGTTTAGCTGCTTGGGGGATGCGATCGGTACGTCGGAGTAACGCACGAACTCGCGCTAACATTTCCTCTAACTCAAACGGTTTAGTTAGGTAATCATCCGCACCCGAATTAAATCCTTCAACCTTGTTCTGCGTTTGTCCTAAGGCGGTCAACATCAATATAGGAATATCGGCGGTGCGATCATCGCGCCGTAAGCGCTGACAGATTGTGAATCCATCAACTTTGGGTAGCATCAAGTCCAAGATGATGAGATCAGGCAACAATTGCATGGCCAAGGCTTGGCCTTTGATTCCATCTTCAGCTTGACTTACTTCGTAGCCAGCCATTTCTAGGTTGATGGCTACCAGTTCTGCGATCGCAGGATCATCATCTATGACTAATATCCGGGGCATCATTTACTCTAGGTAACTTGGGCTACGGGCTTCATCTCGGCAGTTTGACACGAGTTGAGTTCCATAATAATAAATCTTAAACTTTCCTAAGAACCTTATTGTTCATGTAAAGTTTCATGTACATCATTATAAGAAATGTTAGCAAGTGTAAAAAGAAGTAACAGCCTAGCATCAAAAATCACCTAGTTCGGGGTATGATAATGGGACAGGGCTGTATAAGGATATACCCAGTCCTGACTAACACAGGAGGCAAAAAACTCATGGCTGTTGAAAAAGTGAACTCATCTTCTAGTTTGGCTGAAGTCGTTGATCGGATTTTAGATAAAGGGATTGTTGTGGACGCTTGGGTGCGGGTTTCCCTGGTTGGCATCGAGCTTTTAGCGGTTGAAGCCCGAATTGTGATTGCTTCGGTTGAAACCTATCTGAAATATGCAGAAGCCGTTGGTCTGACTGCTCAGGCTGCTGTTCCTGCCGTTTAGATACCCTCAAATACCCATTGGCATTGGGTAAGCTCAAGGTTTAATGATCAGCCTAAGTATAAATAATTGCTTTTGCAGGTCAAGGTGAGAAAGCGTAAATTGTTACAGCGTTACAGTCATTTGGGTGCGAGTTTTTCAGAAAGAGTCAACCAAACCCAAGCGAATCCCCAATGCCTAAAACCAATAACCCACCGACTGACACAACAAGGGTTTTAGAGATCATGGCTTTGAAAGATGAATGGCGACAGCATCGCATCCAACGCCAACAGGAAGTCAAGGAACGCCAACAAACGGTACAGGACAATCTGACCCTGTGGCAGCAAGAACGCCAACTTCAAGCAATTGAGTTCCAAGATCTTCGTCAAGCGTTTGTTTCTCAGATTCAGCAACAAACGCAAGATTTGTTAACCAATAATCGAGAACAGCGACGCTTAAGCGAAGAAGAACTTCGACAACATTTAGAAGACTTTGTGCAGCAACTCTCCCAGGAGGTCGCTGAATTTCTGCAACAAACCAGTCAAGAAAGAGCGATGACTGCAATGGAACTGAATCAACAGTTGCAGCAGTTTCGGGCTGACTTAGGAATACAGGTTAACGAATTATTAGCCGAGTATCAAGCTCAACGATTGCAGGCGAGGGAACCCCTACGGGAAAATTTAGCAACCTTTCGCCAACAGTTATCTGAGGATGTAGAAGCTTATCTGAATCAAGTGAATCTTCTTCATCAGCAAATGTCCCAACAGTTGCAGCAACAATTACAGGACAGTCGGATTCAGCGACAAGATAGCGTTCAAGCATTATTTGATGACTTGGGAAAGTTTCGGACTGAACTGCGAAATCATCATCAGAAACTACAACAGTCTGTTTGGGGACAGGAAACCCGAGTCGTACAGAAACGACCCGTTGCGAAAGCCCCTGTTCGCACCACTCGACCTGCTGGGTTTAGTCAAAAAACAGCGATTCCCCGAAAAGCACCGTTACAGACAAAACCTGCGGCGAAACCCCAGGCTAAACCTGTTTTAACGAATGGTTCCAAAGCGACCGTATCCCGTCCGGTTCAACCGCCTGTGGCTGTTCCTGCGGTGCAAGTTGAACCTCCCAGTTGTGAACAAAAAGTTTATAACTATATTCAAACCCACACGGGCGCTCGTCTGGCAGAGATTGAACAATCTCTCGGTATTAATCGGGTTCAAACCGTTGACGCGATTCGGGTTCTTTTACAACAAGGTCGCATTACCCAACGCGATCGCATTTATGTCGTGGCAAAATAGAAGAAAGAAGGCAGCTTTGCTGGAGGCAGGCGGGAGCAGGGGGAGCAGGGGGAGCGGGGGGAGCGGGGGGAGCAGAGGGAGCAGGGGAAGAAATTTATTATTGCTTTAATACCTATCCCTTGTTCCTTATTCCTTATCCCCTATTGCAAGAGTGCCTATTGCCTATTGCCCATTTTCTTAATTCTTAATTCTTAATTCTTAATTCTTAATATGACTACCGTGCTTCAAGCTCGTCCGAAAGGTTTTGTCAATACTCCTGCGATTGAACAGTTGACGGTTCGAGCCTTGAGGTATTTGCAAAGCGGGTTTTCTCTGCATTTACGGGGGCCAGCCGGGACGGGGAAAACAACCTTAGCAATGCACTTAGCCGATTTATTAAATCGTCCGATTGTGTTAATTTTTGGCGATGATGATTTAAAATCATCGGATTTAATCGGCAATCAATTAGGCTATACCCGTAAAAAAGTCGTTGATAATTTTATTCATAGTGTCGTTAAAGTTGAGGATGAATTAAAACAAAATTGGATTGATTCTCGCTTAACCTTGGCGTGTAAAGAAGGGTTTACCCTCGTTTATGATGAGTTTAACCGTTCGCGTCCTGAAGTTAATAATATTTTACTCTCCGCATTAGAAGAAAAATTATTAGTTTTACCCCCGAATGGAACCCGCTCAGAATATATTCGGGTGAATCCTCATTTTCGGGCAATTTTTACCTCTAACCCAGAAGAATATTGTGGGGTGTATGGCACTCAAGATGCGTTACTAGATCGGTTAATTACCATTGATATGCCAGAACCCGATGAAGATACGCAGCAAGAAATTTTAATTCAAAAAATCGGTATCGAACAGGAAGACGCGAAACGAATTGTGCGGTTAGTCAAACGCTTTTTAGAAGTTTCTACCCACAAAACGACGGTTCAACCTGTTAGTAATGGAAAATCTCGTCGTCCTCCTGTTGATTCTTCATCAGGTTTACGTCCGGGTTTAATTATTGCCAAAGTCTGCCATGAACACGCCATTCCCATTAGTGCAGAAAGTACAGATTTTATAGAAGTTTGTGCGGATGTGTTATTATCCCGTTCAACGGTTTCTGTCAGTGAAGCCCAAGCGAATTTAACAAAATTGATTAAAGTTGTATTAACGGATGGGGATTTAGCCGACAATAATGTTATGTTAACTTCAGAAACCTTATTAACGGAAACTAACGAACAACCAATCGAACAGCAAGTTTATCAATATTTGCAACAGTCCAATGGAGCAAGGGTTTCGGAAATTGAAGTGGCGTTAGGATTAAATCGGGTACAAACAACCAATGCGTTGCGATCGCTTTTGAAACAAGGATATCTTAAACAGCAAGATAATCGTGTATTTACCGTTCAGCAGGAGAATTAATTCATAGTATGACATCCTCTTCACGTCCCTCCAGTATTCAACGAGGTGCGCCGATGTCAACTCAGGGGTCGAGTTTGGCAGATATTTTAGAACGGGTTTTAGATAAAGGTATTGTCATTGCGGGGGATATTTCTGTTTCCGTTGGTTCGACGGAACTCCTCAATATTAGAATTCGTTTATTAATTGCATCGGTGGATAAAGCGAGGGAAATTGGGATTAACTGGTGGGAAAGTGACCCCTATCTCAGCAGTCAAGCGAAAGTATTAGCAGAAACTAATCAACAATTATTAGAACAGGTGAAAATTTTACAGGAGGAAGTGAAAGCATTAAAAGCGTTAACCGCACAAAAACAACCGGAAGAAACATCATAAGTTTTAAGGTTTCCTAAAAACCCGGCTTCTTGAAGAAACTGGGTTTTTCATCCCTCAAGATAGAGGCAAAAATCGAAGACATTGCTTAAGCTAAAAGTTAGCAACAGGAGGCAGCAATGGCGCGAGAAGTGACGGATCAAAATCAGGTGGTTTGGAATTGCGTTGAAGCGTATTCGGGTCTTTCGGATAGTGCAGAAAACCACGAAAAGGCGCAGGTGAAAGGCTATGATGATCAGTATTGGGTGGTTTGTACGCCAGAAGGTAGCGCTCAGTCAGTGCGGCTTAAATTAAAAGAAGAATGGGAAAGCAGTTATTCTGATGAAGAATTATTGAAGGAAATAGAAGCACAGCAAGAAAAAGATCAAACATAGGGGTGGGTTCAGTAACAATTTTCTGAGATCCCAGCCAAAACCTCGGTTTCTTGAAGAAACCGGGGTTTTGAGTCCCTAGAGTAAAATTTTAGGTTAAAACTGTAATCATGAGTAAAAACTAGAAAAAATTATGTCCACAGAATTTAACTTTTTTCAACAGTGGTATCCGGTCGTCCCGTTAGAAGATTTAGATCCAAAACAACCCAAAGCCATTATGATCTTAGGTTTGCGGTTGGTGGTTTGGAAACCGGGGAATGCTGAGAATTATCAAGTCTTTTTAGATCAATGTCCTCACCGTTTAGCGCCGTTGAGTGAAGGACGGGTGGATGAAGAAACGGGAAATTTAATGTGTAGTTATCATGGTTGGGAATTTGACGGGGAGGGACAATGTACCAAAATTCCCCAAGCGGAGAATCCTGAATTAATTAATAAGAATAAAAAGAATTATTGTGCGATCGCTTTTCCTTGTCGCCAAGAACAGGATTTATTATGGGTTTGGCTGGATCAACACTCTCCTGAATTAGCCGAGAAAAAACCTTTGCCTTTATCTTCTCAAATTGATGCGTCTAAAGGGTTTGTTTGGTCGTCTTATATTCGCGATTTAGAATATGATTGGCAAACGTTAGTGGAAAATGTTGCTGATCCGAGTCATGTTCCTTTTTCTCATCATGGGGTGCAGGGAAATCGCAAAACAGGTCAACCGATTCCGATTGAAATTGTGGAATCAACGCCTTATTTAATTAAAGCCAATGTTCCCAGAGGTTTGAAAACAACCATCACCTTTGAACCTCCTTGTCGATTAGAATATGCGATTAATTTAGGAGCAACTGAAAAACAGCTTGGATTAATTACTTATTGTATTCCGGTTTCCCCTGGAAAATCAAGATTGGTTGCTTTATTTAGTCGCAATTTTGCTCAACAAATGTCTCGCATTACTCCCCGTTGGTGGGAACATATGAAAGTTAGAAATGAAGTCATTGATGGGGATATGGTTCTGTTATCTTATCAAGAAAGAGGGTTACAACAACGTCAACGAGAAGAAAGCTGGAAAACCGCTTATCAAATGCCAACCAGTGCGGATCGATTCGTGATTGAATTTCGGAAATGGTTCGATCAATATAGTCATGGAAAATTACCTTGGAACTTGTTGGGAATTAGTGAATTAAACCCCCAACAAATGAGTGAAGATCGCCAGATTATTCTGGATCGTTATCATCAACATACCCAACATTGCAGCAGTTGCAAAGGAGCGCTACAAAATATTCAACGTTTGCAAATTATTTTATTAGCTTATTTTGCCTTAACGGTGGCGGGGGTTGCCCTTTTACCGGATGGGTTGCGGTTATCCGTCGGCTTACCGTTAATTGGATTGGCAATCGTTGGATTAGGGGTTTATAGCTGGTTAAAATTCAAGTTAGAACCTAAATTTTATTATGTTGATTATGTTCATGCGGAACGATAATTAACCAGCAAACTTTAGGGTAAATCTTGCCAAGCATGGGTGAGTAAATCACTTAACCAGAGTCGTTGTTCCCAGTTGAGGAGGTTATCATCGGCGAGAACTTCCGCTTTCAGGTCTTCTAGGGACTGCTGACGAGAACGCGCGATTTGAATCACACCTGCGATCGCCGTCGCGACTAACTCTTCGCTGACGGGTTGCTGGCGGAGGGCTATCATTTCTTGAGGAGTGGTCGGGATGGGATAGTTGATCATCTCAGAGGAGAGTTAAGAGGGAATAGACGGCAGTGGTTTACCAAACACTACATTCTACAGGGTTAGGGAACACGAAGAAGAAAACTAACAATATTATATAAATTATAAGGTTCCCAGAGGACACTCCTAAAGTGTTATAAAATTTTCAGCATTAACTGGATCTCGTTTCATGATCATTAACATTTATTGAATTTAATTCTTCCCTATGGCACCTTTTATCAATGTTCATTCTCACGGGCAACGATCGGGTTCACACCGGGCTAAACCACAGGCAAAACTTTTACTATTTCCATCACTGAATAGGCGAAAAATTCAGCTTAATCTAGGAAACGGGATACTGTTGGGGTTGTTGTTGGGAATTGCAGCCAGTTTAAGTGGTTGTACTAATAATTCTACCCCTAAAATTGTCATTTGTTCTAAAAATTTTACCGAACAATTAATTTTAGGAGAATTACTGGCGCAACAGATTGAAAATAAAACCGACTTGCAGGTAGAACGACGGTTTAACCTAGCAGGAGAATTGTGTCATCAAGCCTTAGTTGCGGGTCAAGTGGATTTATATGTTGAGTATACCGGAACCGCATTTACTAATTTTTTAAAGCAAAAACCGATTAGTGACGCTCAAGCGGTTTATAATCAACTTAAAGAGGAGTATGCTAAACAGTTTAACTTAGTTTGGATGCCTCCCTTGGGGTTTAATAGCACCTTTGCGATCGCCGTTCGTCCCGAGGATGCGAAACAATTAAAATTAACTAAAATTTCTGATTTAGCCAATCACAATTCTAAATTAAAAGCCGGATTTGGTTATGAATTTGTAGAACGGGAGGATGGGTTTCCAGGGTTAGCTAAAACCTATAATATAAAATTAGCTGAACCTCCAAAAACAATGGATTTAAGTTTAATTTATCAAGCTTTAATTGACAAACAAGTTGATGTAGTCGCCGGAAATGCAACGGATGCTCTTATTAATGTTTTAGGTTTAGTGGTTTTAGAGGATGATAAAAAATATTTTCCTCCCTACGAAGCCGCTCCTGTTGTTCGTCAAGAAACGTTAAACAAATATCCCCAACTTGCGCCTGCTTTAGAAGGGTTAAAAGGGGAAATTTCTGAAGAAGAAATGCGAAAATTAAATCACGAAGTAGATGGAAACAAACGAGGCTATGTTGAGGTAGTTCAAGAGTTTATTCAGTCCAACCCATTGTAATTCGTAGGGGATGTTAATCCATGCCTATTCTGATCGGCTTACGAGTGATCTTATTAAGAATTATTCGAGTGTTAGTTTGTGCAACAATTGAGTCGATCATTTTAAAAAATGGCTTAAATCTCTCCCCCAAATTGAGTGTTCAATACGCGCTGGCTTTGAATTTACTCGCAAGTTTATTTGAATGGGTTGTCTTTTTAAGCTCAGAATTTATATTACCTTTAGAAGCTCGCAAAGAATTAATTTATTACTTGTTAATGGAAAAGATGAATGAAACCTCTCCTTCCATCTTTTTATTAACTATTTTTAATTTTACCGCTTTATTCTTTGTGAAATGGATTGGTTTAGAACTCTTTAAACTTTTATCCATTGGCGAAAACTCTACCATTCTTAAACTACTCCAAGAAGATTTAGAACAAACCTTAAAGGGATCGGAGAAGAAAGCAGAAAAATATCGTAATTTTAGAATCATTTCTATTGCTCATACCGTTAGTTATTCTCTGTTTTTGCTTTGGATTTTTACGTTATTAATTTTTGAACCTTAAGGGTTAGGAGGTGGTGATGAAGAATGTGACGACAATTTTAAATCGATTGAAACCTTCTAAACCATTAGAATGGAGGACATTTTTTTTAATCAGTATAATTATTTTGATTGCATCTATCTTTGGTACAACAAATCAACAAGTTAGACGTGATTTAGGAACAATGAGTTGGTTAGCGTTTACCATTTCCATTGGAATGCGAACCAGTGAACCCCCCTTTCTGTTGGGTAATATTCCCGCCAGTCCTTGGATCAGTTCAGCATTACTCTGTGTACTGATTCACGAAAAAATAGCCGCGACTCGACCCACTTTTGCCTTAAAATCATGGCCGTTAATTTCTGTTTGTCTTTTATTTCTGCTTGAATTTAGTCGAGAACGGTTTAAAATAAGACCATCACCTCCCTTAGTTAGAATTAACTTTATTATTGTCATGTTATTGCATTTTAATATGGTCTTGTGGATTGAATTTTCTTTGCGGGTGGATCACTGGATTCGAGAAGTTCCTGAAATTATTCCTGAGCAGGATATTTTTGAACCCGATGCGGCAAGTTTGCCTGCTGATGCTCGGAAATTCTGGTACACTGAAAACAAGTGTCTAGATTGCCAAGTATGAATCTGAGGAGAATTTTCACGATCGCCAGTAATGTTTTTTTAGAAATTATACGCGATCGCATCCTTTATATTATTGGTGTTTTTGCGTTGGTCATGGTCGCCGCCATTCGCCTCCTCCCCGAAGTTTCTGCGGGTTTAGAATATAAAATTACCTTGGATCTGGGACTGGCGATGATCAGCCTTCTCAGTTTATTAATTACGATTTTTGTCAGTACAAATTTAGTTAATAAAGAAATCGAAAAAAGAACCGTTTATCTATTAGTCGCGAAACCGGTCAGCCGTTTTGAATTAATTCTGGGTAAACATTTAGGAATTTCCGGGGTTGTCGGACTATTAATGGCTGGAATGACACTGTTTTACATGGGAATTCTCAGTTTTAATCGCATTCCCTATCCCTGGATCAGTATTGTTGTCTCGGTTCTATTTCTCGTCTTACAATTATCATTAATTGCAGCCGTTGGGATTTTATTTGGAGTCTTTACCAGTTCCCTACTCGCAATTTTATTAACCTTCGGGGTTTATGTGATGGGAAGTTTAAGCCGAGATTTATTAGCATTAGGAAATTTAAGCGAAAACCCAGTTTTAGAACAGTTCACCAGGGGGTTATATGTGATTTTACCCGACTTAGCCAGACTGGATTTAAAAAATGAGGCTGTTTATGGGTATTTACCGTCCCCGCCCTTATTAATTACCAATGCAGGTTACGGTATTCTTTATATTGTTTTACTGTTGTCTTTAGCGACGGCTATTTTTGGGCAACGAGAATTTTAAACCACAGAAATCTATTGAATAAACCTAATAACAATTATGGAAAAATTACAACAACTTCAAGCATTATTTCAATCGATGGATCGGGCATTAATTGCCTATTCGGGAGGAGTTGATAGTACCTTAGTGGCAAAAATTGCCTATGATGTATTGGGCGATCGCGCCTTAGCCGTAACCGCCCTTTCGCCCTCTTTATTACCCGAAGATTTAGAAGATGCACGGGTTCAAGCCGCAGAAATTGGCATTGATCACAAAGAAATTGAAACCCAAGAAATGGCGAATCCTAATTATACCTCTAACCCCGTTAATCGCTGCTATTTTTGCAAAAGTGAACTGCATGATACCTTAAAACCCCTCGCCCAAAAATGGGGTTACCCTTATATTGTGGATGGGGTGAATGCGGATGATTTAAAAGATTATCGCCCCGGAATTCAAGCCGCAAAAGAAAGAGGAGTGCGATCGCCTTTAGCAGAAGTTAACGTGACCAAAGCAGAAGTGAGAGAAATTTCTAAACAATTAGGCTTAGTCTGGTGGGATAAACCCTCTCAACCCTGCTTAAGTTCCCGTTTTCCCTATGGGGAAGAAATCACCATTCCTAAACTACAACGAGTCGGTCGGGCTGAAGTTTATTTAAGAAAATTAGGCTGGAAAAATTTACGAGTTCGTTCAGAAGGAGACACTGCTAGAATTGAACTTTCCCCTGAACAAATTAAAGATTTTGTATTAACAACTGAGTTACCTGAATTAGTGCAGTATTTCCAGAATTTAGGGTTTCTTTATGTTACCTTAGATTTAGAAGGATATCGCAGTGGAAAACTCAATCAAGTCTTAGAAAAATCAGTCACCAGTTAACAGTTACCAGTCATCAGTAGGGGCGGGATCTTTCGGGCAGAAATTTATGATAAAAACCGATAAGTTACGTGCCGAATGCTTTGCCTAACGGCAGGCTCCGCCAACGCCCGTACCCAGTCACCAGTCAGAGCGTGAATCGTTGTCAGTTCATCGTGAACGTTGATTGACTTAAAATTCAACTAACAACTAACAACTGTTAACTAATAACTGGTGACTGGTGACTGATGACTGGTGACTGTTATAAACGATATTGATGATAAATTTGTGAGGCTGCGCGATGTAACAAGGAATGACGATAAACTAAGGCTTCTAAATCTTCGGAATAGCCACCGCCAATAATTCCCGCAACAGGATATCCCATACTAACACAGGTGCTTAAAACCTGCATTTCTCGCCGCCAAAGTCCTGTATTTGTTAAGGCTAATTTCCCTAAGCGATCATCAATATGGGGATCAACTCCTGCATCATAAAACACTAAATCTGGTTTAAATTCTGATAATAAATCGGGTAAATAATAAGCTAACGTTCTTAAATAATCTTCATCTTCCATTCCCACAGGTAAAGGAACATCTAAATCACTCTTTTGTTTTTTTAAGGGGAAATTCGCCTCACAGTGCATGGAAAATGTAAAGACATTCGGATCATCTTGAAAAATAAACGCTGTTGCATCTCCTTGATGAACATCTAAATCAACGATTAATATTTTTTGGGCGAGTCCTAAATGTTGTAAAACACGAGTCGCGATCGCCATATCATTAAAAATACAAAATCCTGAGCCAAAACTTGGAAACGCATGATGAGTTCCCCCGGCTGTATTGCAGGCTAAACCCTGAGATAATGCTAATTTAGCGGTTAAAATTGATCCGCCTACGGCAATACAAGTTCGCCTTGCTAAGGTAGGACTCCAAGGTAAACCGATGCGACGTTGTGCTTTTGACTCCAGCTTTCCCTCACAATATCCCTGTACATAATCCCCATCATGAACCATTTCTATCCACTCCAGAGGCGGCAATTCCGGGGTATAAACGGCTGATTCATCTGTTACCTTATCTTTCAGTAGCAGTTCACACAATAACCGAAACTTTTCCATCGGGAACCGATGATCAGGAGGGAGAGGCGCGACATAATCCGGGTGAAAAATAATCGGTAAATCCATAGTGGGAAATTGAAGTTAAACGTTAGAGTAGAATAAAAGGATTAAAAAAATGGCGATGACAACTGTTTGGCAGTATGGCAGCAGTAACCCCCATAATGCAACTGATCTGGAGACGATTCGGCAATGGTGGGGTTCTCTCAGTGGCAAGGAAATTCACTGGCAACAACGTTTAATTCCTGTTCAGGGAGAAGTTAGTCAGTTAGACTGGCAACCCCAACAATTTGATGAAAAATTTCTCCTCGTTAACCCGCAATTAAGAGGAGTAACACTCTATTGGTTTAAACCGAATCAACCGCAAGAACGCAGTATTACTCCTCATAAATTAGAGTTTGATTCCCTGCGTCAAATTCTCTATATTTTCCCCGAATCTCAACGGCAAATGGTGATCCGCGTTGAATATCCTCAACCCAAATATCAGATGATTGAATTAAATGATCCTGATGTGGCGGTTGGTAAAAATGGGATGATTTTATTCAGGGATAATCAACAATTAATAGATGTTAAAATTAACTTAAGTTTAGATAAATTAACGCTGTTAAAATCTAAACTAAATTAATGTTTGTAGGGGCAATGGGGCAGAGTTGTTTCATTTTCGTTTAAATTGGATGACCTTACCCCCCAGCCCCCTTCCCGGCAAGGGAAGGGGGAGCCCTTTAAACATGAGTAGACAATTCTTCCCCCCTCTCCTTGCAGGAGAGGGGGTTAGGGGGAGAGGTCAAATTATTAACTTACCTGATTTAACAATTTCTGCCAATGTCCGCCTAACCAATGAATTGTATTTGTCAGGTGTGGCTGAAGTTTTGCGATCGCACTATCAAACTCCTCCGCTTTTTGGGCATAATTTAAAGCGCGTTCTAAGGCTGTACCCACTTCGTTTTTATCCGGTTGGGGCTTTTTTAACTCCTCTTAAGCATCAAACCGCTATAGAATAAAATGTTCTTTAAAGAAAAGTATATTTAGAATAAACGGCTGCTTGTCCACATTTTTGCTTGTTTTCATCTAATATATTCCAGATTAAAACATCTTCGATTAAAAATCGTTTTCCGGTACTGGAAATTCTCACGCCTTTATAGTTTTTGACAAATCCCTTAGCGTGAGTTTCTGTTAATAAGCGATCGCGATCTTCTTGTGCTATGGGTTCAGCCGTTTTTCGAGAGGGCATTTGGGTTAATGCCTCCCAAGTTAACTCCCACATTTCTAATGCTTTTAAATTCCCATAATTAAAAATCGGGTCAGCTTCCATCCCATGGGAAACTAACACAAACGGAGCTTCAAATAACGCTTTTGCCACTTCTTGTGGTGTTCCTGTTCCGTCTAGTAGGGTTTCCCCTGTCCAATGATAATAACTATTCAGTAGACGTTGCGTGTGGCGAATCACAAAATCTTGTTCCCAGGGCAAATTACTTTCAGAATTCATGACAATAGCTTGTTTATTTTCAGGTTAAACTATTATTATATAAAAGACTGTTTACAAATGTTCATAATATGACAACCACCATCTCACCCACAACCAAAACCTATTTTGAACCCTTAATTTGGACATGGAAAGGACACCAAATTCGGTATACGGTTCAAGGAACTGGACGTCCGTTAGTGTTAGTACATGGCTTTGGTGCGTCTATCGGACATTGGCGTAATAATATCCCCGTGTTAGCCGAGGGCGGTTATCAAGTTTTTGCCTTAGATTTGTTAGGATTTGGAGCTTCAGCAAAACCCGCTTTAAATTATACCTTGGAATTGTGGGAAGAATTATTAAAAGATTTTTGGGCAGAAAAAATTCAACACCCTGCGGTTTTTATTGGCAATTCCATCGGGGCATTATTAAGTTTAATGATAGTGGCTCGTTCTCCTGAAATTGCATCGGGCGGAATCTTATTAAATTGTGCAGGAGGCTTAAATCATCGTCCTGAAGAATTGAATTTGCCCTTACGAGTGATTATGGGAACTTTTACTAAATTAGTCAGTTCTCCTGCCATTGGGCCGTTTGTGTTTAATCAAGTTCGCCAAAAACATCGGATTAAAAATACCTTGCGTCAAGTTTATGGCAATAAAGACGCCATTACAGAAGAGTTAGTGGAACTATTATATCAACCTTCCAATGATGTTGGCGCTCAACAAGTGTTTGCTTCGATTCTAACCGCACCTCCTGGCCCCCATCCCTCAGAATTGCTTCCCCATATCCAACAACCGTTATTAGTCATTTGGGGAGAATCTGACCCTTGGACACCGATTAAAGGGGCAAAAATTTATCAAGATTTAGCCGATTTAGGAGAATCGGTTGAATTTATTTCTGTTCCCAATACAGGTCATTGTCCCCACGATGAACGTCCTGATATTGTCAATCCCATTATCCTCGATTGGTTAAACAAACATTCTGTTTAATTCGTAGGGGCGAGGTCTCCTCGCCCTTATTTGGCTTTTATGGAGAAGAAATAGATTTATAAGTCGCTAGGACTTCAGGACATAGAAATTCAACTTTGACACCAAATTTTAAAAGAACAGACTCAAAGATTTTCCAATCTGAATCAACCGCATTAAAAATTGGTGGTTTATCGGGATGAGTTAAAGCAACGGCTACAAATTTACGGTCAGAGAGATCAAATTTTTCTAAAGCCGGACTTGGGGAAACTCTTGAAAATTACTATAATTAGAATCAAGGGCAGTAATGCTAACTAATTGACAGTGTTTACTGTTCTTAAGGTTGGTTAAAATCCATTTTAAAAACGCATCCCCAACCCCAGGTTGTCCTTTGTCCGATACATTCGCTTTATATTCTTTAATAATTAGCCAAAGGTTATCTAAAACTAGAATATCTTGCTTTTGGATTTGCTGCAATTGACGAACACAAGCTAATACACATTGAGGAGAAGCTTGAGGAGATTTATGATTAGCCACAATCAGAACATTCGTATCAACAATAACGTGCATCTCTGTTATTCTCCAGCGAATTGACGCTGCATTGCTGCTTCTGTCATGGCTACTAATTCTCCCATTTCATCGCCAAAAAAGCCATTAGGCCAGTTGCTAATATTACCAAAGGGGTCTAGTTCTAAGGAAATTAACTGGGAATCTCCTTCTGGGGTATTTTGACAAAAATAAAGAGCAGCATCTTGATTAGAAAAACCTTGTCTTTCCTCTGCAATTCGTCGTTGTAAGCGACGCAGTAAATGTTCACTATGGCTTTCTAAAATAATTTGAATATTTCGAGTTTTAATGGCATCAATAAACACATCCGCTAACCCTGCTTGTACAAAAGGATGAAGATGAATTTCTGGCTGTTCTAATATCAAAGTAGACCCTTCAGGAACATAGTAACATAGCACTAAAACAGGTAAAATTTGAGACACCCCAAACCCGACATCGGTAATTAATACTTCGGGAGATGAGGGAGTTTTCTTAACAACAACTTGATAAGTCTGACTACGGGTTTCTACTAAATTAAAACTATCGATTAAGTTTAATTCTTTTAGCCAGTAGGCAACTTTCTGTTCAACTTCCAAATTATCATAAACCAACCGAGACGCTAATAAAGCAGAAACAGCATCTTCTCCCCGTTTCCCAACCCCTTGAGGTTCGGTTTCATTCCAAGAATAATTCTGTTTTGGATAGTCCCGTAAAGGGCCGAGATAATAAATACTATAAAATTGTTGTTCTAGTTGTAATACAAAATCTGAGAAAAGGTTCGTAATTGGATAATAGCTATAAATTTCTGGAGGAAAACCGTAAGATTTAATCGGACTTGAAATAGGGGTTGGGGTTTCTGCGGGTAAATTTAGAAAGTTATCTTTATTAAAAAAATGATATTGTTCTTCGTTATAGTATTTTATGCCTATTTCTTTTCTATTTTTTTGATCAAAAGCGTACATAAATTCTTTAACAACGAGCTTGTTGTCTTTTAACTCTATAACATTAGAAAACGCAAGATTTTTAACAGGAATGTATTGTCGATTTAGAGGAGAATCAGTAAGAATAAATAGTTCTTCTAATGACCACATAAAGGAAATACTTAAAGGCAGACTAACTGAATGGTTATAAATAATATCTTTATAAGTTCCTAAATTAATATAACTTTGTTCGCTACCGAATGATAAAACTTGTTTTTGATTAACGGATTCTACTGTTTGTTTCATCATAAGGAGAACTTGTAAAATCGCTGTTTTTCCTGAACTATTTGTCCCAAATAACCCCGTTAAAGGAGCAGTTTTTATCACTCCTGTATCTTTCCAAGATTTAAAATTTTCAAATTGTAAAAAATTAAACATTATGCTTTTTATCCTAGATTAACCTTATTAATATTTTACCTTCAATGAAAGCCTGATGAGATTAAGAATAAATCGGTAACATAATTTTTGAAGGAAATTCTCCACCTATTTTCACCGTTAACGTAATAATTTGGTGGTCAATTAAACAAGCTTGACTTGGCGGTGTTCCGGTTCCTGCGTTAACGGGATAAGCCGGAAAACAAGCGGCACTTAAACTTAATCTTAAGGAATGGTTTTTAGGAATTTTAATACAAGTGGGTTGCAGTTGAATTTGATAGGAATTAATAGTGTGGGGTTCAACAGTATTAATTCTCAGATACCCTTGACTAAAGTTATAAACACTTCCATCTAATTTCACTTCTGATAAAACCGCACATAAATCAAAACTCACACTATCGACAGCGCAATAAATTTCAACGGATAAATCCCCGACTAAATGCAAATCTTCTGTTAACGGTTCGCTGGTATACGTTAAAATATCACTACGGCAATCTAAGCTAGAACGGTCAAAGGAACCTGTCGGATAAACGGCATGACCTCCCAATGCGGGAACCGGACGCCAGGGGTCGTGAACAAACACATCTTCTGTTGCAATTTTAGGACAGTTTTTAGTTAAAATTCCGGCATCTTCTCTTAAACTGGCGAGTCCATTTGTTGATAAAAAATAAGGTTGGGGGGAAGTAGACGGCCACTCATCAAAGTATCGCCAGTCCTGACTCCCCATTTCAAATAAACAAACGGGTTTTTCGGTTAAAATTCCGGTGTCTTTTCCTTTTAGGAAATAATCAAACCATTGAATTTGTAATGTATCAATAAAGGTTGATGCAGTTAAGCCATAATTGACCGCCCCCACTTTTCGACCCCAAGGTAAATGCGCCCAAGGGCCGATCATTAAATGTTGCGGATGGTTGGTTTGGGTTTTCATGGCTTGATAAAAATGAATAGTTCCCCTTAAATAGGTATCAAACCATCCACCGATATGTAGCATGGGTAAGTCTAAATGATCTAGTTTTGGTGATAAGTTTTTCCAGTATTCATCAAGTTGATCATGGGCTACCCAATCATGATAAAATGAATCGGGAGAAAAAATTTTTAATAGTTCGGGATTAGCTGGAATAACATCAGAAAGCGGTAAATTTCGAGAGGCAGAATATAACGCTTGAAACGCTTTTTCATCGGTTTTTAATCGGGCAGTTTCGGCGGCAATTTGTATCGCCCATCCTAAATTTGCATATAAACAAAATGCCCCGCCTTCATAGGCCCAATCTGCATATAAATCATGACTCATCATCGCTGGACAGATGGTTTTTAGTGCCGTTGGGCGGGTAGTGGCTGCATAAACTTGGGTCATGCCTTGATAGGAAAAGCCATACATTCCAACATTGCCATTACTATAGGGTAAATTAGCAACCCAATTAATGGTATCTAAACCATCTTCGATTTCATTAACGAATAGTTTAAATTCTCCTTCGGATGTTCCCCTCCCTCGGACATCTTGAATGACGACAATATAACCCTGTTGAGCATACCATTTGGGATGGGCATAAACAACAGTAGATGCGATCGCTTTTCCATAGGGTTGCCGCATTAATAAAACGGGTAATTTCTCATCAGTATTCGGGCGATAAATATCCGCATCTAATCGAATGTTATCACGAGTGATTAAAGAGGCAGTTTCTTGAATAATCATGAGCAAAAATTTTCCGTTTTGAGTAATAAAATTAGCAGGCTACTAACCCATCTGCCCGACTTAATACGGTTAAATCTTCTTCGTCTAATTCTACAGGTGTACCACTTCTAATTAATTCCACAAAATCTTCATTGGGAACCATAATGCAGAGGGCATATAATCGAGTTGAACCTGTATTCTTAATAATATGGGTTCCCGTTGGAGGCACTAAAATACTATGTCCAGCTTGAATTTTAACGGTTTTTCCATCACAAATTGCTACTCCTTCCCCCTTCAAGACAAAAAACATTTCAACGGCCAGTTGATGACGGTTGGGAGGGGTTTTCCCGCCGATATCAAATATTTCCACACAAACGGTTAAGGAGGTATTAGCACTATCGGGATCAAAGACAATCGCTAATCGATTGGTATCTTGAGGGCTAATCCGATAAACTTGATAATCTCTGGGAGATTTAATCACCGGAATTACACAACGTTCTATCATTATTCGTTGTCCTCCAGA
>JBMDYE010000054.1:0-10148 GCA_048595135.1 Planktothrix sp. | reverse complement strand
CATCCAGAAACGAATGCACTTGTTGCGAACAAATTGGGCGGTGCGAATTGCATCATCGATAGCAGCAGATTGAGTGGTTTTTGCTTTTGCCTTGAACTCGAAAACGAGCATTTGACGTGAACAGACCCTACGGCAATTATTATAACACAATTAAATTCGCCCTAGAAGGGCGAGGCTTGAAACCCATATCTTTGGTCATCATAAAATATTCGCTCGACTTTTTGCTACAGCAGAATACAGTTACCCCCTCACAAGTCTTTACAGTTTTTATCTATTCCCAGTCTAAAGATTTCTGAAGTGTAGACGCACATTCTGATCTTGATCAAGTATTTGACCGTCTTAGAATGGGATTAATTCCTGTTACTGATGAATGGAGCCGTCGGGGTAGGGGCGAAATAATTGACCCCTACTGAGTGAGCCGTTATTTATTCAGGTTTGGTTTTACTGCTAAAGCGTTGATAAGGGAAACGTCCGCTTTTTGACTCAAACCATTGGTTCCAAAGTTCGGTATTTTCTGCACTGATAATGGTATCGTTAACAAAATTTCCCCATTCAGAACTATTGTTCGGCAAAATACAACCATAATCTTCAAAGGTTAGGGGTTGTTCAGGAAGTAAGCGGAAGTTTTCAAAGGTTTGGTTTTGACGCCATAATTCACCTAATAACAAAATTCCATCACTGGCAATCATATCTAATGCTCCTGATGTTAAACGTTCTACCCCATCAGCGCGACTGCTGATGAGTTGCCATTTGGCTTCAGGATAAATAGGTCGAAATTCATCATCGGTTGTGGTTCCACTTAAATAACCAATCCTAATATTGCTTTCATTCACCGTTTGTAATTGTTCTTCTGTAGTTCTCGTCGGATCTAAGCGATTTGCATCTTCTTTTCTGACTAAAAGTTGAATGCCTGTGGTAAAATAAGGAATCGAAAAATCAATTTCTTGTTCTCGTTCTGGGCTGATACTGGTGGCTTCACAAACTAGATCAACGTTCCCATTTTTGACTTGATTAAAGCGATCTTTTAACGTGACGGTTTTAAATTCTAGTTTAATGGGTTTATTCAGTTTTTTTTCTAGACGTTGATGAATCAGTTTAATTAAGTCAACGGAATACCCTTGTAACGCATTATTTTTATCCGTATAACCAAAAGGAACTGCATCGGTACGGACTCCTGCATTTAAAACACTTGTGCGGTTGACTTTTTCTAAAACGGTTTCTGCCCAACTAGAGAGGGGGAAATTAATGCTAAAGATTAAAGTTAATAAAGAAACAGTGAGTTTTTTGTTCATGATCGGGTTCAATCCTCAACACCATCTAAAGATTTATTAATTCTATATCATTATTTTGTCCTGCAACACAAGAGGTGGAAAACCAGAAAGTCAAGGATAACTATTTTTTGTTTTGCAGTGGCAATTTTGAAACTATTAAAAATAAAGCGATCGCTATTTCTCCCCGTTTTAACTCTTGACCTTATATTAAAATAATTATAATTTTATGAATAAATGTTAAAAATATTGAGTTTTAGTAAAGGTGAATCTTTTTTACTTAAAGGTTAGATAAAACCAGAGAAGTATACATACAGAATGATGTTCCATGAGGGGGGTTGCTCTATACTGGAATTACACAGGTATGAAGAAGCACCTTCTCATTGATCAAGCCTCCGTCGTGACGCTAAAGCGCGATTAAAGACCCAACGATCCACTTTACCATCATGGGAAAGTTGCTGCCTTGATACCGCAACAGATAGGGGATCGAATATGACGGGTTTAGAGTTAACGATTTTTATTATTAGTCCGTTGGTTTCATTTGTTCTGGCGTTGTTTTTAACACCCCAAGAACGGGAACCCATTGCTGACCAGGAACAGCATCTTTAAAAATGTGATTCGGGAGTTTGCCAGAAAAATCTAATTAACTGAATTTAGATTCTTTTGACGCTTTCTGTCCTTCATAGGTTCCAAAACTTTCCTAGATTTCTCTAAGTTTTTTTTTAGGGGAATATAAGGAGAATCTGATTGTTAAGGTTAAATCAGGTTCTAGATTTTATCCATAAAATCACTCCATTATTTCATCACAAACTCTAGGTTTTGCTGGTAATTTCCTTTGTCTTCATCAAACAATAAATCCGATTCTCAAAGTAACCTCAACCTTAATCTCTACAAAAAGTTGAGTTACATCCTCCAACCGCAGACAGATGAGTCTTGGAAATTATTGTTTTTAAGATCTAAATAATAAATTGTTCATTTAATCTGGCTTGACTGGAAATAGGAATAAATAGCTAAGTGCGGTGTTTCCTAGCTTCCTGAAAAGGCAGATTCATCATTTTGAAGGAGAGAATTATGACAGATCGCCAAAATGGTCTTTTCAAAAAGCGGGTGGCAATTTTAATTGAAAATGGCGTGGAAGATGCCGAGTTTTTAGTTCCTTATAATGCGTTGAAACTGTCTGAGGCGGAAGTGGTTGTCCTCGGTTCTCGGATGAATGAAAAATACCAAGGAAAACAAGGGAAAATGAATCATGTCCCCGATGGGACGACGACAGAAGCTTATCCAGAAGATTTTGATGCGGTGATTATTCCAGGGGGACAAGCACCGGATAAAATGCGGTGTAACCCCCATACGGTGAATTTTGTTAAAAAAGCAATGGAACAAGGTAAACTCATTGCTGCGGTTTGTCATGGGCCTCAATTGTTAATTGAAGCGGATATATTACGGGGAAAACAAGCGACGGGGTTTATATCCATTCGCAAAGATATGATGAATGCGGGGGCGATTTACCTGAATAAACGGTTGGTGATTGATGGGAATTTAATTACCTCCCGACAACCCGGAGATTTAGCGATTTTTACTACGGCGATTTTAAACCGTTTAGGGTTAGGGGGAAAACAAGCCGATCTTCCCGATGAAAATAGTAATTTAGCCGACTGGTGGAAGTTAGCGGATGCTTGGGGAGGGTCTACAAAAGGAGAAATTTCTAAAGCCTTGAATACCGCTTTAGCAGGGGAAAAATATTCCTTAGAAGCGTTAGAACAGTATGCAGAAAAAGCGGATTTTCTGAAATTGAAGCTTCTGTTAAAAGATTTTATTGCGGTGAAACGTCACCACATTAATCAATTAGAAACGCGACTGCAAGAAATTGGTGAAAAACCGAGTTTACCAGCAGCAATGGCGGAACCTTATGCTAAAGTTAAAAGCTGGTTACAATCGAGTGATGATTTAGCGATCGCCAAACGCGCATTAGGAGATATTCAAACCGGGGTTGTAGATACATTTAATTTACGAGTTCAAACCACTGACCCGGTTTCAACGGCAATTTTTACCGAAATTGAAGAACATTTAGCTCAACAAGAACAGCAATTAGCAGACATTTATCACACCATGTTAGCGGGAAATCCGGCTGATGCACCAAAACCCTCAACGGGGGCGGCTGTTAAGATGTAGTTATCACTTTAGGGGTGAACAATTAGAGTCACCCCTTTTGGATTTATGGCTGATTTGAAAAGCTTTAATCTAATCAATACATGACTAGGGACTAAAAACCCCGGTTTCTCTGAGAAACCGGGGTTTTGGCTTGTATAAATTATCAGGAGGATTAACCTAAATTCAGGTCGGTAACAGCGCCCACACTACTCGAAGAAACTAACTTCGCATATTTGGCTAAAATCCCTTTCGTATAACGGGGTTTTGGCGGTTGCCAAGTTTGACGACGTTGGGCTAATTCTTCATCGGAAATATTGACTTGGAGTAACCGTTGATGGGCGTCAATCGTAATACTATCGCCTTCTTGAACTAAGGCAATATTACCCCCCACAGCCGCTTCTGGGGCGACGTGACCCACGACCATTCCGTAAGTCCCGCCAGAGAAACGACCATCGGTAATTAATCCAACTTGATCGCCTAAACCTGCCCCAATAATTGCTGAAGTTGGCGCTAACATTTCCCGCATTCCAGGGCCACCTTTAGGGCCTTCATAGCGGATAATAATCACATCACCTGCGTTAATTTTTCCGTCTAAAATTGCATCCAGACATTCTTCTTCTGACTCAAATACTCTTGCTGGGCCAGTAATCACCGGATTTTTAACACCGCTAATTTTAGCAACAGAACCTTCTGAGGCTAAATTACCTTTTAAAATCGCTAAATGTCCTTGAGCATACATGGGTTGATCCCAAGGACGAATGACATCTTGGTCAGGACTCGGTTCTGAAGGAACATCCGCTAATTGTTCTGCAACAGTTTTTCCGGTAATGGTTAAGGCATCCCCGTGAATTAATCCTTTTTCTAATAACATTTTCATCACTAAGGGAATGCCACCCGCTTTGTGTAAATCCGTTGCCACATAGCGACCACTGGGTTTTAAATCGCAAATAACGGGAACTTTGGCGCGAATTTCTTCAAAATCATCGATGGTTAATTCCACACCAATTGCATTGGCGATCGCTAATAAATGTAACACTGAATTGGTGGAACCGCCCACCGCCATAATTACGGCGATCGCATTTTCAAACGCTTTTCGGGTTAAAATTTGACGAGGAAGAATCCGATTTTTAATGGCTTCTCGTAACACATAAGCTGATTCTTCTGCACTTTTGGCTTTTTCCTCATCTTCTGCTGCCATTGTCGAGGAATACATTAAACTTAATCCCATCGCTTCAATCGCAGAAGACATGGTATTTGCCGTGTACATTCCCCCACAGGAACCTGCCCCAGGACAGGAATGACGTTCCACTTCAATTAATTCAGTTTGATCAATTTTTCCAGCGCTATATTGTCCGACCGCTTCAAAGGCACTGACAACGGTTAAATCTTGACCGTTATAATGCCCCGGTTTAATGGTTCCCCCATACACAAAAATAGACGGAATATTCATACGGGCAATGGCAATCATCGCCCCTGGCATATTTTTATCACAACCGCCAATCGCTAACACCGCATCCATACTTTGGGCGTTACAAGCGGTTTCAATGGAGTCCGCAATCACTTCCCGTGACACCAAGGAATATTTCATTCCTTCTGTACCCATTGAAATCCCGTCGCTAACGGTAATGGTTCCGAACATTTGGGGCATCGCCCCGGCTTGTTTGAGGGCGGCTTCTGCCCGTAATGCTAACGTATTAATACCCATATTGCAGGGGGTGATGGTACTGTAACCGTTTGCAATACCAACAATGGGTTTGATAAAGTCATTATCGCCAAATCCCACCGCCCGTAACATCGCACGGTTCGGGGTTCGTTGGGTTCCTTGGGTGATAGCCTGACTTCTAAAGTTATCCGACATTGATGTTTCCTCTCGTGGGTTCCACGATTTAAATCTAACTAGAATCTCTAGATTAATTGTCTCAGAATTTGTGATAAGTTATCAAGGGTCTAAGAAACCCGGTTTCTTTACAAAAGTTTTGATTTCAACTCCCAGATAAGGGTTAGAAACTGGGTTTCTGCTTTTATCGGTTTCTGTATTAAGCTAAGTGAACAATTGATTAATTTGAATCGAAAACATCCAAAAATTTCAATTATTATTCCCGTCTTAAATGAAGCGGCAAGAATTGCATCGGTTATCAAGCAGATTGAGAAAACAGAGGAAATCGAAATTATTGTTGTTGATGGTCTAAGCGTTGATCATACGGTAGAAGTAGCTTCTAGCTTAGGCGTTAATGTTATTTCTACTCCTAAAGGACGAGCGATTCAGATGAATACAGGCGCGAAAATTGCCTCCGGTGAAATTTTATTATTTCTACACGCAGATACGGAATTACCGAAAGGATTTGTCGCATTAGTCCAGGATGCTTTAAATCAGCCGAACGTGATAGCAGGGGCGTTTGAATTAAAGATTGAAGGAAAACACAGGGGATTAAGATTAATTGAAAAACTGGTGAGTTTGCGATCGCATTTTTTACAACTTCCCTACGGAGATCAAGCTCTTTTTATTAAAGCAGAAACCTTTAATAAATTCGGAGGATTTCCCGAACTTCCGATTATGGAGGATTTTGAATTCATTAATCGTTTAAAACGGTATGGTAAAATTAAAATATTACCCGTTTCGGTGATTACATCTGGTAGACGTTGGCAACAATTAGGGATATTAAAAACGACATTAATTAATCAAGTTATGATTTTAGGCTATTATTTAGGTATTTCTCCTGAAAAGTTAGCTAATTTTTATCGTCAAAAACGAAGTTAAAGGAAAAAGAGTTAATGTCAAATCAAATTGATTGGCAAGAATTAGCCGTTAATTCTCATTATATCACTGCCGTTGCCGTTCAAAACTGTTTAAAACAGGGAAACGTTATGGAAGCAACAGAAGGTTTAGACGCATTAGTTGAAGCAATGGGACGATCAGAAAAACGGGCATTAAGAAGTCAGCTAGTCCGGTTAATGGTTCATGTGATTAAATGGAAATGCCAACCCCAAAAGCGCAGTTCAAGTTGGGCGATTAGCATTTTATCAGCGAGACGAGAAATTGAAGGCATTCAGGAGGATACGCCAAGTTTAAATCGAAATGTGATTGAATCAATCTGGGAAAAATCGTTGAAAGAAGCCGTGAAAGAAGCCGAACTAGAAATGCGTCAAAAATGTGACTTAAACGCTTTATCGTGGTCGGAAGTTTTTGAAGAAGAATATACTTTATTAGATAAGGAATATTAATTTGAATTATTGAGGAGGAAAATAAAGTCCTAATTTTATTAGGGGTCAAGAAACGGGGTTTCTAATTCCGATACTAGGGAGAAAATCCCAATATTTAATAAAGAAACCCAGTTTCTGGAGCCTTCTAAAAGAAATTAACAGGAAAATTTAGTTAATCTAAACAATCCTGTTAATCCTTAAATCCTGAATCTACTTCCGCTTTCCAACCGTAGAAAACTTAGCAGGTTTTGCCACCGATGAAGTCACATTTTTAGTCTGTACTAACACCGTTTTAAACATCGGTGTATGGGTAATCGAATCCGTTGCTAAAGTAAACAAAGGATTAGATAAAATCCCGGCTAAAGATGTCGCAATCAACGTTAACACTAACCCCACTTGTAAGGGACGCATTCCCGGTAAATTCCAACGAATCGCAGGGTAATTTTTCACCACATCGGACATTTCTTGGGGTTCTTTCACCACCATCATTTTCACGACTCGAATGTAGTAATAAATCGACACCACACTCGTGACTAACCCCAACAACACTAACCCGTATAACCCCGCTTGCCAACCTGCCCAGAACAGGTAAATTTTACCAAAGAATCCAGCCAAAGGCGGAATCCCACCCAGGGACAATAAACAAATACTTAAACACAGTGTTAATAGCGGATCTTTTTGATATAACCCACTATATTCACTAATTTGATCCGTTCCTGTCCGTAGGGAGAACAGAATCACACAAATAAAGCCGCCCAAGTTCATGAACAGATAAATCAACAGGTAAAATACCATGCTGGAATATCCCGCCTCGGTTCCCGCAATTAACCCAATCATCACAAACCCGGCTTGGGCAATAGATGAATACGCTAACATCCGTTTCATGCTGGTTTGAGCCAAGGCGACCACGTTGCCTAAAATCATACTCAAAATGGCGAGCGCCGTGAACACAAACCGCCATTGGTCGCTAACCAGGGGAAACGCATTAATTAACAACCGAATTGCTAAGGCAAACCCAGCCGCTTTGGAACCCACCGACAGAAACGCCACCACTGGAGTTGGCGACCCTTCATAAACGTCCGGCGTCCATTGGTGGAAAGGAACCGCAGAAATTTTAAAGGAAATTCCCGCAATTACAAACACCAACGCAATCACAATTCCTAAAGATTCTCCAGAAATAGAAGAACCTAACGAAGTGGCAATCTCCGTCAACGTGGTTTTACCGCCAGAGAGTCCATACAGCAGTGATAACCCATACAGGAACACCGCCGAACTCGCTGACCCAATTAACAGATATTTCAACGCCGCTTCATTAGAACGGGGGTCACGTTTGGTATATCCCGTTAACAGATAAGAGCAGATACTCAAGGTTTCTAGGGAAATGAAAATGGTGACTAATTCATTCGCCCCCGATAGGAACATTGCCCCCAAAGTAGCGGTTAATAAAATACCGATAAATTCAGCTAAGGCGGTTCCCGTTTGTTCAACGTAGCGAATCGACATTAAAATGGTCACCGCCGTTGATAAGGCGATAATCCCCCGAAACACAATACTGAGGTCATCACCGTTGAAACTGCCTAGAAAACCAAGGGTATTGGGATTATCCCATTGATAATACAAGGCAACCACAGCAATCAGTAACCCGCCAATTGCAGCGTAGGGTGTCCACCGACTGGACTGAGTACGACCCACAATTAAGTCCCCCACTAACACCACCAGCAGGGTTATGATTACGATCGCTTCTGGCCAAATAACCCCAGCGTTTAACTGCGCTGCCAAAGTCGAAAAATCCATAGTCCAACAAAAATGGAGAGTACCGTTTACAGATTATTGGGTTTTGAACAAGTCTCAGAACCCCAAAGCCCCATTAAATTGAGCGTTTCTTAACATAACTTCAAGGATAGCAGGTGTGGGGTGTCGCAATTGAGGCAAAAACCTGAATTTCCGTTCTCTCTGTCCTTCCGCTTCAACCGATGGCTAATATTTTCTTGTATAGTTAATGTGGGAAATCCTGCACTTATATTCAATATTTTGAAAATGATCCAACCACTAAAAACAACGATCAATTGGGGAAAATCACTACATCGTTTGATTGTTTCTCTGATTGTAACTGTCCTGATCGGATTTTGGGCGACCCCAGCTTTAGCAACGGGGGTTTATCAAATGCCGAGTTTGTCGAGTGGGTCTCCCACTTGGGTGATTGATGATGGAGAAATTCTCAGCCGCAGTACCGAAGGACGGTTAAATAATACTTTATCGGATTTAGCAAAAGAAACCAACTATGAAGTTCGGTTTGTGATTATTCGGCGTTTAGATTATGGTGAAACCATTGATACTTTTGCTGAAAAACTGTTTAAAAAATGGTTCCCGACTCCTGAAGAAGCCGCTAATCAAACCTTGGTTGTTTTGGATTTAGCGAAAAATAATAGTGCGATTCAAACCGGAGAAAAGGTTAAATCTTTATTAACCGATGAGCAGGCGGAAAGTGTCGCCCAAGAAACGCTACAATATCCGATTCGCAAAGGCGATAAATATAATGAAGCGTTTGTGGCAGCGAGCGATCGCCTCTCGACTATTTTATCAGGAGAACCAGACCCAGGCGCGCCCCAAGAAGAAGATAATATTAGTGTTGAAAGTACCTTTAAATCTGCTGAAGAAACGAATGATACCAGTGCTACAATTATTGTAGTTGTCTTGTTAATCATTGCAACCGTTGTTCCGATGGCAACCTATTACTATTTCCAAGGTACACGCACCTAAAATCAAACTGAGGGCTTTTGCCCTCAAATCCTAAAAAGTTAACTATAAATAATTTCTAACTCTAAAATGCAATTTATTGATCAAGTTGAAGTGGAAGTAGAAGGCGGCAAAGGTGGCGACGGAATGGTTGCCTTTCGTCGAGAAAAATATGTTCCCGCCGGAGGGCCAGCCGGAGGCAATGGGGGTAAAGGCGGGTCAGTTATTTTAAAAGCCGTTGAACACCTACAAACCCTCTTAGATTTTCAATATAACCATAAATTTAAAGCCGATAATGGCAAACGGGGTGGCCCCAAAAATATGACAGGGGCAAATGGCGAAGATTATATTATTCAAGTGCCCCTCGGAACCGTTGTTTATGATGCCGAAACCGATGAAATAATCGGGGATTTAATTGAAAAAGATCAAGAACTTTGTGTTGCCGCAGGGGGAAAAGGCGGGTTAGGAAATAAACATTTTTTGAGTAACCGAAATCGCGCTCCTGAATATGCTTTGCCGGGGCTGGAAGGAGAACAAAGACGGTTACGATTAGAATTAAAACTATTAGCAGAAGTCGGAATTATCGGTTTACCCAATGCCGGAAAATCCACGTTAATTTCTGCCTTGTCCGCCGCCCGTCCTAAAATTGCTGATTATCCGTTTACCACGTTAATTCCGAACTTAGGCGTTGTTAGAAAACCGAGTGGGGATGGGACGGTTTTTGCCGATATTCCAGGGTTAATTGAAGGCGCCCATTTAGGGGCAGGGTTAGGACATGAATTTCTACGCCAT
>JBMDYE010000053.1:0-2175 GCA_048595135.1 Planktothrix sp. | reverse complement strand
GTTAAGGCAACAAAATCCGTTTGAAATTCCGAGACTTGATTAGCCCAGAGTTGGGAATTGCGGGTTCGTAGTAGTAAACGTTGAGTATTGGGGGGAAGTGCCAACGCTTCTAAATCTTCAGGAGTAACCGCACTTATTTCTGGCAAATGGGCAACAACAGCAGTGCCGATTAATACCTCTAAGGATAACTGTTCAACGGTTTTACCTTCAGAGACAAAATGCCAAGGAGCATCAACATGGGTGCCAATATGAACATCGGTTTCCAGTTGGGAAACGTTAGCAACTTCTCCAGCATCCATTCGCATCGTTTGAAACAATCGAAATCCTGGACTTCCTGGCCAAACCGGAATCCCTGAGTGTAATGGAACTGAGATATCAATGATGTTGGGCAACTTCTGTCTCCTTGGGCAAACTGCTGTAGTCAATAACGCGATTTGTTTCTGCGCTATCGGTTTCTGAAAGTTGGGGACGGATTAACCCATTAGGATAATAAAATCTTTGTTTGAGTTGATTGCTGAGGCGTCCTTGCTGTCTAAATCCTTGATAAGTTCCCCAGAATTGCATTAAGCGAAAGTTGAAAATTTCATTGATATTATCCCAGAATTGTTGATCGTGCCAAGCATGATAATAGTCACTCAACAGATTACCTGTGAACAGGCGTAAAAAATCAATGAAATGAAAGTGTTCTTGGGGGAAAATACGTTTAAGAGCGATCGCTTCTCGACGATAGCGGTTATAAATTTTATTAAAGGTTTCTTCATGAACATGGACAATTTCTGCTTCTGCCACATAAGCGAGTTGATAGCCAAGTTCCAGTACCCGTTTTGCCCAATCTAAATCTTCTAAACCTGTTAGGGTTTCATCATAGGGCAGTTGTTGCCACAGGGAACGGCGAATGGCAGCGTTAGCATTATTACAGAAGGGATGGTCTTGATACCAGTGAGACTCATCAGGAAACCACTTGGCAAAGACTTGATGTTCAGAATATTTCGTTTGTTGATTTCCCCGTTGTTTGCCGTAGGTTAGGCCGATTTTTGGGTCACGGAAGGGAACTAACAGTTGCTCCAGCCAGTCTCGATACACTGGGTAAACATGGGCACTGGCAATGACAATCACATCCCCTGTGGCAGCTTGACATCCTAAATTTAAGGCTCGACCAAAGGAAAATTCCTGGGGCTGAATCGACAAAAGTTTGATAGGATAACGGGAGGCAATAGCAACGGTGGCATCTGTAGAGCCAGAGTCTACAACGATGATTTCATAATCCTGTAGAGTCTGTTGCATAATACCACTCAGCAGCCGTCCTATATGTTGTTCTTCGTTATAGCAGCGAATTATCAGGGAGCATTTCACCATAATCAGTTCACAAAATTTACCTATGTTTTGACTTCATCTGATACAACTTAATGACTAATTTAACATGGATATTGTTTCAAAAGAAGATTTAATCTGTTTTCAATAGCGTAAGGACATATTGAATTGGTTCTTATAAAAGATCGGTGTTGTTAATGTGTGAATCTATTTATTTTTGTTTTGTGTTTTGAAATTAAATCTAATTTACGGAAGTAGATCAATTTTTATATAATATGGTTAGATTTTCATGAATAATTATATAGATGTTATTGTTCCAATTTTTAAACTTGATCAGCAAGGACAAATAAAACCAAATCCTTTATTTCATAGACCTTGGGATAATCTTCATAGTCGTTGTATTGAGTATCCATTTGCTGCCTCTCAATTAGGAGAGGCTAAGTGTATTTTAGATGTAGGAACTACCAAATCTGATCCGGCTTGGATTTCTTGGTTAGAAGGATTACCAATAGATGTTTATGCTACCGACTATGATCCACCTCTTCAACCTTTTAATAAAGTCCAGTTTCTTCAAGGTGATGTGAGAAATTTACCTTTTCAAGATGAAACATTTGATAAAATAATAGCCGTTTCTGTAATTGAGCATATTGGTTTGGAATCTCCACAAGTTTATTCCAGAGATCTTCCATCAGTTGATCAAGATGGAGATTTGCACGCTGTAAAAGAACTAGCTAGAATCTTGAAGGTAAACGGTGAATTAATTATGACCTTGCCTTTTGGGATAAAAGATGGATTAATTTTAGGAAATCAAGCGCGAAATTATACGATCAAATCAATTCAAAAATTTGATTTATATTTGTATCC
>JBMDYE010000052.1:0-3113 GCA_048595135.1 Planktothrix sp. | reverse complement strand
AAGGGATTAAGTAGGTTGGGGCGCAGCCAAACTCACGCTTCAGGAGAGATTCCCTCTGGGTTGGTTGGAGAAATCCTGCTAGCTAACGGAGACTCGTTGAATGAAGAATCCCCTCGCCTTTAGGCAGGGGCGAACGTCAATAACGGAATATTGCTTAATTCAACGTTCAAACACCGCTATTGTTCATCTTTTTCTCAATAATATAGCACTACGCATAGAGCGTGCTTGATAGATAGGATGGCTGTAATTGTGTCCATTATTAAGCAGTTTCCTCCTGTCTCCTGTCTTCTGCTTTCTGCTATCAATTTCGACTTATCGACAAATTAAACAATGACAACTAATATTGATCAAGAGCAAAAAATTCCGCTCTGGCGAGATGATCGATTTTGGCGGATTGCCTTACAAGTGTTAGCAATTGTGATTGTGGTTGGGGTTTTTGCACTGTTGGGAAGTAACCTCAATCGCAATTTAAGACAGACCGGAAGTAGTTTTGGCTTTAGTTTTTTAGGCTCGTCGGCGGGTTTTAGTATTCTGGATAGTTTAATTCCTTATACTCCCACCGATCCCTATAGTCGGGTCTTACTCGCAGGGTTATTAAATTCTCTCCGAGTCATGTTTTTTGGCATTATCCTCACGACGATTTTAGGAATTACGGTGGGGATTGCCAGATTTTCTGATAACTGGTTATTGCGTCAGTTATCTTTTTTATATGTGGAAGCGGTGCGAAATACACCTTTACTTTTGCAATTATTACTATGGTATGGCATTTTTGTGCAACTGCCTCCAATTCAAGAAAGTTTTAAGGTTTTAGGATTATTTTTCTTTTCTAAGCAAGGAATATTCGTTCCTTGGCCGTCAGGAATTCAAGCGATCATTGGATTAATTATTGTCGTGATTTGTGCGATCGCAGCGGTTTTTATTTGGAACTATCGCCTTAAAATTCAAGTGGAACAGGCAAAATCAGGACAACCCCAATTAATAGCCTTAATCATGATTGGAATTATAGCCTTACTGATTTTAACGGTAGGTTTAGGTTGGAAAACACCAACGTTAACGGCGAATAATACCATTGAAGGAGGCTTACGATTAACCATTGAATTCACAACAATTTTAGTCGGTTTAGTGGTTTATACTGCCGCTTATATTGCCGAAATTGTCCGCGCCGGGATTCAATCTGTTCCGAAAGGACAGTGGGAAGCCGCCCGATCATTAGGATTAAAATCGGGGTTAGTGATGCGTTTGGTCGTCTTTCCCCAAGCATTACGGGTGATTATTCCGCCTTTAAATAGCCAGTACATGAACTTAGCGAAAAACTCTAGTTTAGCGATCGCGGTTGCTTATGCAGATGTTTATAATGTTGCCACGACCACCTTTAACCAAACCGGACGGGCGGTGGAAGTGATGTTAATTATTATGGCAACCTACCTCATCATTGATCTCTTAATTTCCGTGGGAATGAACTCGTTAAATCGCGCTGTTCAACTACGAGAACGATAGGGAAGAATTAAGAATTAAGAATTAAGAATTAGGGAAGAAGCACTGGTGATGGGTCTGACTGGCTACGGGCAAAGCATACGTCCGATAGCTTATCGGTTTTTATCCTAGATTACTGCCCGAATGCTTTGCCCCTACGACTGATAACTGATAACTGATAACTGATAACTGATGACTGGTGACTGTAAATGACTTCTAGTAATTCCTATCCCTCTGGGTTTCCTCAAGCTGATAATTTAACTGTAGTCGAGTGGCTGAAAAAAAATCTATTTAATACTTGGTATAACAGCCTCCTAACCCTGGTAATTTTAGGATTAATTTTGTGGAGTGGGTTTGGATTTATAACTTGGGCAACCACCGCAGCGAAATGGGATGTGATTCCAGCGAATTTACCCTTATTTTTTGTAGGACGATTTCCCGTTGATCAATATTGGCGACTGTGGATTATGTTGGGGATGATTTCCCTACTGTCTGGCATAACCTGGGGATTTTTAGCCCGAAATACGAGCAATTTGTATCACAAAAATAGCTTAATTACCCTGGGTGTCATTTGTGCTATTTTTGCCATTACCCCGACTTTAATTCTATTCAGAATTTTATTAATTTTAATGATGGTCTTACTGGTGGCGGGAGCTTGGGCGGGCAAACAAATTGGCAACCGTAAGCCCGAACTCGGTCAATGGCTTCCCTTTAGCTGGTTTATTCTCTTGCTAATTAGCGTTTGGTTAATTGGAGGAGGATTAGGATTAAAATTCGTTTCAACGAACCTGTGGGGCGGACTCCTGCTAACCTTACTGCTATCAATTGTTAGTATTTTACTTTCTTTTCCGATTGGGGTTTTATTAGCATTAGGACGACAAAGCACCTTACCCATCATCAGAATTTTATCCACCGTTTATATTGAAGTGATTCGAGGCTTACCCTTAATTACAATTTTATTTATGGGACAAGTTTTATTACCGTTATTTCTACCCGCAGGAGTGCGACCGGATCGGATATTACGGGCAATTATTGGATTAACGATGTTTAGTTCTGCCTATTTAGCGGAAAACGTGAGAGGGGGACTGCAAGCCATTCCCAGAGGTCAATCAGAAGCTGCCAAAGCATTAGGATTAAATTCTCCCCTCACCATCGCTTTAATTATTTTGCCTCAAGCCTTAAAAATTTCCATTCCTTCCATCGTCGGTCAATTTATTAGTTTGTTTCAAGACACAACCTTATTGGCAATTGTGGGATTAGTTGAACTCTTAGGAATTAGTCGGTCTATTTTAGCGAACCCTAAATTTTTAGGACGCTATGCAGAAGTTTACATTTTTATTGGGGTTTTGTATTGGCTATTTTGTTATGCGATGTCCGTTGCTAGTCAAAAATTAGAAAAACAGTTGAATACGGAACATAAATAACAGATCCTCTGACTTACACTGAATGCAGTAACCTAGCCCCGATCTGGGGATAATTATCATTCACTTAAAGTTAATTGCTTCCTCTGCCAACGGGTAGACAGCGTACAATAGATGACACACCTCAATTGCTTAACTCCTAACCTCACCTTAACGCCATGACACAAATCCAACCCAATACCAGCGTTGCTGAAACAACTAACGAAGATTATGCGATCG
>JBMDYE010000051.1:0-3352 GCA_048595135.1 Planktothrix sp. | reverse complement strand
TAATTTATGTTGATCTCCCTCTCTCTGTGCATTTTTGGTGGGTAACAAAACGATTGATCTCCGGTTACTTTAAACCCCCCGCAGGTTGGCCAGAAAAAAGCCCCATCTTAAAAAGTTCAATGAACAGTTATCGTGCGCTGTGGTTATGTGAAAAATATTTAACCCCAAAATATCGTCACTATATTGAGGAGGTACAACCGACCAAACAAGTTTATCACATCAAATCGGTTCAACAGATTTCACAATTTTTTGAATCCATTGGAAATCAAAAACAAGGTTAAAGTGTTCCCTTACTCTTAAAGTTTGCAAGGATAAGGATCACCCAGTTACAGTAATTTTAGTTAATGATGCGATGGCGTAGCCGCCTGCGCCTTGGCATCGCTATTTTATTCTAGCAACCACCACATACCACATATTATTCGGTAATGTCCGCTTGTGCAAAATCTGTTCTTCTAAATCGTCTTGTTGCAAAATCTCAATACTTTTAAATCCCTTTTCCTCTAACCAGGCTTTCATCTGATCCGCATCCATCCCAAACCGATAGGGTTCTCCAATTTCAGTTAATTTATCAATACTGGCTGATATCCCTGGAACTTGATCATTTTTGTAGGTCATCAGGGGTGAACAGCAATCAAAAATCAATACGGAATCCGGTGTCATTTTTGATTTGATGAAGTCTAAGACCTTGGAAACACTTTCTTGAGGGAGATAATAACTAACCCCTTGCCAAACATAAATTGTTGCGAGTTCTGGGTTAAAATTATACTCAAGGAGACTGTTGAGATCCTGATGATTAAAATCGAGGGGAATCAAGGTTAACCCTGGAGGAATTTGCCCTAATTTCTCAAGCAGATAGTTTTGTTTATCCTCAATGGTATTAGCCAAGTCAACTTCAAAGGTGGCAATATTTCTAGTTTGGATAGCCGGAATCCGAAAAAATCTTGTATCGTAACCGGAACCGAGTAAGAGAAGTTGTTGACATCCTGATGCGATCGCCTCTGTAATCACTTGATCACCATACTTTTCTCTTAAAATAATATAGTCATAGACAATTTGTTGAAATCTTTCAATGTCATTGGTTGGCTCTACACCAATCTTGAAAGGATTCTGTTGTAAAGTGTTTGCGATCGCCTGATCAAAGAACCAACCCACAAACGGATCTTCTAAAATCAGATTAGGGAGAAACTGATGAGCAAACTTCATCAAAGCAGTTCCTTTATTGGTTGATTTTCCTAAATTTAAGGATTGAATAAAACTTTCATTTTGCCAATCTGATCGGTTGAGCCGATAAACAAAACAGTCATCTTCACCAAAGCGTCGCGGCTGGATAAATTTAAAGCCAAAACGTTCATAGAAACGGTGAGCGCGAGTATTATTAGCCAGGGGATCGATGAGGATAGCCGTTACAGATGGATCAGCAAAACATCGGTTAATAGCAAGCTGCATCATTTTCGTTCCATAACCTTTACCTAAATCGCTTTCTTCTCCAATCCAAATGTCAATCGCCCGTAGATTTGCTTCGACATCACCCCAATAGTGGCTATCCTCACGGGCGGGATCAATAATCTGGATAAATCCAATGGGACGACCATCGAGTTCAGCAATCAATTGTTCGCGCCAGTCGGGGCTGCGGTCAAGTTCCACCTCCCAACCCCAGTCATCATTTGGATCGGCGGAAATGACGTGGGGTTGTTCATCCCAAAATCGCAACAGTTCTAAATCATCCGAGGTAGCAGAACGTAGATTAATCATAAATTCTGGGAATAGGGGACTAGGTTCTCATTCTAATTATCGAATATTCACCGTTAATTTATAGTTCGCATTACCACGAGTTCCCCCGATGATAATTTCATAAGTTCCGCTGGAGGGTAATTTTAAACTGGTTTGAGTCGCACCGGATTTTAAAACTTGTCCGTTGGGAGCAACCACATCAAATAAGGCATTATTTTCAACGGAAGTCATTTTCAAATTCATGACTTGTCCTTGTTTGGCTTTCAAGATATGAATATTTCGACTACCTCGAACCACAGCATTTTCAACGCTTCCTGAACGGGTTCCCGGTGAAAAACGAATACTAGAAACCGCACAAGGTATCCGTTCGTAAATGGTTCTTCCTGTATTTAAAGTATTTCCATTTAATGTCCAGGTTTCTTTGGTTTTTTGAGTATCCAGTTCAATTTTTGTGGTAATATTTAAGTTGAATTGATTACCGGATTTCGTCCCATTTAAGGTTTGAATATAAGAACTATAATACCCTTGTTTTTCATCATGAATGGTTGCTTGAACCGTTCCCGTTACTTTATTGCCTGTTTCCACATAAATTCGAGCTTGAGAAGATAAAGTTTCATTTTCGACACTAAAACAATACCCTTCAACTTGATTTGTATTATTCGGTTGTTGTGCTAACTGTATAGAGTTCTGGGTTTGATGATCAGCAGTTAAAGGAAGTGCTTGTCCAGCCTTAGCAACAGCCGGAGTTAATAACGATGCCAAAACCAAAACACTTAGTAATTTTTTCATAATTTTACCTTTTTTACAGTTATCAGTTATCAGTTATCAGTAAATTTCCTTGTCCCCGTCTCCCCGTGTCCCTCATGCCTCCTAATTTTTATTTCTTATTTCTTGTTACACAGGTTTCGTTCCTCATTCCTGACATCTTGATTCGTTCTTAAATAATCTTTTACCCAGCTACAACCATAAGTTATCTCGTCTAAGGTTAAAACTTGGTTTAAATCCCATAAAATCACGGTTTGATCTTCGCTTGCGGAAGCAATCCATTTTCCATCGGGACTAAATTCAACATCAAAAACTTGCTCTTGATGACCGTTTAAGGTTTTAACGAACGTGCCATCGGTTTTCCACAGTTTAACCGTTTTATCTTGACTGGCAGAAGCGATAAATTGTTGATCAGGACTAATTGCTACTGCCATTACTGTTGCGGTATGCCCGCTCAACGTTTTATCTTCTAAATAGGATTGTTGCTGTTGATTCCAGCGCCACAATTTTAAGGTATGGTCTCGACTACCGGAGACTAAAATGTTACCATCGTGGCTAAATTCTAACGCCCAGATGCCATCTTGATGACCATTTAAAGTTCCCTTGAATTGACCATCCAGTTCCCATAATTTAATCGTGTAATCCTGAGAACTAGAGGCGATGAGGGGACGATGAGGATGTAGCGCAATTCCCCAAACGGAACTACTATGACCTGTAAGCGTATGCAACAATTGACCGTCTAAACGCCATAGTTTTATCGTTCCATCCCAACTAGCGGAGGCAAGTTCTTGACTATCGGGAGTAAAATCAATATCCCAAACACCTTTTTGATGACCCACCAAGGTGCGATTCAGTT
>JBMDYE010000050.1:0-41251 GCA_048595135.1 Planktothrix sp. | reverse complement strand
GTCCCATTATCGCCGGATATAGTCGAATTTCTGATAATTTAGGTCGGGCGATCGAAGCCACTTTATTAGGCAAATCGTCCCCAGAATCTGCCTTAAAAGAAGCACAAAAACGGGTGGAATTAAGAATTAAGAATTAAGAATCGCGTAGCGTCCTGAGTGAAACGAAGGATCAGAATTAAGAATTAGGGAATAGGGAAGAGAAGACAGCTTTGCTGGAGGCAGGAGGCAGGAGGAAGAAAAGCATTTTCCCCTTGTCCCCTGCTTCTCCTACTCTTTCAACTGGTGACTGGTGACTGGTGACTGGTGACTGGTGACTGGTGACTGGTGACTGTAGGAAGGTGGCCAAGTGTTGGCAATTTGTATTACAATTGTCACCTGTATGTCTTATCTTGTCGTGTTTGACGATCTGAGTTTATGGCGACCTTTCGCGATATCGGTCATTTCTACCGAAAATATGGGCTGATCTCGATTCTGAGTATCGGTGCATCGGGTGCATTTGAACTAATGGACTTGATTGTTCCCTATAGCGTGGGACAAACCTTAAACGTACTCTCGAATCAACCAACCGATCAACTCACCCAAAATTTCATCAGTCTGGTGTCTACTTTGACCGGACTTCCGAACAATTCACAACTGGCTTTAGGCGTGTTGTTGAGTGCTATTTTTCTAGTGACGGTTGTTAAAGCACCCATTCAACCGTGGCTAACGGCTTGGTATCACTGGTTAATTGCGCTGACTGTGCGGCGAGATCATCAATACCATGCCATTCAAAAAACGCTAACTTTACCCTTAGAATTCTATGATGAAAATAACCCCGGACGGATTGCAAATCGGGTCGCCCATGGGGTTGAAAATCATCTTTGGAGTTATCCTGAAATTGCAGGTCAATTGATTCCAAAAGTGATTCGGGTCATCGGAATGGTGGCGGTCATTTGGTATATTGAATGGCGCCTCGCTTTGTTAGTGACGATTTCTTTTCTGTTCATTCTTTCTTTTACTTTAACCAAACTCAAAAAACTGATTGAATTTGAGCAATTGTTAGATCACTATCAGGAAAATACCCAAAGTCGCAATTCTGAGATTATTACCAACATTAAAACGGTCAAAGCTTTTGCAACAGAAGCCCAAGAATTAAAGCGACAAACCACCCGCATTAATCGGGAGTTAAAAATGGTGGTTAATCGCATCCACAGAGGCTATGTTAAGTTATTAACTTACCAAAGTGGCACCGTACAATTTTGTTTATTTACTGTGTTAGGGCTAACTGTAGCGTTAACAATTTCTGGGAAAATTTCTCTGGGGTATTTTATTACAATTTATACCCTAGCCAGTATGGCTTATTCTGAAATTACACCCCTGAGCCAATTGTTAGAAGTGTTTGCCCGTCGGTATTCCTCTGTGATTCGATTTCATGAATTTATGCAGCTACCGACGGGAAAAGATGCAACCGTTTTAGAGGAATCAACGGCTTATCAGTTTACTGGAAAAGTTGAATTTTCTAACCTAAGCTTTGGTTATCATTCTGATAAAATGGTTTTGAAAAATATCAATTTATTGATTCAACCTTATCAAACCATTGCTTTGGTTGGACGTTCTGGTTCTGGTAAATCAACGTTGGTTAAGTTGTTATTCCGTTATTTCGACCCAACGGAAGGACAAATTTTAATCGATGGACAAGATATTCAGAATTTACAGATTTCTGGTTATCGAAAACGGTTAGCCATTGTCCATCAAGAGGTTGATATTTTCAATGGGACGCTGTTTGATAATCTCGTCTATGGAAATCCTCAAGCCACCTTTGCTGAGGTGGAAGAGGCTTGTAAAATTGCTAAAGCCGATGAGTTTATTCACCAACTCCCAAAAGGCTTTTCTACAGCCGTTGGAGAGCGAGGCGTTCGGTTATCTGGGGGACAAAAACAACGCTTAGGAATTGCACGGGCGTTATTAATGAATCCTGATGTTTTAATCTTTGATGAAGCCACTTCTAGTTTAGATTATGAATCAGAACGTGCAATTCAATTAGCCATGCAAAATATCTTAGGAACTCGTACCACCATTATTATTGCTCACCGCCTAAGTACCATTCGAGAAGCGGATCAAATCGTGGTGTTAGATCAAGGTCAAATTGTTGAAGTGGGAACCCACGAACAACTCTTAAACCAAACCGGAATTTATCGGCGCTTACACTCTTTGCAAGAAACAGGAGAAATCATGTAGGAATCAGTCACCAGTCACCAGTCATTAGTGAGGAGTTATTAGTTGTTAGTTTCCTCTAGTTAACTATTAACAACTGTTAACTTTCACCCCTTGAATAATTAACTCTTAACTCAATACTGATTACTGACTACTGTTTACTGATGACTGATGACTGGTGACTGGTGACTGATTCGAGGTGAATTTTTGATTGTTTTGGACGGAATAACTTGTGGCTGAATTCATCAGTTTTTCGACGGCTTCATTTAAGCCAGAATCGGCGAGGTTAACTGAATCTTCCGGTCTAAGGGTAGACAGTTTATCTTGTGTGGTATTGACGACTTCTTCCAGATGAGTTAATTGTTGAGAGACATTTTTTTGCTGTTCTAATTGTTGCGTTGAACCTAACAATCGTCCTAACCCATTAATGAGCTTGCGAATATTATCCCGAACGTTCGGATCACCGGTTAACTCATTCACATCCGAACTAATTTGCTCTAGAGTTTCCAATGTAGTTCGGGCTGAATTTAAGGTTTCTTGAATTAAGGTTAAGTTATTTTGATCGCTGACAGCTTGTGTTAAATTGCGTAAATTAGCAGAGGCTTCTGCGGCATTTGTAGAAACCGTATTCAAATTTTCGATGATATTGGCTTGTTGAAAATCATTAAGAACTGGACTCAACCCCTCAACTAAACCACTGAGTTGTTGTGTGGTTGAATTAATATTTTCTAAGGTTTGAATCAGAGAAGATCGATTATCTGCTAATAAACGATTGACTTGTGTACTTAATACAGTGACCTGTTCGGCGGCACGACTCACAGAAGTTGCAGAAATAATCGTCGCCTCAGAAACTTTTTGAGTATCTCTTTGAACCGTCTGAGAAAGATTACTCATTTCTGAGGTTAAGGAAGTGGAGGCTTGATTAACCGTTTGGTTTAAATTTCCTAAACTGCTTTGAATTGATGTATTTAACCCTTTTAATTGTCCTTCCGTTACATCTAAAAAAGCTGACAATTCACCGGTTAATTTAGTGGTAGCTTGAGCCGCCGTTGCTGTTGATTTAGCCACGGAATTCAGATTAGCATAAAGTTCGGGATTACTATACATTTCTGAGAACTCGTATAAACTGGTTACGAGCATTGTGATATCAACGCCGACTTCACCGGGAATGCGAGCATTATCACAAAGAATTGTATTCGGACAGTCAGAACTTAAGGGATTAGCATCTGTTAATCCTTGAACGGCTACTCGTTTGGGAATAATATCGACATACGCTTCATTCAGCAAACCCGTTTGATTGGATTGAATGATCACATCGCTGGGAATTACAAAGCTGCTTGATGCAATTTCTAAACTGACATCAACTTGATTTAATTTGGGTTCCAGGTTAGTCACCCGACCAACTTTTACCCCTCGATATCTCACGGGTGTTCCAATTTGTAATTCAGAAGCATCTTTAAATTCTGCAATAATTTTGTAACTCTGAGTTCCTAAATTAATATTTCGGAGCCAGAGAATGAATGCGCCAAGCAAACCTAATCCCAAAAGGATTAATAAACCAACAGAACCTTCTCGAACTGTGCGCGATCGCATAATTCTATCACTCTCGAAATAATGGTGAATCCAACCCCTAAAATCTAGAATGCCAACACCCTATTGATCTATCATAATCGATCCCGGTCAGGATGTAAGGATTTGCAAGATTTATAGGATGATGGGGGATAGAAGCCGGATTTCTTGAAAAACCGGGCTTCTAGGAATGAAAATTGCTCAATTTTTTCTGATTGTTAACTCAATTGCACGACAGCTTGATTATTTAATAAAGTTTTATTAGTTAATAAATCTTCCACCGTGATTTTTAAAAAGCGTTTTTCATCCACTTGAAATAACACTTTAATCCGATCGCTCCCTGGATTTCCCAAGGGGTTTAATTGAGCAATGGTTCTCCCAGTTTGGGTATCATTCAGGGGTTGAACCATTTGGTTTTGATTTAAACTGCGGGTAACTAAGCGATCGCCATCAAAATAAACTTCTGTTCCTCCTTTTTCATCTCCCAATTCTCCAATAATTAACTCAATATTCGGTTGATTTTCTAAGGATGCTCCTAACACTAATTCAACGGAATTTGTCATCGGATAAGGTTGACCGGATTTAATAATTGGATGCCAACTATGGCAATTTTCTCGACGGTTCCAGTAACGAATCCCGTAACTATGATAAAGGAAATCCTCAATTTTTGTGCCTTGACCCAGTTGTAAGGCTCCGTGTGAAATGGCTTCAAAGGGTTTTTCACACCGGATTTTTGCAGGTTCAAAATATTGTTGTACCCACTTTTGAACGGCGGGAATTTGAGCGGTTCCTCCCACTAATAAAACCCCATCAATATCGGCGACTTCAAACCCTTGTCGCCGGGCTTGCTGAAACACTTTACTAATGCAATCATCTAAAATCCCAAAAAATTGATGCTCTTGGAGAATTTGTTCAAAGCGATCGCGCGTTAAACTTAATTCATAACTATCTAACGTTTCATCATCAAAATACGCTTCTGTGGCTTGATTTTGCAGAGACAATTGAATTTTTAATCGTTCTGCTAACCGAGTTGTGAGGGAGGTTTTTGTTACCTTTTGAGTTTGGATAAAATAATCCACTAACCAATTATCAATATCTGCCCCTCCTAAATTTTGTCCGGCTTTGGCTAAAACCCTTGCGGTTTTTGCTTTCTGTGCTGAAGATTCCGCAAAGGATTTTTGACCCCATTTTAAAATAAATCCTAATGGAGCTTTACTCACTGTGGTTTCTAACCGAACTAAGGATAAATCTAGGGTTCCCCCGCCAAAATCAATCACTAATAATAAGTCTTGATTTCCCTGTCCATATCCCAAGGCGGCGGCGGTGGGTTCATCTAACATTTGAATCTGTTCTACATCCAAAGATTGGCACACTTTACCTAACCAATGGCGATAGGATTCAAAACTATCAACGGGAACCGTAAACACTAAAGAATCAATGGGAATGGGAACTTGACGAACAGCATTAATAATCTGAGTTAAGAATAATTCTCCCACCCGTTCAAAGGTAATAATCTGACCATCCAGTTCCGGTAAAAATCCTTGAATATTGTTACCAATTCCTCGTTTAAAATTTCGATAAAACCGAGAATCTTGGCTAATATCATAACCGTTATCTCGTACCTGCTGACCTAAAAAAATATCTTCTTGGCTGGCATCTTTGATATACACTAAACTCGGAATCACAGGCGGATTTTGGCTAGAAATTTGAGATAAACCCGGTAATTTTAAGGTTTCCGCTTGCTGAGTGACAGGGTTCCAACGAGAAACAACGGTATTGCTAGTTCCAAAATCAATGGCGATCGTCATTTTATTGTATGAGATTTAATCTTAATTCCGTTGATTTATTGTATCGCTTCTTTCTCTAAAATTAGAGTCACAGGCCCATCATTTTCAATGAGAACTTGCATCATCGCCCCAAATTCGCCTGTTTCCACTCGTAAACCACTCGCCCGTAATAAGTCTATAAATTGATCATAAAGTTGTTTTGCCATTTGGGGTGGCGCAGATTGATCAAAGGAAGGACGGCGACCTTTACGACAGTCTCCATAGAGGGTAAATTGACTGACGACTAATAACTCCCCTCCAATTTCTTGAATGGATTTTTCCCAGCGTCCTGTCTCGTTTGCAGGGTCGGGAAATAATCGCAATTCTAAACATTTTCGCGCCATCCAGTCGAGTTCTGTTTCTGTATCCGTATCAGAAATTCCGACTAATAAATTCAATCCTCTCCCAATTTTACCAATAATTTCATCGTTGACTATAACTTGAGAAGATAAAACTCGTTGAATGATTACACGCATCGTTAAATCGTTAATGAGATAACAGCACCCAGTAGAGACGCGCCATGGCGCGTCTCTACATAATTTTTATTTTCCAAATCCTTGACCGCGGCTGGCTGCGGGCATACATAAACAGTTTTCTAATTGCGATCGCAAGGTTTCATGATCTAACCCTTGACCAATTAACACCATTTGGGTTTTTGGTTGACCTTTCCACTCATCATCATCAATGGAAAACCGTTTTCCACTTAAGTGGAAAATGTGACGTTTTGGACTTTCATCAAACCATAAAATTCCTTTAGCGCGGAATACATTACTGGGTAATTGATTATCCAAGAAAAATTGGAATTTTCGCAAAGAAAAAGGTTTATCGCTTTGGAAAGAAATCGAAGTAAAACCATCATTTTCTAAGTGGCTAGAATGATGATGGTGATGATGCTCATGGTCATGATCATGGTGATGATGATGATGCTCATGGTCATGGTCATGATCGCAATGTTCATCACAGACATGATCTGCATGATCTTGATGATCATGGTGGTCATGGTCATGATGGTGATGCTCATGGTCGTGTTTTTCAGCATCCTCATCAAAATATTTATCTGATTCAAATAATCCCACACTTAAGATTAAGGGAAGGGGAACTTCTGATTTTGTGGTGCGGAGAATTCGAGCATCTTTTTTCATATCTCGAATTCTAATTTCTAGTAAATCCACATCCGCCGGATCGACTAAATCCGTTTTATTCAAAACAATAATATCACCATAAACAATCTGACTATTTGCCGCTTGGCTATTAAACAAATCAAGGCTAAAATTGGCACAATCAACTAAGGTAATAATTGAATCTAAGCGAGTCATATCTCGCAATTCTGTGCCTAAAAATGTCAATGCGACAGGTAAAGGATCAGCAAGTCCAGTGGTTTCGACCACCATATAATCGACTTTTTCAGGACGTTCTAAAACTTTATAAACTGCATTCACTAAATCTTCATTAATGGTGCAGCAAACGCAGCCATTGCTTAACTCCACCATTGTATTATCTTCATCCATACTAACAATGAGTTCATTATCAATGCCAATTTCGCCAAACTCATTGACTAGCACAGCAGTTTTTATCCCCTGCTGATTCGATAAAATATGATTGAGAAGGGTGGTTTTCCCACTGCCTAAGAATCCTGTAATAATGGTGACAGGCATTCCCCGTTTTGGGTCATCCATCGTTGCTTCTGGGTTAGGTGTCGTCGCCGATTGCATAGTGTTATTACCAAAAAGGTCAAATACTTTAACTTGTAGTTTTTAGTTTATCGTATTCTTAGCAAGATGACCATAAAAACAGGAGTTGAGGAACCTCTTAAGTAATGAAAGTTAAATTTTTAGGGATTACGAGAGGATTTGTTTGAACAGCCTGAACGTTTTTTGTTAGATAGATTTACTCAAATAAAACCTGAATTAACTGCTCAACGACTCGTTTCCAAGTGAAGTTTTTAACGACAAAATTAGGGCCTATCGTTTGGAATTTTGATAACTGATCTTGAGTTTCAATCAAAGTTCTCATTAACTCAATTAGGTGGTCTGGATTGGGTTCTAATAAAAAGCGAGTTTCACCCGTTTGTGGGGTGGTCATTGTTGTTAGTTTGCTCTGAATCCCATAGGCAACTTCAGGGGTGGTAAAATCATCTGTTGGCCCCCCTTGGGTACAGATCACAGGTACGCCTGTAGCGATCGCTTCTAATACCGGAAGATTAAATCCTTCCGCCGCATAAGGAGAGACATAGGCATCTGCAATTTGGTAAAGTTGTGCCATTTCTTGGGCGGATAAGCTCTCACCAATATATCGAATTCGAGATTTAATTTGTTCCGCTTCTGCCTCAGTTAAGAAATTTTTTGTGACTTGCCTGATATATTCTTTAGAGGGAAAAATAGCATCTCGTCCCTTCAAAATTAATCGAGCTTCTGGATAATTTTCACTAATTCTAGCAAAGGCTTTTAATAATAGATCAACCTTTTGCCGTTCATTCCACATCACCCCAATATTAAGAAAGACAAAACAATTTTCTAACCCCATTTTTTTTCGGAGTTCTTGTCGTTGTTCTGGGGGTAACGGATGATAAAGATTCGGGTCAGTTCCTAAAGGAACCACCACCACCCGTTCAGGAACCGCCCCACTGCGAATAAAGCCTTCCCTTGACCAATGGGAAGAGGTGACAATTAGAGTATCAGAATTGCGGTGAGCTTCTCTAAAACAATGAATTTTCATCCCATTTAAAATAGCACGGGGAAGCATTCCCCATTCGGTACATCCAAACACAACGGTTTTTGAACTGGCTGAATTGGTTAAATTAAATGGACAATACATTCTTAAGGTAACATCCGCTTTTTGATTCGGTTGAGGAGTCGGAATTTGCTCTAATAAAGCATCTGCTTCTAAACTTAATAACTGTTTATTCGGTTTCCAATCATCTGTGACATAAGGCATATCTTGATGGAACAGTTTAAGCTCAGGATGTTTCATCAATTCTAAGAGTTGGTAGCTGTTAATTAAAGCATAAGAATGGGGAATATCCCGCCAACCTTCTACAATCAAACTACGAGGTTCAGAAGACTTATAAGAGATATTAAAATACGACGGGTTTTTCCCTGAATAAGATGAACTTTGAGCAACTTCTAATAATCGATCAACCGTATGTTTCCAAGTATAATGTTTTGCAATAAATTGAGGGGCAGCTTGTCGTGCTGTTTGGCACCAATACTTGCTATTTTGCATCACCTCTTGCATGAACATGGTTAACTGTTCCCAATTGGGATGTAGAAAAAATCGGCTTTGATTTTGAATAATTTTCGTTTTAAAACCACTCTCAATTTTTAAGGTAAAATCAGGATGGGTTATTTCTTCTGTTGCACTGCCCGAAGTACAAATAATCGGTAAACCCGTTGCCATTGCTTCTAAGGCAGATAAATTATAAGCAGCAGCAACATCAATAGAAATATAAGCATCAGCCGCTTGATATAACTGCGCTAATTCTTGACAGGATAACGTTTGACCAATATAAGCAATTCTGGGTCTAATTTTCTCGGCTTGTTCTGGGGTTAATACACTTTGGCTGGCTTGTATTAACCATTGATTCGATTGATATAATTCATTTGATCCTTTTAAAACTAATCTGGCATCAGGATAACGTTCAACCACCTGAGCAAAGGCTCTTAAAATCGGCCGAACCCCATCTTGATCTTGTAAACTTCCGACATGGAGGAAAACAAAATAATTATCCCAGCCAAATTTTTGTCGTAATGTGGTTTTTTCCGTTGCATTTAAAGGGTGATAAATATCTAAATCAACCCCCCAAGGAACAACAGCGATTTGTTGGGCATTAATTCCACTTCTAATCAGTCCCTCCCGTGACCAATGGGAAGGGGTGATCACCGTAACATCGGGCGGAATTGAATAATTTTTGAGATGAAATAAACCTTGAAGTTGGGGAAACTGATCGATTAAAATTCCCCAAGGGGCTGTTGCTAAAACCAAGGTTTTTCGGCTAGCGGATGAGCTTAAATGATAAGGTTTATACATCCTTAAGGTGACATCGGCTTCTGACTTAAAACCTGGGGGAATTTGATTTAAAAAAGCTTCGATTTCCGGTGTTAATAAACCCGCGATAGGTTGCCATTCCGGTTGAGAATAAGGGAGATCTTGATGACAAATTTCTAAATCGGATCGCTTCAGCATTTCTAAAAGTTGGAATTGATTGGCGATCGCGTAGGAATAAGGCAAAAAACGCCATCCTTCTATCTTGATTTTCATTGAACAATCCTGCTAAAATAAACAATAATTAACGGGTTTAGAAAGCCCTTGATGCCATCATAGAATAGACTGACCCAATTGACAAACGGCTGGTTCCCAATTGGATCACCGAGAGGGAATTACTGATAACTAATGTTGAATTCCTCAAGGATGATGCTTGACCAATTTCCTAAGACTGATTAAACTGAACAAAGCAGGTAGACTTATATTAAAATTAGGTCTTTGATAACGCTTCCGCCTTTGACTCTGTGATGAGCATCCAATGAAATCCGAAAGACGTATTTCCTTTTCCCTCTCTAGCCTGCTTTTAATTGTAGCGGCTGTCTTCCTGCTGGTTTTGCTATGGCAACTGCGAGGTCTGATTGTTTTGTTAATGGTTTCTGTAGTGCTGGCGGCATCAGTCGCACCTATTGTTAATTGGGCAGAAACCAAGCAAATTCCCCGATGGTTAGCTGTCATTTTGGTTTATTTAAGCTTAATTGCTGGATTAACGGGCTTCGGGTTAATTATTGGGCCAACAGTTGTGGAGCAAATTACTTTATTAGTCCGTCAATCTCCGATTTTTGTTGAAACAATTTTAAGTTTAGCCAGCGATTTAGCCAGTCGTTTAGGAGAAGATTCTCAAGCCTTAATTGAACAATTATTAGATACTCAATCTTTTACTAATTGGATTCTTCGCTCTAGTCAACAACTCATTTTACGATCCTATGGGATTACCAGAGGAATTTTAGGGGGAGTTGCTAGTTTAGTTTTAGCCTTATTTATTTCCGGCTATATGGTGGTTGATAGTAAAACCTTAATTTATAGTTTTACTCAATTTTTTCCCTATCCTTGGAATGAACGATTAACTGAACAAGTTAACCCCATTAGTCAACGCATGGGCGGTTATATTCGGGGTCGAATTTTAGTTTCCGGGATTTTAGGAATTGCCACAACCACAGGGTTAGGATTTTTAGGATTAAGAGACTTTGCGATTGGGTTAGGAGCCATTGCGGGAGTCACCAATTTAATTCCGTTTTTAGGGCCGTTTTTAGGGGCGATTCCAGCTTTAGTTGTTGCGTTATCAAAAGGGGGATTTTTAGTGCTTTGGGTCTTGATTTTATATGTAATTATTCAAAATGTTGAAACTTACATTCTTGATCCATTGCTAGTGGGTTCATCGGTGGGGGTTCATCCCCTTTATCAATTGCTTTCTGTCCTCTGTGGGGTGCAAGTTTTAGGATTAATTGGAGCCTTAATTGTTCCTCCTTGGTTTGCGGGCGTTTCCGCCTTAATTGAAAATTTATATTTGCAACCCAAACTGATTGCTGAACAACAAGAACTCCTTCCCCCATCTTCTGAACAACCCTCAGTTCCTAAACCGCGTTAAGGACTTGCCTAACTTGACCTATGAATTTGGCAACATTTTATTGGAAATTTAGCACGGGATGGTCAATCGAATCCTTCCCCGATTTAGACTCAGAACAAACCTTAGTTATTGCGTTTGGATCGGTGCAACTTCTCGACGATTCTCGACCGCTTGCGACCCTCAAACAAGCCTATCCAACCTCTCACTTTATAGGCTGCTCAACGGCAGGGGAAATTTGGGGTTCAACCCTTTTAGATGAGAGTTTAGTAGTCAGTGTCCTGCGCTTTCAACACACCCAATTGAAAAGTGCCTTTTGTCCAATTCAAGAAGAATACAAGCTCAAAGACCAACAGAAAACCCGACATAATTGTTACGGAGCGGGTCGCTTCATTGCTCAACAACTGGCGGATAAAAATTTAAAAGCCATATTCATTTTAGCCGATGGTTTGCAAACGAATGGCAGTGAATTATTAAGGGGGTTAAATTCTATTTTATATGATCAAGTCGCCTTTATTAGTCATTCTGATCCGCTCTTGATTGTCGGCGGTTTAGCTGCCGATCTCCATCAATTTAAACGCACTTGGGTTTTAGAAAAGAGCGGGGTAAGAATGGGTTATGTTGCCGCCATTGGTTTTTATGGAAATGCCATACAAATTAGTTGCGGTTCCCAAGGCGGTTGGACGATTTTTGGGCCGGAACGAACCGTCACCCGTTCTGAGCGCAATATTCTCTATGAATTGGATCACAAACCCGTTTTACAATTGTATCAAGAATATTTAGGAAAACGAGCCAGAGATTTACCCATTAGTGGTTTATTTTTTCCCTTGGCTTTGGGAACATTAGGATCTCGAAAACATATTGTCAGAACCCTTAGTGGAATTGATTGGGAAACTCAGTCAATGCGCTTTACTGGAGATATCCCATTGGGGGCAGTGGCTCAACTGATGCGGGGAAATTATGAACGCCTAGTGGATGGAGCTTTAGCAGCCGCTTTAATTACTCGCAATAGTAGCCAACGAAAGATGGGAGAATGGGAACAGAATCACAACAAATTGATTGATAGTGAAAATTTTATGCTAGAACCAAATTTAGCAATCGCAATTAGTGGTTCTGGTCGTCGTCTTGTTCTCGGTGAGCGGACAGAAGAAGAACTAGAAGCTACACTAGATGAGTTACCAAAGGAAACCCAACAAATTGGTTTTTATTCCTACGGAGAGTTTGCACCCTATGGCAGCACATCCGTTTGCGAGTTGCAGAACCAAACCATGACCTTGATTACCATTCGAGAAAATAGTAGTTAGAAGCAGGGAGGAGGCAGGAGGAAGCTATGCAGCTATGCAGGAGGAAGGAGGAAGGAAAAATAGTCTCCTTGTTACCTTGTCCCTCTGTACCTCCTGACTCCTAACTCCTGATTCCTCTTCTTAATTCTTAATTCTTAATTCTTAATTCTCCAATGCACCCTCTGCTGCAACGCCAACTGAAACGCCTTGGTCTTAACCCCCAGACTCCACCCGTTGATCTTGTTGTCTGGCAAGAGTTATTGGAACGAGTTAGTCGCAGTTATACAGAAGCGGATCAAGAACGGTATTTAATGGAGCGATCGCTCACGCTTTCCTCCCGTGAATTGTTAGAGTTATATAACCGCCAAAGTCAGGAATCGGAAGCGCGTTTGGAAGCCGAACGCGATCGGTTGCGCTCAGTCATTAGTTCCCTGGGTGCGGGATTATGTATTCTTGATCCCCAAGGGTGTTTATTGTCCATGAACCCCCAAGCCGAGCGACTGTTAGGGTGGTCGGAGGCAGAATTAGTGGGTCATCCCCTCTTAGAACGGCTATCCCATCGTTCCCGGTTATCCATTAATGATGTTCAACCCTTATCCCGACTGTCGGAGCAAGCGTTTGAATCCGAAATCAAATCGATTCAATCGAGTGATGATCAATTTATTTGCCAAAATGGCAGTATTTTGCCCGTTTCTTTTGTTTTAACTCCGATTTTAGAACAGGATCGATTAGTCGGTGCCGTTTTAGTTTTCTTTGATATTACAGACCGCAAACAAGCCCAATTAGAAGCCGAGCGATCGCTCTCTTTATTACAAGCGACTTTTGATTCTACCGATGCCGGAATTTTAGCCGTTGATCGGACGGGAAGGGTGTTAAATTTTAATCAAAAATTTGTGGAAATGTGGCAAGTTCCCCTGGCGTTTTTAACCCCACCCAATGATCAATCCGCCTTAGCCTTTGTCTTAAGACAATTAAAAGATCCGCCCCGGTTCTTAAAAACCGTCATGCAATTGTCATCGGAACCTTACGCCCCCACTTATGATGTCGTCGAGTTTAAAGATGGTCGGATTTTTGAGTTATATTCTCACCCCTCTCAAATTGGGGAAAAATTAGTGGGAAGGGTATGGAGCTTTCGAGATATTACCCAAAGAAAGCGAGTTGAAAAAGCCTTGCAATATCGCGTTGAATTTGAACAACTTATTACCAATTTATCCACCCATTTTATTAGTTTAAATACCGATGAAATTGAAAGCGGAATTCAACAAGCTTTACAACGAATTAGTACCTTTATCGGTGTTGATCAAAGCTATCTGTATTTATTCGGAGATTATGAACTGTCGATGACCTCGATTTATCAATGGTTTTCGACCCGTAATCCCGCCAACCCAGTCCCCCGAAATCGCCTCCTCCAAGCTTGGTTAAACCGATCTCGACCCCCCAAACTTTACACCGCTACAATTCCTTGGATAACCCGGCAATTAAATCGATATGAAAACCTGTATCTCGCTGTCCAGGATTTACCAGCGGAAGCGTTTCAAGACTTAAATTATTTACAACAATTTCATCAAACTTTAAATCTTTCCCTCCCCTATACCGCCACCGATTCTTTACCCAGTGTACAAGCCATCATTTTAGTTCCTTTAGTTTGTCGCCGTTCTTTAGTGGGATTTTTGCGGTTTGATTCCATCCAATCTAGTTATACTTGGTCATCCGATAGTATTGCTTTATTAAAAATGGTCGGGGAAATGTTTTCTAACGCCATTGAACGCAAACAAACGGAAGAAGTATTAAGAAAAACCGAAGCGAAATATCGAAGTATTTTTGAAAATGCCGCCGAAGGAATTTGTCAGTCTACCTTGGAGGGAAAATATATTAGTGTTAATCCGGCTTTAGCGCGAATTTTAGGCTATGACTCTCCTCAAGAACTTTTAGAAAAAATGACAAATATTGGGGAACAATTGTATGTGTCTCCCCGTCGTCGGAGTGAATTTATGAGCATGATTCAAGCTCAGAATTCCATCTCCGGATTTGAATCGCAAGTTTATCGCAAAAATGGTAGTATAATCTGGATTTCTGAAAATGCCAGGGCGGTTAAAGATCAGAACGGACAGATCATTTATTTTGAAGGAACGGTTGAAGATATTACCGAAAGTAAGCAAGCCGCCGAAGCTCTAAAACAAGCAAAAGAAGAAGCCGTTGCAGCGAACCGAGCCAAAAGTACCTTCCTAGCTAATATGAGCCATGAATTGAGAACCCCCTTAAATGCCATTATTGGTTACAGTGAGATTTTAGCGGAGGAAGCCGAAGATTCTGACTACAGCGATATTGTCCCCGATTTAGAACGCATCCGTACCGCCGGACGCAATTTGCTGGCTTTGATTAACGATATTTTGGATATTTCCAAAATTGAAGCGGGACGGATGGATTTGTATTTAGAAAATATCCAGATTCCCCTGTTAATTGAGAGCGTCGTCACAACGGCTCAACCCTTAGTGGATCAAAATAGAAATAGCTTACAAATTGAGTATGCTCCCGATGCTCCCACTGCCATGTATGCTGATGTCACCAAAGTCCGCCAGGTGTTGTTGAATTTGCTCAGTAATGCTGCCAAATTTACCTCGGAAGGTCATATCACCCTTAAGGTAAGCTCGGCATCGACCCGACGGGAGGATGGACTGGATCTGGCAACTTCGGTGCGATTTCAAGTGATCGACACGGGAATTGGCATCAGTCCTGAACAGCAAAAGCAACTGTTTCAACCGTTTACCCAAGGAGATGCTTCAACCACCCGCCGTTATGGGGGAACTGGGTTAGGACTGACCATTAGTCAACGCTTCTGTGAAATGATGCAGGGGTATATTACCGTTGAGAGCCAATTAGATCAAGGCTCTACCTTTAGTGTTTATCTCCCCCTTCAGGTTGAACCGTTGTTATCTGGGGAAGAAGCGGTGGAAGAGGACTATGAAGAGGAACCAGAAGATAGCCTGGGTTGGAACACCCAAACCTCAGAGGCAGACAATTCTTCCTATCTATTGCTTCCCAGTGCCGCCTTCCCCATTCCCCCGTTAATCTTGGTCATTGACGATGATCCCCAAGCCCGGGATTTAGTGGAGCGATCGCTCACCCGTGCTGGACTACAAGTGATAACGGCATCAACGGGAGAAGATGGACTGCGACTTGCACGGGAACTGTCCCCAGATGCGATAATTCTGGATATCGTGTTGCCGAGTATGGATGGTTGGACGGTATTATCGAGCTTGAAGGCTGATCCTGATTTGGCGGAGATTCCAGTCATCGTCTTATCGTTTATCAGTAACAAAAATCGAGGGTTTGCCTTGGGTGCATCGGATTATCTCACGAAACCTGTTGATGGTAAACGTTTAGTCTCCTTGTTGAGTAAGTATCAAGGAAATGTTCACGTCCCCATACAGCCACTGAGTGATCAAATCTTAGTGGTGGAAGATGATCCGAACACTCAGCAAATGTTACAGGAGTTGTTGGAGCAGCAGGGTTGGGAGGTAGTAACCGCTAGTAGTGGTTTAGAGGCATTGCAACGGGTCAGACACTCACCCCCCTGCTTGATTTTGATGGATTTAGTTCTACCTGAAAAAAGCGGTTTTGAATTGGTTAGCGATCTTCGCAGTAACTCCCAATGGGCCAATATCCCGATTATTGTGATTACAGCAGCGGAATTAAGTCCCCTCGAGCGCATACAACTACAAGGGGATGTAGAACAAATTCTGTTGAAGGGCAGTTATAGTTGCGAAGAATTACTCCATGAAATTCATACCCGGGTAAATGCTAGCCTGAAACAAGCACCCCTAACCTCCAAATCGTGAAAACCTTAACGTTTAAACTGTGTCATGTTGGGCTCGGATTATGGTTAAAATTCTGTTAGTTGAAGATAATGAAATGAATCGAGATATGCTGAAACGGCGCCTCTTACGTAAGGGATATGAAGTCTTTATTGCGGTGGATGGTGCGGAAGGCGTTGAACTGGCTCGTTCGATTATCCCAGATTTAATCCTGATGGATATGAGTTTGCCAGTGATGGACGGTTGGCAAGCGACGAAAAAGATTAAAGCTGATCCGAAAACCGCAGCCATTCCCGTGATTGCTTTAACAGCCCATGCAATGGCAGGCGATCGCGAAAAATGTTTAGCGACAGGTTGTGATGATTATGATACAAAACCGGTGGAGTTTCTTCGCTTGCTGGAAAAAATAGAAGCTTGTTTAAAAACAAGAACGGCTTAAGGTCGAGTTAAACCCATCCCTTGTTGCAACTAGCCACTCAATCAGTGACTATGCTATCATTTTTGCGCTATCTTGACTCCTTGTAGAACTTGTGAAGCCCAAGGTATTTTTCACAACGGTTTGACTTTTGGAGGGGGTGTTTTGTTTGAGTCCGCTGATCTATCCAAGCAAGGGATGAACAAGTTAATCAGTGATGGACAGGTTGAAGAAAATCTGCACAATCAACAAGAGAGCGTGAGCGATATCTGGCCTAGAATCTGGTTTGGAACTCTCTTAACCCAATCTATTCTAACCAGCGTTCAATCAAGCAATTTATTGTATAAAACCGTAGATGGAGGCGTGGCGTTCGTTGCGGCTCTCCTAAATAAGAGTCGGAGCCACGAATAAAGATGGACGCTGAACCGGATCGTGTATTAGTCGTTGATGATAATGAAGTAAACCGTGACCTGTTGGCTCGCCGCCTCCAGCGACAGGGTTATGAAGTTGAAACCGCTTCCAATGGCTTTGAAGCTTTGGAAATGATGAGTTCAATGTCTCTGGATTTAGTCTTACTGGATATTATGATGCCACAAATGAATGGCTATCAGGTTTTAGAAACTTTAAAAGCTGATCCGGCGTTACGTCATATTCCAGTGGTGATGATTTCGGCGGTTAATGATATTGATAGTATTGTCCGCTGCATTGAATTGGGAGCGGAAGATTATTTATCAAAACCTTTTAATCCGGTTTTATTAAAAGCTCGGATTAATGCTTGTTTAGAAAAAAAGCGATTACGTGACCAAGAACAAGCGTATTTAAAAAAATTAGCCGAAGAACAGGAAAAAGCTGAAAAGTTATTATTAAATATTTTACCCGAAGCGATCGCAGAACGATTAAAACAAGGTGAAAATACTATTGCGGATAGTTTTGCTGATGTCACCGTTTTATTTGCTGATATTGTCAATTTTACCAACTTATCATCGAGTTTATCTCCGGCTCAATTAGTGGAAATTCTCAATGAAATTTTCTCGGCTTTTGATCAGTTAGCCGAACAATATAAATTAGAAAAAATTAAAACTATTGGCGATGCTTATATGGTCGTCGGGGGACTTCCAACCCCCCGTTGGGATCATGCTGAAGCGATCGCCGATATGGCTTTGGATATGCAAAATATTATCGGTCAGTTTCGCCTCAAAGGCAATGAACCGTTACAAATGCGAACAGGAATTAATACTGGCCCCGTAGAAGCAGGTGTAATTGGCACAAAAAAGTTTACCTATGATTTATGGGGAGATACAGTCAATACAGCTAACCGCATGGAATCCCATGGAATAGCCGGTAAAATACAAGTCACCGTCGCTACCTATGAACGATTAAAACATAAATACAGCTTTGAAGAACGGGGATTTATTGAAGTGAAAGGCAAAGGAGAAATGCTCACTTATTTTCTGACCGGAAGAAAACCAGAAATTTAAGGGTTTAGCCATGAGCTAACCGTAATCCGGTAAAATATAATATGAAAATTATTAGTGTTAATTTAACAATTTCCGATGAATTTTTCCATTTCAACAGCAGATTGGTTAGAACTTTCTAAATGGGTGGGTCTTGCCACATTAGTCTTTGCAGGATTGACCCTAATTGCCTTTATTTTTAAATGGGGATTGCGGTTTAGATTAGTGGGTGTTACTGCTTTTACAGGGGTTTTAACCTTTGGTGTTTTTGCCCTTAGTTTGGGGTTATTTTATCGGGTGGAAATTCCCGGTGCAGTGCGTTATACTCGCGTTTTTGATGATGGCGGTCGTCAAGTCGTGATTGCGGTTGCGCCGGATATTACCGAATCTCAATTAGAAGCTACATTGCGTCAAGCCGCAGCGGATTTATATTCCCCAGGACGAGGCGGACAAATGCAAGAACCTTTATTAATTCGGGCGAGAACCATTGTTCATCCTGAATCAAATCTGTCTCAACCCTTATATTTAGGTCAAGTCCAACGTTCTGTTCTGCAACGAGAAGACGAAAACTTAGAAATTCGCTTGTTTGCAGATAAATTAACTCGCTTACAGCAATTTCAATCTTAACTGAAATCTTGGAATTGATGCTACAGATGAGCCAATAAATCCCACGTAGAGACGTTGCATACAACGTCTCTACACAATACGGATGTGTCCCCAATATCATCTTAATATTCGTCTTTTTGAACAATTAAATGAGTGGGTTTATATTCTAAAATAAATTCCGTCATAATCTCCCGTTCTTCAATGGTTGGGGTGGCTAAACAGCCGGATGTTCCCGTTTGAGAAACATAAGCCAGCGCCGAGGGATCATAATGTAATCCTAACCCAGCCCGGTTAGTTGGAAATGTTGGGGTAATGGCTGACCAAACCCCCCCAAATTCTCCCGGTGCATCTTCCACTAACCCTGGAGAATCAAAGGTATAAATTCCAAAGGGTAAAGGCGTTTGAGAACCTTCTTCATCGGACGGAATTTGTAAACCCAAACGACCCGAAACGCAGCGCACTGTATCCACAATTTCGTTATTTTCGTTCAGTAATTCCGTGCGATAAATATTTAATCCCCCTCCGACTTGATGGGCGGTTTGGGTGGCAACAATTTTAGCCCCTGGGATTGAAGTAATTTCAGGATTACTAAAATAATTTTGAGTAGAAACAGGTGTTAAAAACTGTGTTGCCACCCACCGTTCTGAACCAATAGACCCCCAAGTTGTTCCCCCCATATTAACCGCTTCTCCACTTAACGTTACTTTAGCTCCATTAGCCAGGGTATCAATAATTTCGCCATTCGGAGTAGAACGGACGTTAAGGGGTTCTCCTGCGGTTTTAACAATAGCAATATTACTCATATTTTAATAGATTAAGTCGCTCTGAATCAATAAATCTATGTTCTTTTACACACTTTCTTTTATTTTATCAGATTGAATTTTCAGAACTGATGTAAAGACCGAAGAAACCTAGTTTTTAGATCACATTCTCCTCCTACCCTCTGCCTCCTGTGTTTTACGATAAGCAATTTCTCCATAAACATAAGTGGCTTCAATTGTCCGGTCATCCCCCAACATGATTAAAGTAAACACTTGTTCAGCAATCTCAGCAAGAGTTTGGGGGGAAGAAACTTGTTCGTTGCGGAACTTCATTAAAGGGGTTGCTTTTAAATCTAAAACAATAAAATCCGCTTCTTTCCCCGGTTGAAAATTTCCTAATTTATCCTCTAGATTAAGGGCTTTTGCACCGCCTAATGTGGCTAAAAATAACGCTTGAAATGCAGAAAGAATTTGACTTTGCAGTTGAGCAATTTTATAAGCTTCATTCGCGGTTTGAAAAAGGGAAAAACTGGTTCCTGCACCAATATCTGTTCCTAAACCCACTTTAATGGGATGTGCAAGAGATTTTGCTTGGTGGAGTTGAAATAAACCACTTCCTAGAAATAAATTAGAAGTAGGACAAAAGGCGATCGCCGCCTTCGCTTCAGATAACCGTTTAAATTCATCTTTCGTTAAATGAATACTATGGGCAAAAATTGAACGGTTTGTCACTAACCCGACCTGATCATAAACGGCTAAATAATTTTTCGCTTCTGGAAACAATTCCGCTACAAATTCAACTTCTTTCAGATTTTCTGATAAATGGGTTTGTAAATAAACATCAGGAAATTCTTCTAAAAGTCTTCCCGCTAATTGCAATTGTTCAGGAGTAGAAGTAATCGCAAATCGAGGTGTTACTGCATATAATAATCGCCCATTTTTATGCCATTTTTGAATTAATTGTTTTGTTTCTTGATAAGACGATTCTGCTGTATCTGTTAAATAATTTGGTGCATGACGATCCATCATGACTTTTCCCGAAATCATTCTTAAATTCCGGCGACTGGCTTCTTCAAAAAAAGCATCAACAGATTGAGGAAAAACTGTTGCAAAAACTAACGCCGTTGTAGTTCCATTTTTAAGGAGTTCATCGAGGAAAAAAGCAGCTATTTTTTGAGCATACTCTTTACTGCTAAATTTTCGTTCTGTTGGAAATGTATATTGATTTAACCATTCTAAAAGCTGTTCTCCATAAGATGCAATCATCTCCGTTTGGGGGAAATGAATATGAGTATCAATTAATCCCGGTATAATTAATAAATCAGGATAAGATTGAATCGGAGAATCAGGATATTTATCCTTTAAATCTTGATAAGTTCCAAACTCTTTAATTATACCTGATTCTATCACTAATAATCCATCGGGAACATAACGAACACTCTCTAATTCCGATTGATAAAACGGATCACCAATGAAATCTAAAAACGAGGAACGAAACAGCGTTAATGGCGAAGGCATGATTTAGATTAATCTAAGAGAACAGTATCCTCTAATCGAAATTTAGCAATTTTAGCAATTTCTTTTAAAGCGGTTTCCTGTTCTAATTGTACCGAATTTTTGAGCCGTTTTTCAAAGGCTTCTAAAATACTGTCTTTTGTCTGATTTTTAACAGCAATAATAAACGGAAATCCGAATTTATTCTGATAATTTTGATTCAAGCTTTGAAAGCGCTCATATTCAGACAAACTTAACCGATCTAAACCCACGCCAGATTGTTCTCGTACCGAAGCTTCTGCCATTTTTGCTTTTGTTCCCAAGTCAGGATGAGCGCGAATTAACATTAATTGTTGTTCAGAACTATTATGATTAACCACATCAACCATTGTTTGATGTAACCTATCAAGATCAGGAAAAGGTCGTTTTAACCAAGCTTGTTCTGCGACCCAAGGAGAGGATTCAAAAATTGCTCCTAACGCCTCAATAAATTCTGATTGAGACATTTGATTGAGTTGAGATAAATGATATTGCTTCATAACTTTAACTGCCTCGATAGGTACTATAAGACCAAGGAGAAACTAACAGAGGAACATGATAATTAGCATTGGCATCCGCAATGCCAAACCGAATAGGAATTTGATCTAAAAATAAAGGTTCAGGAAGATGATTTAATTGTGCTTTAAAATACTCTCCAACTGCAAAAACTAGCTCATAAGTTCCGACTTTTAATTCCCCTTCCATTAATAACGGTTGGTTGGTTCTGCCATCGGTATTTGTACAAGCGGTTTTTAAATGAATTCGTTCTCCAGATTCAGGTTCAATCCACCATAATTCTATTAATAAATAAGCCGCAGGACGACCTTGAGCCGTATCTAAAACATGAGTTGTTAATTTACCAGACATAGATCGAATTAAGAATTAAGAATTAAGAATTAGGGAATAGAAGGCAGAAGTAAGAAGGCAGGAGGAGGGAAAAATAGTCTCTTTGTCCCCTTGTCCCCTTGTCCCCCCTTCCCCTTGTCCCCCCGCTCTCTTATCTAAAGGGGCCTCCTAAGATAGTTTTAGATAACGCATTGGTCACATCGCTGGGATCTTCTTGACGTAGTTGTTCATACCATTGTTGAGTGAGATCGGGATCTTTACCATAAATTAAATCCGCTCGTTTGCGGGCTTTTAAAACTAGGTTAGTGGTTCGTTCTTTTCGTTCTGTTTCATATCGTTTTAACGCATATTCTACCCCGATATTCGTCGTTGATAAAAATCGTGATAATACTTCTGCATCCTCCATGGCTTGACACCCTCCTTGTCCTAAAGTTGGCGTAGAAGCATGAGCCGCATCTCCTAATAATGCCACGCGACCTCTAACTAACTGTTCTAAGGGATCTAAATCATGAATTTCTAAGCGATTTAACTGGTCAGGATCAAGCCGTTCAATTAATCGTTGAACAGGCAACGGCCATCCGGCAAAAATTTGTTGTAATTCCTCTCGACGCTGTTCGGGTTCCACAACGGTTCCCTTCGGCATCGGACAACCAAAAAAGAAATAAAAGCGATGATTTCCGACTGGCATCATTGAAGCTCGTTTGCCTTCTCCAACGTAAATCACCCAAGTATTTTCTGTTCCTAAATCTTCACTAATTTCAACCAAACCATTCCAGTTGACATAACCCGCATATCTTAATTCTACGGGATACCCCACCACATAATTTCTCAGGGTAGAACGGCTGCCATCGGCGACAATTAACACATCACCACTGGTTTGATATCCATCTTCAAAATAAGCGGTGACTCGGTATTCATCCTGTTCAATTGCAATACATTTAGCATTGAGTTTAATGGGAACAGAACCTAATGCTTTTAATAGAAGTTGTTGGAGATCAGTTCGAGAAACGGGATAAGGGCGCTGTCCAACGGTTTGTACAACGGGGTCAAGATGAATGCGGTTCAACAGTTCATCGGTGTGGCTGCGATATTCCATAATATCCATCCGACCCCCAATATTAGCAACCTCATCTCCTAAGCCTAGACTATTTAACACTTTAACCCCATTTGACCAGACGGAAATTCCGGCTCCGGCGGGGCGTAGTTCGCTGGTTTTTTCATAAATTTCGAGTTCATATCCAGCCCGACGCATGGTTAAGGCTGTGGTTAAACCACCAATACCAGCCCCGATAATAATTACTTTTAAATCATTCATAGTTCTAACTAATATTTATTCTAAAATTAATTGATTAAATAGCTTTAATCCTGAACTCCAAACTAAATAACCCTGTTGATTTAGATGTAACCCATCGGTACTTAATTCAGGCTTTAAATTTCCTTCTGTATCCGTAAATAAAGGATGTAAATTCAAATAATAAACACTTTCTTCTTCAGCGATTAATTTTAATTCTTCATTGAGATTTCTAATCCGCTCATTAGAAATTTTTAACAACCGCTCTCGACCTTCCCAATTGGCATTTTTTCCACTGTGGGGGAGGATGGACTGCACGACGATTTGAGCATTAGGATGAACCCAAACTAAGTCTCGAATAATTTCTCGATAGTTATTTAATAAGGTGGTATCATCAACCCCTCGAATTAAATCATTAATGCCAATCATGACAAAAATTGTTTCAGGTTCAGTGATATCAAATAATTTTAGTCGCTTTAATAATCCGGCGGAGGTTTCCCCAGAAATGCCTTGATTTAACCAAGTTCGGTCTGAGGGTAAGAGTTCCGAGGGAAACCATAAACTTAAAGAATCTCCGGCTAAGACCGTTAACCGTTGGGGGGAATTACTGGCCATTGCAGTGGCTTCTCGCCTTAACTGGTCTACCCATTGTTGATATGTCCAACGATGGCGTGGCCCTAGTCCTGAATTCGTTGAAAGCGTTGATTCAGAAGCAGGTTCTAGCTGTTGGGTTGTTGAAGAATCAACGGCTGATATTGAATTAGAGTTTCCGCGGATCGTTAATACAACAACGGCGAAAAACAAGACTCCATTGCTAATTAACGATAACCTCACCCATTGGGGAATTGCTTTCGACCGAATAAACACTGGATTTTCCGAGTTTAAATCAGGGTAGCCCTACTCAATAAGACAATTTAGCACGTGAATTGCGGGAAGTTATAGGGGGTTGTGGTCTTGATGAGATTAAAACCCCGATTTCCTGAAGAAACCGGGGTTTAGGGGGATATGACTTTTACCGCTAACCCAGAACGAAATTCTGAATTAGTATCGGCTGCTCACGCTACTGCTACCTGGCACACTAGAGCTAGAGCTATTAAAACCAGGGGTAAGATCATCCTTAAGGAATCCAGCATAAGCTTCCATCCCGTGTTCGGCAATGTCCAACCCTTTGTATTCTTGTTCGGGGTGAACCCGCAGACCAACGGTTGCTTTCAAAGCTAACCAGAAAATGGTACTGAGAACAACGGTAAAACCACCAATGCTGAGAATGCCGATGATTTGAGTCAATAAGTTTGCACCACCAAAGATACCCGCCGCTAAGGTTCCCCAAATTCCACAGACTAAGTGAACGGAAGTGGCACCTACCGGGTCATCAATTCTAATCCGGTCAAAGAAACTGACCGCGTAGACAACAATTACCCCAGCAATTAAACCAATAATCACCGCACTAAAATAGTTAGCGGTATCACAGCAGGCGGTAATTGCCACTAAGCCAGCGAGAACGCCGTTGATAATCATGGATAAATCCGGCTTACTGTCTTTGAACCAGGAGGTTGCAGTCGCAGCAATCGCTCCAGCGGCACCTGCTAAGTTGGTAGTAACCGCAATATGGGCAATGGATTCATTAACCGCTAAGGCAGAACCTGGGTTAAATCCAAACCAGCCAATCCACAGAATTAAACATCCTAAGGTGGCAATACTGAGGTTATGACCGGGCATAGCACGGACTTCTCCATCCGCCCCATATCTCCCCATCCGAGGGCCAAGGAAAGCAGCCCCCATTAATGCCGCCCAACCGCCAACGGAGTGAACAACAGTTGTCCCCGCGAAATCTTTGAAGCCCATCCCATAGAGCCAACCTGCACTATCCCAGACCCAATGGCCTGTAATCGGGTAGGAAATACCGACGATTAATAAGCTAAACAGCAAAAAGGCAATAAATTCAATCCGTTCTGCGACGGCTCCAGATACGATGGTCGCAGCAGTTCCCGCGAAAGCCACTTGGAACAGGAAAAATAAGGGAATCGGTAATCCTTCAGGGAACGGGGCTAAACCGTAAACTTCAGCGCCTCCCGTTAGGAAGTAACCGCCACCACCAATAAAGGGATTCTCCCCACCAAACATAAAGGAAAACCCAAAAGCCCAGAAAATTAAGGTTGCTAACGCAAAGACAATTAAGTTTTTTGCTAAAACGTTAACGGCGTTTTTCTGGCGGCAAAAGCCAGTTTCTAACATACAGAAACCAGCATTCATGAAAATCACTAAAATAGAGGCCACTAAGACCCAGGCAGTATTGAGGTATCCCTGAACCATCTCAGGAGTTAAGGGTTCTGTTGGGGCTTGGGCATTGGCTGCTAAACTCCACAGGCCAACAATAATGGCAGTTAAGGGAATACAAGCGAACCAAGTGGGGGAAAACCATCTTGAATGTTGTAGGCTTAACAGGGCAGCATTCAGTCTGGAACCGACTCGATGAGCGAAGTTTGACCGTCGCTGAACCCTAGGTTTAGATTTTTCGTAAATAAGCATCGGCTGTAATTCTGTGAACGAATCTTGAGGAAAGAACGAATCTCACGCTTGATGAATGATCTAGGTTGGGATCATCCATTTTTCCAGATTTATTGTATTTTGAATACAACGTTACAGGATTGATGTCAATCCATATAGTTACCAATTAAACAGTGAATTCTCAATTTGTTGTTGATTGATGAATTTGCTGTTAAACCATTAAGGTAGTACACCGACGATTCCCATAAACCATTCGAGTTTTAATGTTAAGTTATGGATTTCGGATAATCCAATCGATGGATGAACAATGGTTTAAATTCAAGATTTTGGATTAGATTTTAAATAGTTGGAATCAGGTTGCTAAGGTCTTTTTTTGATCAGCCAGGTTTCATGATCTTTCCACTCCTTATCACCCAATCACAACTGCAAAATCTCTGGAATTAAAACCACTTAATGATTTTGGGATAATGCTTAATTTGCATCAAGGACTAATAATTTTTCATATATTAGCCAGGGTTTTTCTGTATCAAGGTATACATTTTGAGGGAAGACGCTTCGATAATATCCCGCTATCCCCGTTTTGAGCCATACTAAGGTTAAGAGAGATTTAAATAGTCCACATAGCCCAACGCTTCTAAACGCTGTTGTTTTTCCAGAACCGATTGTTTCAACGCGTCTCGATAATCTTGAACTCGCTGCAACAACTCCCGATCATGGGAGGCTAAAATCTGAACCGCTAACAGTCCTGCATTTTTCGCATTGCCGATCGCAACAGTCGCAACCGGAATTCCCGCAGGCATCTGCACAATGGAATACAGTGAATCCACCCCCTGTAACGTCCGGGTCGTGACGGGAACCCCAATCACCGGTAATGGCGTTAACGAGGCGACCAGTCCGGGCAGATGGGCGGCTCCTCCAGCCCCGGCGATAATCACTTGAATGCCTCGTTCATGGGCGGTTTTCGCATATTCAAACATTCGTTCTGGGGTACGATGGGCGGAAACAATCGCCACCTCATGGGCGATATTAAATTCTTCACAAATGGCGATCGCTCCCGCCATTGTCGGTAAATCCGAATCGCTTCCCATGATAATCCCGACTTGAGCCGGAGTAGAGTTAGGAATGGTAGATGTAGAGTTCAAGGTTAAAAAATTGTTCCCAATGACAACAACACAACAGCAACAAGCTGCTAACCTCGATATTATCAATGTCCGGTTGCCTGGTTATCAAAATTTACAGCAAATTTTAATCCGTCAAGGCCGAATTCACCAGATTCAACCGATGGAACTCAACCTAGTCTCGGAAAACGTGAAACAACTCGATTTACAAGGAGATTGGGTTTCTCTTGGTGGTATTGATTTACAAATTAATGGGGCGTTAGGGTTAGCTTTTCCCGATTTAACCCCGGAAGATTTACCGAAATTAACCGAAATTTGTCATTATCTATGGCAGCAAGGCGTTGATGGTTTCATGCCGACAATTGTGACGACTTCTATTGAAAAAATCCATACCGCTTTATCCACTATTTCCCAATATCTCCAACAACCGCCGCCAACCCGCACCGCCCAAATTTTAGGAGTTCACCTGGAAGGGCCGTTTCTCAACCCCAGTAAACGCGGCGCCCATCCTGAACAATATTTATTACCTTTCACTCTGGATCACGTTAAACAAGTCCTCGGAGATTATGCCACCCTCGTTAAAATTATCACTGTAGCCCCCGAATTAGATCCCAGTGAAACCGTGATTCCTTACCTTAGAAGTTTAGGGATTATTGTTAGTTTAGGGCATTCTCAAGCAACAGCAACTCAAGCGCAACAAGCTTTTACCCTGGGCGCAACAATGGTAACTCATGCGTTTAATGCGATGCCGAGTTTACATCATCGAGAACCGGGGTTATTAGGGGCGGCTTTAACTGCTCCTGCTGTTCAATGTGGTTTCATTGCCGATGGTGAACATATTTCTCCCCTGATGGTGGATTTATTATTACGAATGAGTAGAGGAAACTTGTTTCTAGTCAGTGATGCTTTAGCGCCTTTAGGACTACCAGATGGAATATATCCTTGGGATGAACGACAAATAAAAGTCAAACAAGGCACAGCCCGTTTACCGGATGGGACGTTATCGGGAACTACGTTACCGTTATTAGTTGGGGCGCAAAATTTAGTTCAGTGGGGGGTTTGCACCGTTGAAGACGCGATCGCCTTGGCAACCGTTGCACCCAGACAAGCATTAGGGGAATTTTCTCTCATCAGTCAATTTGCTGATTCTTTATTACGTTGGCGGGTTAGTGCATCTCCCGAAAGCTCGAATTTAACTTGGCAGCGGCTTTGATCAAGCTGACGGTTGAAAGTTAGCTGCTATAAAATAATAGTATTGGGAAAATGAGACACACTGTTAACTTTTGTAGACAAAATTATGGGTGAAGCGAAACGTCGGAAAGAATCAATGGGAGAACAATACGGCAAAGATGAATATATTTTGCCTTGGGTTCCCATTACCAAAACTCAAAGCCAAAAATTTATTGATATAACCACAAAAGCCAGTTGGTATGGCATTGGGTTTTTGATTGTTTTCTGGATTACCATTCGATTTATTGGCCCTGCCTTTGGCTGGTGGGATATTGATTAGAAAGACTGATGATCGAGCTTAGACATTGCCTAAACTCATACAAAGTATTAAATCTTTTTATCAATTTTGCCCAGTTCCTTCTTAGTGCCTTAAATTGAGCTTTGGAGTGGTTTCACCTCAGAAAGCTACAGGTAATTTGAGTCAATTGTTTTCCCAGATACCTTTCTCAGTCTAGAAAATTCGTTAATCTTCACACCTATTCAGGGTTGATCAAATCGTGGGGTAAACGTTTTAACGAATATAGATTATGCTGGGCTAATATTTCAACACCAAAACCTTAAGATTATGTTACATTTTTGAGATAATCTTAGGTGTGGTGATAGGGAGGAAACTATGTTTCTCAGACTTGCAGAACAACACCGAAAATTCGTTCAAGACTTGGTAATGAACCTTCAAGCTTTAGCCATTGTGCTAGAGCGTCAAGGGTATCTGGCTTCTTGTTATACCTGTGGCGGTCAAATGAATAGTGCCTCCTTCATGGTGAGTTTAGGCGAAAACCATTTGATTCGGTTTCTGGTATCCGATTATGGCATCACCTGGACGGAGATGCGGGATGACCGAGAGTTAATGAAGTTAGAAGGCGCTGAGGCGATTCAGCAGTTGCAGGAATTAGCCAACTTACTCAAAGGCAATGTCACGCCGTCGGCAATTTATCCCAAGGTGATCCAGCCTGTCTAAAACTTAGGATAGATCCTAAGTGATCATGGAGTATGACAACCGCTAGAAGTGATAATCTGAGATCAGAAGTCACTAATAGAATTCCCCGATGGCGTTACCGGATGTTTCCGATACGGTCGCACGCTGGGTTCGTCTGTAAGAAGGTATATGGCAGCATTAGAAGCAGATTGGCAGCATCGGTTCGTTTATACGAATAATATTCGTCTACACACTGTCACTCAAGGCGAGGGAGAACTCGTCGTACTCCTCCATGGGTTTCCCGAATTTTGGTATGCTTGGCGGTACCAAATCCCCGCTTTAGCTCGTCATTTTAAAGTCGTTGTACCCGATTTACGGGGTTACAACGATTCGGACAAACCCACAAGCGGTTATGATTTAGACACCCTCAGTGCCGATATCAAAGGGTTAATTGAACGTTTAGGATATGTGAAAGCCCACATTGTCGGTCATGACTGGGGCGGTGTCATTGCTTGGCATTTCGCCCAAAAATTTCCTCAAACGATTCACCGGTTAGCGATTCTCAACGCGCCTCCCCCCCATCGCTTTGTTCAAGAATTAGTCAGTAATTTAGACCAACTTCGGCGTAGTTGGTTTGTTTTGGCGTTTCAAGTTCCAGGGATTCCTGAATGGCTGATTCAGCAAAATCTAAAAGAATTTGTCACGAATGTATTACGCGGACAAGCCATTCGCAAAGGAGCATTTAGTGCCGAAGAAACTCAAATTTATGAAGCCGCATTAGAAAAGCCTGGGGTATTACAAGCGGCAATGAATTATTATCGCCATTTATTCTGGCCCCCCACCTGGGCTTCCAATTGGATACGACCCCAAAAAGTCACGGTTCCAACCTTGGTATTGTGGGGCAAAGAAGATTCTTTTTTAAGCCACCATTTAACCGAAGGGTTAGACCGTTTAATTGCAGCCCCCTATAAACTACAATTAGTTCCTGATTGTGGTCACTGGATACAACAGGAAGTTCCCCAAACCGTTAATCGAGAATTATTGAATTTTCTGAGAACTTAAAAATACAGTCACCAGTCACCAGTCACCAGTCACCAGTCACCAGTTATCAGTTATCAGTGACCAGTGAAAGAGTTATCAGTTCTTAATTCTTAATTCTTAATTCTTAATTCTTAATTCTTAATTCGTTTTATTCTTCTTCTGCACTGAACTCGATTTCGTCTTCTTCATCATGATCGACATGAGCGACGACGGAATTGGCAGAAACCACAGCCCCATCTGCTAAAGCGGCTCGAACTTTTTGTTCAATTTCCCGACTGAAATCGGGGCGTTCTTCTAAATAGGTTAAGGTTTTATCTCGACCTTGACCAATATTATCGCCGTTGTAGCTATACCAAGCGCCTTTGCGTTTTAAGACTCCGGTTTCTTCTGCTAAATCTATTAAACAACCCAGGGTTGAAATGCCTTTTCCGAAGACAATATCAAATTCAGAAACCCGGAAGGGAGGGGCAACTTTATTTTTAGCAACCTTAACTTTGGCGCGAATTCCGTATTCTTCAGTTCCCCGTTTTAAGGTTTGAATTCGACGAATATCTAACCGCACAGAGGCATAGAATTTTAAGGCATTCCCCCCCGTTGTGGTTTCGGGGTTCCCGTAGGTAACTCCAATTTTTTGCCGTAATTGGTTTAGGAAAATGACGGTACAGCCTGATTTTCCGATATTTCCAGTAATTTTCCGTAATGCTTGGCTCATCAGTCGCGCTTGTAACCCCATGTGAGCATCTCCCATATCCCCTTCAATTTCTGCTCTGGGAACCAGGGCGGCTACGGAGTCCACCACCACAATATCAACCGCCACAGAACGCACGAGTTGATCGACCACTTCTAACGCCATTTCTCCCGTGTCCGGTTGAGAAACCAGCAAATTCTCAATATCCACACCCACGGCGGCAGCATAGGTGGGATCAAGGGCGTGTTCTGCGTCTACAAATGCAGCCACACCCCCTGCTTTTTGGACTTCTGCGATCGCGTGTAGGGCTAAGGTGGTTTTACCGGAACTCTCTGGCCCGTAAATCTCAATTACCCGTCCCTTGGGAATGCCTCCCCCCAACGCTAAGTCAAGGGTTAACGCCCCACTGGGAATGGTTTCCACCTTCATGCGGGTGGCATCCCCTAAGCGGACAATTGCCCCTTTCCCAAAGCTACGCTCAATTTGATTTAAAACAAGGTTAAGAGCTTTTTGCTTTTCCTGGTTAACTTGCTTTTCTTTACTATCTTTAGCTGAATTCGCCATTCGCTGTAGTCCAATATAACGGTTAAACAATAGGAGTCCAAGCCCTGCCGGGTTCAAGGCTGCATAACTGGTATGTTAGCAGTTTCACTCTCTTTCTAAACTAGCGTTACTCGTTTGAGAGTGGGTTAGCTTAACAATTGTTTGCAGTTTTCGTCTCTTAAGCACTGACAAACGACTTCATTACAGTATAACCTCATATTGATGTTTTAGTCAATTTTGTTTAAAGCTTAGATAAACTAACTCATCATTATCCAGTTTTCTAATCTAATTATATAGAGTCAATCTAAATCAATTGTGCAACTATTTTGATTTCAAATTTATCATAGAGGCTCTCTTAACCTTGCTTCCACCCTGAAATAAAAGGATTTTTAATGAGAGTCTTAAAGGTCAATTTTTATTGTAATTAACCCATCAATTCTTTAAAAGAATCCATCCATTTCTAAATCTTCAATGAGTTGTAAAGCTCGTGGATCACCCACTTTCAATAAAGAAGATTTCGCATCATCTCTAACGCCCATATCCTCATCTTCGACTAACGCTTCAATTAAGCCATCAATTGCTCCGGCATAAACCACATTAGATGGGAGTTCTCGACATAATTGACCCAAAGCCCAAGCACAATTACTGCGAACCGCCGCCATCGGATCTTGACGTAACCCTTCAATCACGGGTGGAACCGCTCGAATCACCACATCATAACCAATTTTCGCCATTTGTCCGAGGGAACTTGCCGCCCATAACCGCACTGCGGGAATATCGGTTTTCAGCGCGTCAATTAAGGGTTCTAAGGCTTGGCGATCGCCACAGTTGCCTAATGCCCAAACCACCCCTTTACGGACATAACCATTCCAGTCTTGGTTCAACTGTTTGATTAAAGCATCAACTGCTTCAGCATTAGTATTGCGTCCCAACGCATAAGCGACGCTCACCCGTACTAAGGGACAAGCATCCTGAAGTAAACGAATTAAAGGGGCGATCGCCCGTTGATCTTGAATTTCACAAAATGCCCGTGCTGCTATCATCCGCTGCTGAGGTTCAGACGATTCTAGCAACGGCAACATTTCCTCTGGATCAGGTTTGGACGGTTCGACATCCTCCAATTGATCCAAAGGACTCTTGATTGGGTCTTGAATGTTAATGACGCTCAGTTCTTCATCCTCCATACCTATAACTTTACAGCACGATGGGGATCAAGGGAAGAGCGGGAGACAAGGGGACAAGGGGACAAGGGGAGTATTTTTCCTTCCTTCCTCCTGCCTTCTGCCTCCTGCCTCCTGCCTCCTGCCTCCTGCCTCCTGCCTTCTACCTCCTGCCTTCTGCCTCCTGCCTCCTGCCTCCTGCCTCCTGCCTCCTGCCTCCTGCCTCCTTCATAACAGCTTGTGCATGGAAAAGGAATAGGTTTGATAGCCTAACTTTTGGTACAGGTGGAGGGCGGGAGTGTTGTTGCTGAAGACTTGTAAGCTGATGCGGCGATCGCCTCGTTGTTTAGCCCAGAGTTCGGCTTGTTGCATTAACACAGAACCAATCCCTTGCTTGCGGTGGGCTGGGGCAACATACAATAAAAAAATATGGGCGATTCGTTCCCCGTCCGCCTGATCCACGGCGTTTCCTAACCATAAACAGGCGATAGGTTCCTGGGTTTGGGTGTTAGGATTTGTCCAATCGACCCACCATAACGGGGTTTGAGTGGAAAAATACTGTTCAACCGTTTGGCTAAGATGGTTTAAATCTTGACCCGGAAACAGTTCGGTGTAGGTTCGATGCACATATTTAACTAATAACGCCCGATCCAAACTCGAACCGATGCGGAGAATATACCCTGGAATGTCCAACTTAAACCCGGATATCCTTGACCAACTGTTGTGCATATTGAGTAAAACCTGGAATTTCGCTGATGGGTGCGGGCGCTGCCATATCCTCCGACAGAAAAATCCGGGCGCTGACGGCAACTAAAGCGAGTAAGAAAATTACAAGAACAATGAAAGGGGCGATATATTGACGAAAGAAAGCCATATTAAATCGAAATGAGAACAACTAAAGAATGGAAATTGAGTTCAGAGGGAACTGAAAACGTTAAAATTTTAGGATTCAGTCTCAAAAAAATTCAGAAATTTTTAACAAGTGTAACGCGTTCTGACTGCGGTTACAACGACCCCTTGTCCCCTGGGGATGACTAAACTAACTAACAGAGATAAAATCCATAACTACCTATTTACACAAAGAATGACTTCCATCCTTGTTAAACCATCTGCACCTCGTCCCATTAATACACCAACGGTTCACCCGTTATCCAACGGTTTAACCATTGTGGCTGAACAGTTACCCATTGATGCAGTCAACCTGAACGTTTGGATTAATGTGGGTTCTGCTCAGGAAAGCGATCGCATCAATGGCATGGCGCACTTTTTAGAACACATGGTTTTCAAAGGAACGCCGCATTTGCAGTTGGGAGAGTTTGAACAAAAAATCGAACAACGGGGTGCTGTTACTAATGCTGCAACCAGCCAAGATTATACCCACTATTACATCACCACAGCCCCGAAAGATTTCGCAGAGTTAGCACCGTTACAATTTGATGTGATTTTTAATGCCAGCATTGCTGATCCAGCCTTTGAACGGGAAAAGTTTGTGGTTTTGGAGGAAATTCGCCGTTCTGAAGATAATCCGGGGCGTCGTTCCTTCCGTCAAACCATGGAACTTGCCTTTGAACGCTTACCTTATCGGCGTCCAGTGTTAGGGCCAGCTTCGGTGATTGAACAGTTGCAACCGCAACAAATGCGCGACTTTCATCGCAGTTGGTATCAACCTCGGTCAATGACCGTGGCGGTGGTGGGGAATTTACCCGTTGAGCAGTTGATCGAAATTGTCGAAACTTCTGTGACGACCACTTATGATGACTCGGTGATCCCGGCTGATCCGCGTGCTGATGCGGTGGTCTGGACGCCAGAAGAAAATTTTAGGGAAATTGTCCGGCGTGAAATTGTTGATGAGACATTACAGCAAGCACGATTATTAATGGTCTGGCGGGTTCCCGGTTTAGAACAACTCTCGGAGACTTATCCGTTGGATGTTTTAGCCTATTTGCTGGGTCAAGGACGAACTGCACGGTTATTTCAAGATTTACGGGAAAATCGGGGATTAGTTTCCTCGATTTCTGCTAGTAATATGACCCAACGCTTGCAGGGAGTGTTTTATATTTCCGCGCGTTTACCCGTGGAAAATTTGGCAGAAGTGGAAACGGCGATCACCGAACACATCTATAAACTGCAAACAGAACCGATCACCGAAGCGGAAATTGCCAAGGTTAGAACCCAAGTGGCAAATCGCTTTATTTTTGGGAATGAAACGCCAAGCGATCGCGCGGGTTTGTATGGATATTATCAATCTCTGGTTGGGGATCTTACCTCTGCTTTTAATTATCCCGGAAGGATTCAAGCCTTAAGCACTGAAGAAATTCAAAAAGCGGCACAACAGTATTTATCTCCTCAAGCTTATGGTGCAGTTGTCCTGAAACCTTCTATCGGATAGTAGAAGAAAGTGAATTAGAACTGTGTCGTCTAGCATCTTGAAGCCAAGATGAGGATGATCTGAAGCTTGACTTCAAGTTCAGATCCAATTTGCCATGGGATAAATATTCTACTCTTAATTCTTGCCCAAATCTGGGTAAAATTGTCCTGACCCAAAAAAATCTAGAGTTTAGGTTTTGGATCAATCCTGAATCTAAAATCTTCTGATCTAACCCTCCCCTTTAATTGATTAGAACAAACCAAACTATTATGAAACTACAAGACTTTCTCGGTAAAAATATTCGCTATGATATTAAAGACATTTATGAAGACGACGATTTAAGCCGTCAAATTCAAACCCGACTCATTGATTTAGGATTACTTGATCCACCCGTTGATGGAATTTTTGGCCCTAAATCAACGGCAGCTTTACACCAATTTCAAAAGTTAATGCAGTGCGGAGAAGCGGGTTATTTAGGTGCGGTAACAGCCAAAAAATTAATCGAAGCAAAACGCCAAGATATTCCGGTTCAAACTCCGATTTTGAAAACCGTTAAAAGTACGGTTTTTAAAGTTAAACCGATTGCTTCTTCTCAACTCAATGATTCAGAAAAGTTTTCGATTCCCGGTGGAAAAGAATTTGCGGTTTTATCTTATGATCCGATTCGGGCTCATCTACGAGTTGCCCTCAGAAATGAAAGTTATGGCGGTTATTCGGTTTTATATATTTGGGGAGAACACGCAGAAATTTATGAAAATGGAAAATTAGTTTATCCGAAACCAATTCCCAAAAGTCACCGCTTAACGGTTCCGTTTAAATCCCAATTAGATAACTGGTTTAACCCCACAGGTTCCTGTAATGTGACTTCTCTGGCGATGTGTTTAGAATATTTTAAAGCGCGTCGGAAAACCAGTTCAGGACAACTGGAAGATGAACTCTATGAATATGCCATTAATAGAGGTTACAGTCGCCATAATCCTTATGATTTAGCGCGGATTGTTCGCGAATATGGGTGTCAAGATTACTTTACGGAAAATGCCACCATCGAAGATGTGAAAGATTGGGTTTCTGCGGGAAATCCGGCGGTAATTCATGGTTATTTTACCTCCTTTGGACATATTATTGTGGTGGTGGGTTATGACGAATATGGCTTTATTGTTCATGACCCCTATGGAGAATGGTTTGCATCGGGTTATCGGACAGATTTAAGCGGTGCTTATTTGCATTATTCTGAACGATTAATCCGTCGCGTTTGTATTCCTGATGGTAGTTTTTGGGTTCACTTTATTTCTAAATAATAGTAGGGTGGGCTTTGCCCACCTTCCAATAAATTTGGATTTCTGCAAGGATATTCTTGGATTCAGTGTATTAGGTTTGATTGATAAGTTTGGTGGGCTATTTGATTTTCATACTTAAATCTAACCAATTTGAACGGGTAATGGGGGCGCTTGTGGAAATATAATCAACCCCTGTTTCTGCAACAAAACGAATGGTTTCTAAGGTAATATTTCCTGATGCTTCAATTTTAATCCGGGGATTATTTGCCCGAATGATTTTAACTGCTTCTTCCATTAATTCTAACGACATATTATCCAACATAATAATATCCGCTTGGTTGTCTAACGCAATTTTCACTTGTTCTAAGGTTTCGGTTTCGACTTCAATGGTTAAGGGATAAGGCATAATTTCTCGAATTTGGGCGATCGCTTCTGCTATTCCTCCCGCTGCTGCAATATGATTATCTTTAATCATCACCGCATCATCTAACCCCATTCGATGATTTTTTGCACCGCCAACTTGAATGGCATATTTTTCTAATAATCTTAATCCTGGGGTGGTTTTGCGAGTATCCACTAATTGACAGGGTAAATCGGCTATTTTTTCCACATATCGGCGAGTTGCGGTCGCAATTCCACTCAGTCGCATTGCTAAATTTAAGGCGACTCTTTCCCCGGTTAATAAAGCTTCTAAACTCCCTTCTAAAGTCGCAATTACGGTTCCTTTTTCACAGGCTTCTCCTTCAGTAATTTTAGGCGTAAATTGCATCTGAGGATCTAATTTTTTAAACACTCTTTCAGCCAGGGGTAAACCGGCAATGACTCCCGCTTCTTTAATCACCCAAGTGGCGTTTCCTGGCGTTTCTTTAGTTAATAAACTCGCGGTGGTGCGATCGCCTCGTCCAATATCTTCTAATAACCATTGTTGAATTAAAGGATCTAAAATAATCCAAGAAGGTAAAACAGCTTTCATATTACAAAATAATCGAATACTACCTTAAAATACTAAAGCCTCCTTCCGATTTACCACTGGAAGAAGGCTTTAGTTAGATATTAACCTGGCACCGAGCTATTTTTCCAGGCGGCTACCCGCCAAGTATCTTTGCCGCGTCAGCTTTTCACAACCGAGTTCGGGATGGATCGGAGTGGTTCCACTGAGCCATAGGCACCAGGAAAGCTTTGTAAACTTTTTCTGATTGAGAGAGCGTGACAACCGTTGTTATGTTGTTTGTTTGCCTCTCACAATTTACTAATCTAACCGCTTTTTCTGGAAATGTCAACCCCTTTTTCAAAAAAATTCTGACTCGCCACCTAGCCCCTAGAAACTGGGTTTCTTTTAGAAAATCTGGATCGGAGTTAGGACATTAGAGGAGAAACTCGGTTTCTGACTCACCACCCAAGCGCTAGAAACCGGGTTTCTTTAGGAAAATCTTGATCGGAGTTGGGGTGTTGGAGGAGAAACCCGGTTTCTGACTCGCCACCCAGCCCCTAGAAACCGGGTTTCTTCTGGAAAATCTTGATCGGAGTTAGGACGTTGGAGGAGAAACCCGGTTTCTGACTCGCCACCTAGCCCCCTAGAAACCGCAGGGCTGTTTCACGCTAAGGCGAAATCGGACAAAAAAATGCGATCGCCTTCAAGTAAAATTGAGGGCGATCGGTAATTTTTTTATGAATTAATAGTATGAACAGTCTAATTGAATATCTCAAACTCGTCAAGGATTTTCGACGCCAACAAGGACAAAAATATCCTCTGTGGTGGATTTTATTAATTGTGATTTTCGGGCTAATGGCGGGACACTTAGGATATCGAGCTTTGGGAGATTTTGCTAAATCTCAACAGCAGCCCTTAACTAAACTGTTCAAAACTCGAATTGAGAAAGCACCATCTTATTCAACAATTAGAAGAGCTATACAGGGAGTTGATTGGGCTGAACTGCTCAAAGTTTTTAATCAGTGGGGTAGTCAATTAGAAATTTCTGATGACGAAGCTGACTGGCTTGCGATCGATGGCAAAAGCCTCAAATCAACTCTGCAATATTATTGCAGCAATCACCAGAACTTCGTCTCAATAATTTCTGTATTTTGCCAAAAGAACGGATTAGTTTTAGCCCTGGATAAATTCGAGAATAAACAGCGTTCAGAAATTCACCAAGTTCAAGACCTGGTAAGGACTTTGCCCCTGAAGCAAAAAGTTTTTACGTTAGATGCTCTTCATTGCCAGAAACAGACAATTGAGGCGATCGCTCACTCCGGCAATGATTACTTAATTGCCGTTAAAAAGAATCAGCTTGATTTGTATAAGCGCCTACAACTGAATGCTCAAACTGCTATTCCTCTTAGCAGTTATCAAAGTCAAGATAACTCTCATGGCAGACGTATTACCCGAAATGTCTCTGTTTTCAGAATTCCTCAAGAGATTCAACCTCTTTGGGTTAACGCTCAAACTTTTATCCAAGTCAAAAGAAGTGGAACTCGGGGCAAAAAACTTTACCAAGAAACCGCTTATTACCTGAGTAGCCGTCAAGAAAATGCACGGGTGTTTGCAGATGCTATTCAAGGTCACTGGCGAATCGAAAATCAATTGCATTGGGTTAAGGATGTGATTTTTCAGGAGGATAAATCCCCTGTGTTCCAATTTCAACCCGCTATTAATTTCTCGGTTCTTTCTACGATGGCTCTCAATCTTTTCAGAATTTTGGGTTTTGTATCCGTTACTGAAGGCCGAAGATGGCTCAGTGGAAATGTTTGGCGACTCATGATTTTGTTAGCGTGAAACAGCCCTGCTAGAAACCGGGTTTCTTGACCCAAAATCGTTAGAAACTCGGTTTCAATCCTGAGTCATAGCGATTAACTCATAACTACTCACTGATGACTGATTACTGTTTACTGGTAACTGAAAAACCTCCTTCCGATTTACCACTGGAAGGGGGTTTTTTCTGGAGTATTAACCTGGCACCGAGCTATTTTTCCAGGCGGCTACCCGCCAAGTATCTTTGCCGCGTCAGCGTTTCACAACCGAGTTCGGGATGGATCGGAGTGGTTCCACTGAGCCATAGGCACCAGGAAAGCTTTAAAAACTTTTCCTGATTGGGAGAGTGTTGCAGTCGTTTTGCGTTGTTTGCTTGCCTCTCACAATTTACTAATCTAACCGCTTTTTCTGGAATTGTCAACCCCTTTTTCAAAAAAATTTTCCGGCGTGGGATTGATCGGGGTGAGTAGTGACTCAAAGCTCCTCAACGTTAGGGAAATCTGGGGTAATGGTTCGGGTGTAGCGATCGCTTAGGATAGCTCTTAATTAAGCTAACTGACAACTTGACTCACAATAGCCTCTAGTTCCTGTTGAATTGTTGCGAGTTTCTGGCGTTGTTCGTTAATCCATAATTTTTCTAGTTCTCGTTCCTCTAAAGTTTCTTGATGTGCTTTTTCATGTTGTTCAATTAAGTTTTCATAATATTCTATAATTTTTCCAATGGTTAACTCAGCATTTTCTACCCTTATTAAAAAAGCAGATTGAATAATTTCTGATATTTTTTCCAGTATTTCTGCTTGTGATTGATCGAAATGTTCCAAACCGGATTCAAAAACTTTGGATTTAATAGCATTATTTAAATCTAAAACATTACCTAAACCCCCTGCCATAAGTATCCCTCCTAATGCTCCTCCTAAAATAGCTAAAATAGGGCCAGCAAATATAATGGCTGGTAAAAATATAGCGGCTCCTAATCCAGCTACACCTAAATTACCAAAAACTCCTATTTCTTCTTGATTAACTCTGAATGTCTGATTAAAAGTGAAATGACGGTTATTTTCTGAATTAATTAGTGAATTTATTTCATTAAAATCAGATTGTATTGCTTGCAATTCATAGTCAATAAAATCATCCAAACTGGTCAATATAGGCTCTAAAATTTCTAATTTTAATTCGTGATTAATCCATTGATCTGATTCTGTTGATAAGTCAGCTTTAAATTGATTAATATAATCTTTCATTAGTTCATCACGACTAAAAATTGCTGAATGTTCAGATGACCAATTTTCTGATTTTTTCACTAAAATATCTGATAATGTTTTTAACCATTGATCCCAAGATTGATTAACCTGTTCAAACACTTCTTCTTGGGCTTTATTAATTACTGTTTTTATTTTCACATCTCGTCCACTAGCTTCTCCTATTTTTTCAAAAATTTCTAGTTTTGCTGATTCAGAAATTGTGATCTTTCCATCTAAAATTCTCTCAAACTGTTTGAGGTCATCTTTAGCAATTTCACTTAATGATTGAATCCGGCTAACAGTAGAGGTGACTTCAATTTTACCCCGCTCATTGACTAAAAATTCTTGAATACAATTAATAAAATGATCAAAAGTTTCTATGTATTCATTAGAATCATTATTCACAATTGCATCTAAGGCTAACTTTGCAGAAATATAGTGAATTCGATTCTCTCCTGAAATAATAGGATTTTGACCTTGGATTATATTTTCAATTCGTTTAGTAATTTGATTACGTCCGTTCTCAGTTTGTACCAAATCCCAAAAATTGACTAAAATAAAAAGATTATTAGCAGGTTGATCAGATAATCCTTCATTTAATATTATTTTTAATTCTTCGATCACATCTCTTTCCCATTTGGTAAAAGGACGAGAAGCACTGGTGATAAAAATAGCTGCATCGGTATTTTTAAGAATCTTTTGAGTAATCGCTTCTCGATCAGGATGTTCATTCAGTCCAGGAGAATCAATAATTTCTACGCCACTGCTACAAATATCTAAATTAGGATGTTCATAAATGATTTCATCTATTTCACAATGAGCCAGTTCATCACTTAAATTTCCAATGGCGGCTTCTTCAGAAATACTTGATTTTTCTTGATAATCTTCTATTGGAATTTCTTCTTGATGCCCATCTTTATAACAACAAATGACCCGTTTTTGCTCTCCATATCGTAAAACATTGACTACCCCACTACAAGGGATTTCTCGTACAGGTTGAATTTCTTCACCAACTAACGCATTTAAGAATGTCGATTTACCTTGACTAAATTCTCCAACAACAGTTAAGCGAAACCGTTTTGATTGATTTTTTTTAGAAATTTCTTGAAGATCATTGATTAAACTTTTTGACCAGACCTGATGCTCGTCTTGAGCAATAATTTGATAAAAATGATAACAAATATTATTTAAGTTTTGGCGGTACTCCTGAATTCGCTT
>JBMDYE010000049.1:0-2851 GCA_048595135.1 Planktothrix sp. | reverse complement strand
CAGGAAGTGGGAAAACTTCAACGGATTTAAAAGAAGCTGTTGCTGGGGCTTATTACGGGCGAGTGGATCAACTATTTGTTGCCGATGGCGTTCAAGAATGGGGACAATTTGATCCGCAAGAAAACAACTTACAAGTTCATGAAGAAGCTCAACCAGGAGATGAAGATCTACTGAATGTTGCCGCCGTTCAAACCATCTTAAACGGGGGTAAAGTTTATGCCGTCCCACCAGATGCTGTCCCCGATGAGTCAAGAGTTGCTGCGGTATTTCGCTATTAATTTTTAACCGAATTCAATGATTTTTTGCAGGAAATCAACATGGCAAATGAAAACAAAACTTCAACCGTAGATTCTCAACTGAGACATACTAAACATCAACCGGATCAATCAGTTGAACTAGAATCGGGAACCCGTGATATTGAAGATCAACAAGTTCTTCAACCGGACGAAGAAGGCAATCGAACCATTGAACAAAATATGAGCAATTCGGTGGGATCAGCCACAGAAGATCTTTAAAAAAAGGAGGAATTTATGGCAGACAAAACAGTAATAAAAGTCAATTCTGAATCTTCTCCAAAAGGGAAGATGGGTCAAAAATATTTAGCTGCGGGGGTGAAAGTTTCAATGCGTCTCTGGGATGAGCAACCTGGAGATGGAGAAGTAAAACCCGAAACCAAACGGGATTATGAAACCGTTGGTTATATGATTGAAGGACGGGCGGAATTGCACATCGAAGGTCAAATGATTTTGTTAGAAAAAGGCAGTTCTTGGGTGGTTCCTGAAGGAGCTAGTCACACCTACAAAATCCTTGAACCTTTTATTGCAGTGGAAGCCACTTCTCCTCCGGCTTTTGTGCATGGACGAGATGAGTAATTAGGAATTAAGAATTAAGAATCGCGTAGCGTCCTGAGCGGAGCGTAGGCGGAGCCTGTGCGTAGCACGTAAGGATCTAAATTAAGAATTAAGAATTAAGAATTAGGCAAGAAGCACTGATTACTGTACAGGCGAAGCATTCGGGCAGAAATTTAGGATAAAAACCGATAATTTACCTACCGAAAGATCCCGCCCCTACTACTGATTACTGAAACTCTTGCCGATGTTGGTAAAGCCTTTGGGTAAATTGAAAATTAAGCATAAATGCTGATTAAGCCTGGAACTTTAATCCCAGGCTTAATTTTTTTGAGGATCAGTTAAAATATTCTTAGGCTCGTTTAATGTAATTAATCTAAAAAAAACATGAAAAAAACACCTCGAATTTTTATTCCCAAAGAAGTTAGGACTTATGTTTTTCAACGGGATAACTTTCAATGTAAAAGCTGCGGAAAAACAACCCATGAATCTGAACTCACTATTGATCATATTATCCCCTTAGCAAAAGGAGGAACGAATGATATTAGTAATCTGCAAACGCTGTGTCTGAGTTGTAATGTTAAGAAAAAAGATCATTTTGATCCTCGCTTTAGGAGGCACTTTAGCGGATGACTTTTCGGAAATAGGGATTATGATGAGAATAGAGACAACTTAATATGGAATCGCCCTGATGACAAATTATGAATTTTGTTAGAAAAAGACTACATCATTTAGCCGACCAAATATCGGATCAGGATTTAGAGGAGGCTTGTCGATTATTGCAAAGGCTTCATGAAGACAGTTTTATGCTAAAAGCCATTCAAGAATCTAAGGACTCCCTGAACCCTGGCGACTCCCTCTCCTATGAAGCTGCGTTACAACTGTTATATTTTGAACAGAGCCGCTCGGTTGTGGCTAAATCCCATCAACCCGCTTATCGTCCTGTTACTAAAGCAACCCCACCGTGACTCTAGATGTGCGCTATGCTCGGTCTTTCCTTTACGATTTGATGAGCTTGGAACAGCCAGCTTATCTAATGGCTTATAATTTTGTTTTTATTAAGTTTAAAGAAATTAAGAACCTTTACGACTTACCTGAACTGCGTCCTCTGGGTTCCAGTGCTATTTTTTATCGGTTTACTTTAGAAGATTATTTAGTCGGAATTGAAGTAACAGGCCAAATTGTTAAATTTGTCCGTATTTTACCCAAACCAAGTCTTTAGACAACGGGAAGGGGAGACAAGGGAACAAGGCTTTTCTTCTTCCTTCTTTCCTTCTTTCCTTCAGCATAGCTGCCTTCAGCATAGCTGCCTCCTGCTTCCTGCCTCCTGCCTCCTAATTATTACAGAGTGTTAAGGTGTATTGCAAAGCGTCACAACTGACGGGGGAAAATTGGCTGAGACGTCTAAGTCCGTGATACCATCACAGCTTAGTGAAAGACGAGATAGATGGGAGAAGACCTTTGACACTACGGGTTGCTGTTATTGGCTCTGGCCCTGCGGGTTCATCCGCAGCCGAAACGTTAGTAAAAGCCGGAATCGAAACCTACTTGTTTGAACGCAAGCTGGATAACGCCAAACCCTGTGGCGGTGCGATTCCCCTTTGCATGGTGAGCGAATTTGATTTACCGCCCCATATTATTGATCGGCGGGTCAGACAAATGAAAATGATCTCGCCCTCCAACCGTGAGGTTGATATTTTCATTGAAAAAAAAGACGAATATATTGGAATGTGCCGTCGGGAAATTCTCGATGGGTTCATGCGCGATCGCGCCGCCTCTTTAGGGGCTAATTTAATAAACGGTACCGTTCATAAACTCGATATTCCCACCAATAGCAACGATCCTTACGTCATCCACTACCATGATCACTCCACCACCCAAGGGGTCGGCGTTCCGAAATCCCTGAAAGTGGATATGGTGATCGGGGCGGATGGGGCTAACTCCCGTGTCGCCAAAGCCATTGATGCTGGAGATTATAACTATGCGATCGCGTTCCAAGAACG
>JBMDYE010000048.1:0-12364 GCA_048595135.1 Planktothrix sp. | reverse complement strand
CTAACTCATTGTTTATTGTAGCGTTTTTAGGGGTTGCGATCGCTTCTTTCCCTAGATAGCAGGAAACAGAGGGAAAAAGAATATAGCGTCTAGCTTTCTTAAAATAAGCCAAAAGCGGTTAGACCCGACTGCGATACAAAGGGTTTGTATTCCATTTCCTCTGCCCCTATCATTTAACCGTCTAATTGAATTTCTGCCCTCACCATGGGTTCCCCAATTACCCGTTGTAAGGTAAAGCCTAATTGCTCACAAATATGCTGCATTAAACGATTATCAGTGAGAATTTCTGCATAAACAAGGGGGATTTTTTCCTGACGCGCAACGTGTAATAATTGACGGAGTAATTCGGTTCCTAACCCTTGATGTTGATACTCATCACTCACTAATAACGAAAATTCCACTTCATCGGTTCCATAACTTTTACTCAACCGACCCACCCCAATAATTTGCGGTTCTCCCGTATCAGGATTTTCGCATTCCGCCACTAACGCCATTTCTCGGTCATAATCAATAAAACATAACCGCGATAAGCGTTCATGGTTAATTCGAGAACTGAGTTTAACCAAATGAGCATATCGTAAATAAACGCTTTCCTCGGATAAACTTTCATCGAACTTGACCATTAACGGTTCATCTTCGGGACGGATGGGACGAAGAATAAAAGATATTCCTTGCGGCGATGTCCAATGGGTAACATATTGATGGGGATAGGGACGAATAGCGGGTTTGGGTAAATTTTCCGGTTTCGTATCTGGAGAATGTAACACCACCCTGGCATCTAAAGCCATTAACTGGTGTTCCGACGCCAACAATGGGTTAATTTCAATTTCCTTAATCCAAGGTTGTTCTACGACTAAATTAGAAAATTTCACTAATAATTGTTCCAAGGCTTCCATATCCACCGGAGGACGTCCCCGCACTCCCAACAACGCTTTATAAATTTTCGTTTGTTCCATCATCCGACGGGCTAAAGTGGTATTCAAGGGCGGCAAAGCTAAGGCTTTATCCTTAAACACTTCCACCATTTGACCCCCCATCCCAAATAATAAAACCGGGCCAAACTGAAGATCAACGCTACTCCCAATAATGAGTTCATAGCCTTTTAAGGGAATCATTCGTTGTACGGTTACCCCTTGGAAATGACCTGACCCCACTTTTTCCTGAACTGACCTTTCAATATTGCGATAAGCGTCTCGGACATCTGCCGCATTTTTTAGGTTTAGTTCCACTCCACCCACATCAGTTTTATGGGTTATGGTTTTTGACAATAACTTCAAAACCACGGGATAACCGAGGCGGTCTGCGGTGTTAACGGCTTCTTCCGCTGTGGTTGCCATTTGGGTTTCCACCGTTGGGATATGATAGGCGGATAACAACCGTTTTGATTCAAATTCGGTTAACAGGGTGCGTTTTTCTTGCAATGCGCCTTGAATAATATATTCAATGCAATCACAACTCAGGTGATCATCGGTTTCTGAACTCGGTAAACTTGGCGTTTCATACAGTCCCCGTAACGTATAGGTATGACGCCACATATAGTTAAACATTCTTACCGCCGAGTCAGGATAAGAAAAGGTGGCAATATTGGCTTGGTTGAGAATTTTTGCTCCGGCGGCTATTTCTGGCCCCCCCATCCAACTCGCTAAAATCGGTTTATTTTTAGCTTGGAGGGCGAAATATTTTAATTGTTCGGCGGTTTTACCGGGGTCGGTCATGGCTTGGGGGGTTAAGATCACCAAAATTCCATCACTGTTGGGGTCTTTGACGACAATCTCAAAGGCTTTTCCATACCGTTCGGGATCAGCATCCCCTAATATATCAATGGGGTTACTGTGACTCCATTGGGGCGGTAACACTTCATTTAAGGCGGCGATAGTTTCTGAGGAGAGTTGGGCTAAGGTTCCTCCTTCTCCTATTAAAATATCGGTGGTGAGAACACCAGGCCCTCCGGCATTGGTTAAAATCGTGAGTCGGGGGCCTTGCGGACGGGGTTGTTTGGCTAAGAGTTCCGCCATTGAGAATAAATGGGCTAAGTGATACACCCGCAACACCCCACAGCGTCGGAAGGCGGCATCCATGACTTCATCGCTTCCGGCTAAAGCTCCTGTATGGGAGGCGGCGGCTTTGGCGGCGGCTTCGGTGCGTCCGGCTTTGATGACAATAATTGGTTTGGTTAAGGCAACTTCTCGCGCGGCGGATAAAAATGATCGGGCATTCCCGATGGATTCCATATAAATAACAATACTATCGGTACGGGGATCATTGCCTAAATAATAAATTAAATCGCCCCAATCGAGATCGAGCATGGAACCAATGGAAACGAAGGCGCTAAACCCGACATTTTCTTGGAAACTCCAATCTAAAATCGAGGTACACAATGCCCCACTTTGGCTAATAAATCCCACGTTTCCGGGTTTCGCCATGGCACTGGCAAAGGTGGCATTTAGTCCGGTGAGGGGATTCATTAATCCTAAACAGTTGGGGCCAAGAATTCGCATTTTGCTGGTACGGGCAATTTGCAGAATTTTTTGTTCTAATTCCACCCCCTCTGGGCCGATTTCTTTAAATCCAGCCGAGAGAATAATCACGCCTTTAACGCCACTATCCACACAATCTTGAATTACGTTAGGAACAGTGGCGGCGGGGGTGGCAATAATCGCTAAATCAATCGGTTCAGGAACGGCTTGAATAGTGGGATAGGCTTTGATGCCTAAAATACTGTTGCGATGGGGATTAACGGGAAAAACCGTTCCGCCAAAGGGATTACTGATTAAATTCCAAAGTAAGGTGCGTCCGACACTATGGGGTTTTTCTGTGGCTCCAATCACCGCCACAGTTTTGGGATTAAAAATGGCATCTAGGGATTGATGTTTGTAGCGCAATACATCATGGGCGGGGTTAGAGGTTTGACGTAACGTGGTTTGCATAGACCACTCCTTCGCGTTTATTTACCTATTGTAGAGGGATTTGGAGGACGATGATCGGGATTGAGAATACGGATATACTGAAATATCTGTTTTCCCCCTACTGAGTCACCTCTCCGTAATTCCCGCAAACGTTACGGGATATTTTCCATCCGCAGAAATTTATCGTCTGGAATGGGCATCAATTCTCACATTTTGGATACTTTGTTTATTTCTAAATGCTCAGTTAGCGTCGCTTTAGACTGCTTTAGTTTAGATGTAGAGACAGTTTTAATCCGTACAAACCCTTAAAAATTAAGAATTAAAACCTAAGTAAATTTATCAGTAAAAAAAAAGTTGAAATTACTGATGTTATTTTTTGAAACTCTCTTTACTATTAAAAATATAGAGATTGAAAGCAATCTTTACTCCCTTAAACCAGAGTTTATTAAGCCCGTCTACCAAAAGGTTTAAGTTCCATTAAACCAAGCTATTTAAAGAAATTCTTTTTAAATAACTTGTTTTTTTGAGAAAAACTAACCATTTTTTATTCAAAATCCCTGTTCAAGGGTGAATTGAATTCTGACTAAATATCGACAAACACCGACTTTTTAATTTGAGGAGACCAGACTATGAAACGCTTTTTTAACCTGTTATCTGCTTCTACCGCTACCGTTGCTGTTTTAATCGGTCTGGTTGGGAATACCACCAGTGCTTTTGCTGGAGATGCCAATGCTAATATTACCTTTTCTTCAACGGTTGCTCCCACTTGTTTCTTTGGGACACCCACGGGGACTACTAACCTAAGTTTGCAAACTAACAGCGTCAGTGACTTAGGTACTGCTAATCAGACCATTCCCCTCACTTGTAATAATTCAGCGACTCTTTCCGCATCAGCCGTTACACAAGGTGGTGCAGGCGCGACCACTCTAAGCACCAAGGAAGTCGCCCTCACGGTTAACGGTGCTGATTTTACAAGTGGTAATCAAGTTACTGGAACTACTTTTGACGCTTCAGGAGTCGCAACCATTGGTGTCACCCTCACTGCTAACAATAACACCGACCGTATCGCCCCAGGTGCTTATACCTTTACAACAACCTTGACCGCTACTCCTCAATAGGTTTGGTTTACCCTTGTTATTACAAAAGGCAGGAGGAAAGACAAGGAAACAAGGGGGACGCTACAGAGTCCCTGCCCCTTGCCTTCTATTGTGAATTCCTCCTGCTTTTTTTGTTTATGTTTAAATTCTTGATCCGGGTATCAACGATTATTTTAACCAATGCCCTGTTTTCCCAAGTTGGGCTTGCCAATTCACTGATTTCCTTTGGAACTGTTGAACCAGGAAGCCTGGAAATGACGGGGGGGCTTTTAGCAACAGGGGTAACAACAGAAACGTCTGCGGTTGTGGAAGTTCAAGCGTTAGAAGGTGGGACGGTTCAAGTTTTGCCACCGATTTTGATTTCTGGCCCTACCCCCGACCCGCCTGGTACAACGTTAGTGGGTTTACTCTCCGTTAACTCAACTCGGCTGCAAAGCAATGGGGGTGGCGGTTCTGCCCTACTTCCCCAGGGAAATTCGGTTTTAGAGGTGGGTCTGCAAGTCACTCGTCCGGCTGTGTATTCGGCACAAATCCAGCCTTATGTTTATCGAGTCACGATTTTAGCAATGGTGAATGGGGAAACCCAAACACAAAATATTGATTTTTCCGTTACACCCACTCCCGCCTGTGAGTTTACCAATCCTCGTAACGGGGAACTGCAATTGCTGAATCAGAATTTAACGAGATTAGAAACGATAACCGATGCTTCTGTTGAGTTGCATTGCAATGCTGCGACTCGCCTCAGTCTTACTCCTCCCACCTTAATTCAGGGGCCGAATAATTTAAATTCAGCTAATCTCAGCGCCTCGGCAACTTTGGGGGGAATAACAATTAATAGTAATGGCAATAGCACTCAAGTGTTCACTCAGAATGGAGGCGATGGGGTGGCAAGTCTTGAAATGCAGCTTAATAATAACAGTATCCCGATTCCGCCTGGGACTTATCAGTTTAATGTGATGTTAACCGCCAGTCCAGAATAAAATGGGAAGGAGGGACAAGGAGACAATTTATTAACTGATAACTGGTGACTGGTGACTGATAACTGATAACTGATAACTGATAACTGATTATGCTATGTCAAAATTGACTCGAAAAATTATTAATCTGTCTGTATCTTGTTTGAGTGGTTTGGTTTTATCCACCTTCCTGTTGTTACCTGCGGCTCGCGCTCAGGTTTCTATTTCACCGCTGATTATCGAAACCCAATCTCAACAAGGGGAAGCTACTGGTTTTTTTAATGTTTCTAATAGCAGTAACGAACCGTTTCGGGCGCGTTTGTATGCAGAACCGTTTACCTATGGCCGAGATGCAGGTTTGGAAACCGTTAAAACGAACCCAAATGATTTAACTCCCTACTTGGAATTTTCGCCCCGTGAATTGGTTGTCCCGCCCCAAACTGCCCGTCGGGTGCGGATGATTGTTCGTTTCGCGCCGAATACCGAACCTGGAGAATATCGAGCGGTTATTTTTACAGAAAAACTACAGGATGCTCAAGAAGAGGAGGGATTTAGATTTAATATTGTTTCTCGAATTGGGACGGTTGTTTATGTGCGACATGGTGACGTTTCTTCTAATTTAGTTGTTGATAGTGCCAGTTTCAATTCCGAAAAAAATCAAGTTCAAGTGTTAGTTCGGAATACGGGAAATGCCACGGCGCGACCGAAGTTAGTTTGGGCATTGAAACAAGGAAATACAGAAGTTAAAACCGGAGAAACGGATAATACAACCGTTATTGCTCAAGGAGATAGAAATATTTTATTGTCTTATCCCAATACTGACCAACCTACTTTAGCGCCGGGAGATTATCAACTCACTGGAGAATTAGTTTGGAATGAAAATAAAGGCTCAAAAAATGAAACGGTGAAAGTGCCTTTTAGTCTTAATTTTGTGATCCCGAATTAGGTGGTTTTCTTTTGTTCTCAATTTCAATATTATGCTCAAAAATAAGCTCTCTTTATTCGGGTTTGGATTGATCACGAGCCTCTGGGTTAGCCCAGCGGTTAGGGCAGAGGAGCAGGTGCTTGAATTCAGTACCATCGTACCCCAACAGGCATCGATTGAAACCCCCACCGATATTCCTGGATTCTCTCCCAACAACCCAGCCCGGGCTGAAATTGATAATCGTGGTGGTGACATCGACTTGACGAAAATTGTCTCGTCTCCTGTGTTTTTCACCATTAATACGAATGCACCTTCTACCTTGGCGATTTCTGATCCGGTTCCAGTTACCGGAACTACTGAACCCCTGGGAACGGTTAGTAATAGCTTATTACAATATAATGGAATATCTTCTAATAGTAACACCGTGAATCTTCCTACGGGTGCTAATCAGATCGGGATTAGTATTGTTGTGGATAGTCCCACTGTTTTTCCAGCGGAAACTTACATTTATCAAACGACGGTGACAGTTACCTTTAATTAATTCAGTGGATGAATAGCACTAGACCTGTGAATTCTTTAAATAGCGATCGCAGATCACTATAAAGCAATCGTACTAATCTTTTAACTTCAGGGAATCTACATTTTTTTATTGGCTCGTCTGACCTTTTAGATTAAGAATTGTTAGTTGAACTTGACAAGTGTTAATAGATTGATCAAAGATAAAAATTCTGTTAACAATAATGCTTAAAAAATGTAGCTTCATGGGACACTAATCCTGAAAATTAACCTGAATATAACGTCTTGAAAAAGGATAGCTTCTTAGTAGCTTGTTCCAATGTCTTTTTGCACCCGTGTATTAGTCGGAATTTGGGTGAGTTTACTGAATTTTAATCTCCCCGCATTCGCTGTTAATCTTGATTCTGATCTCTCCCAAACTAACGTTGATTCAGGACAGGTTAATTCTAGTAATTTTACAATTTTTCCCGTTGGCATTAATATCGACAAACGAAATGTTTTGCCGAGTGTGCGAGTCCGGGGTGAAGAAGATGGTTTAAATGCCATTAACTTAGAAAATTGGCTGATTCCTTTTGATGCGGTCACGGAAGCATTAAAGATTAAAGTAACTCCCGTAGAAAATAATTTTTTGGAGTTGCGATCGCCGGGGTTAGTGATTCAAATTGATCCTAGAGAATTAACGACTGATCCCGAATTAGGGTTAGTCATTTCCGTGAATCAAATCCGAAGGTTATTAAAAGTTCCCGTCGAATTTAATATTAATGAATACGCGCTTGAATTGAATCCGCCTTGGTCAGGTTTAGCTAGCAGAACCAATCGAGAAGATACTCCCGTTGTTACAGAAGGTTTACCCAGGATTGAGGCTCGAAATTTTGCGATCGCTACCGTCGGACAAAAAATTGAAATTACGGGAAATAATTCTAACTCCAGTTTAACAGCGAATTCAATTAATTCCGCTGGAGAATTAGCGATGATTGGAACCTTGTTAGACGGGAGTTGGTATCTTCGGTTTAACCAAAATAATCTCGCGGATCTGTCGGGGTTAAGTTTAAATGAATTTCAGTATCTTCAACAAACCGAATCTACCGATTATGTTGTGGGTTCCCATCCCACATTTTGGCAAAGTCAAGAAAATAATGAACTTTGGGGAATAACAATGGTGCGGCGGTTTGGGTTTGAACCTCCTTCTTCCTCTGGCGGTGAAGGGTTTAATCCCCGTCAACGGTTACAAGCGAATCAAGTCGGACGTCGAATTTCAGGGGAAGCAGCGCCGGGAACTTTAGTTCAATTGGTGGAAGGATTAAATGATCGCATCGTTGGGGAAGTGGTGATTGATTCTTCGGGAATTTACCGTTTTGACGATGTACCCGTAGGGGTGGGAAGTTATCGGCTTTTGCTATATCCTGACGGGTTACTCAGCGCTCAACCGGAAGTTCGCAACCCGAGTTTTGCGACTTTACCCGGTCAGTTAACCGCCGGAGATTCTGCGTTAATTATTTCTACTGGGTTTAATCGGGAATTAACGGCTGAGAATCGAATTTTGGGGGAATTTAGCCAAGGGCGAGGCGGGGTGTCCTATCGTCGGGGTTTAACGGAAGAAATAACCGCCGGAATTGGGGTGATTCATGATGGGTCAATTCTGGGTTTAGGAGAATTATTTTATAAGCCGAATCAAATACCGTTACAAGTGGAAGCGTCTTTACTGGGGGGCGTTGTTAACGATTTGGATTGGAATTTGAATGCCCGTTATACTCCTAATCATTTTAGTTTAAATTTGAGTAGCGATCGCCTTTCCACTCGCTTTAACGCCGATTGGCGATTATCCCGAAATTTTAGTGTTCAAGCGACGGGAAACAGTCGGGATCGTTCGTTAGCGGCGGGGGTGAGATTTTCTCAAAATACGCCGAATTTAGTCACCTTTGCGAATCTTACCCTGGATACAGAAAGCCGTTTACGCTGGAGTTTATTACAAAGTTTAGGACGATTCCGGTTACAATCCCGCGGAAATGAAATTGGTACGACCGCCGAATTCAGTTACAATCTGTCTGGAAACCGACTGAACAGAAGCACGAATTTGTTATGGTTGGGGTATGAAACCCGTGAGGATGATCAATTAGGGATTCTGGGATGGCGTTATGAGTCTCCCCAACGAACTGGGGATGGGAGGAGTTTATGGTCGGCGGATTTAGGATATGGGTTAGGATCTCAGGGACATGGGATCATTGCTTCGGCTTCCACGGCTTTAGTGGATGGGGTCGATATGCGGTTACGGTATCAACAGGTATCGCTTTCGTCGAATAATCATACATTCCGCTTAGAGTTAGTTCCTCGCTTTACCCTTCAAGGAGGAATTAATCCGACTGACCCTCGCTTTGAACGGTTGCGGACTAAAGGGGGAATGTTGATTCAGCCGTTCTTTGATCACAATCGCAACGGAAGGCGAGATGGGGGAGAAGGGTTATATTTACAAGACCCAGATATTTTATTGACGATTAATAATAAGTCTTTACCTTTATGGCGACCCAATCTTAAAAGAAATGGTATTTTTCTGGATCTAGTCCCTAATGTTTATCGCCTTGATCTTGATCCAGCGGGATTTCCTCCAGATTGGTCTAGTGCTGAAAATTCCTTAGCGGTGGAGGTGGTGGCGGGTAGCTATACGCCTGTTTTAATTCCGTTAACGGTGTCTTATACGGTGACGGGTATTGTTACGGATGGTGCTGGAAAGGCGGTGGCTGGTGCAAGAGTGGAAGCGGTGTCTGAAGATAATACCGTGATTGTTTCGATTACCAACGGTGCTGGGGTATTTTATTTAGAACAATTACAACAAGGTCGTTACAATTTAAGAATCAACGGTCAGCCCGCCCAACCGAACACGCTGGACATTAACGAATCGTCTAAACCTTTCCAAGAATTGAATTTACAGATTTAGCAGGAGTCACGCCTGCTACTGAGGAGGTTTAACAATTCCAGCCCTTGATAAACCGTTGTTAATTTTAAATTATTTCTAAACATTTAATCAATTTTGAGGAAAAAATGTTAGATTTTTAAGTTTTATAATTTTACCAGGATTGTAACAACAATAACGTTTCATTAATTAAAGGAATGTTAAGAAATGAGTTCCGTTCGCTAGCAACACAATCCAAAAAATACTATGATATAAAGTAACAGCATTAAGACCTATATCAAACCCTCAACAGGGGGAGAGACACAATGATTAATAAAGTTACGAACATCGATGAACTTGAAGCCCTGATCAAACGGGTCAAGGCGGCTCAAGAGAAATATGCTGGTTATAGCCAAGAACAAGTAGACTACATCTTTAAAAAAGCGGCGCTCGCTGCCAACGCTGCCCGGATTCCCTTAGCAAAAATCGCAGTGGAAGAAACCGGAATGGGTGTGGTGGAAGACAAAGTTATCAAAAACCACTTCGCTTCAGAAATTATTTACAACAAGTATAAGCACGAAAAAACCTGTGGCGTTATAGAAGAAGATAAATCCTTTGGGTTCCAAAAAATTGCCGAACCCGTTGGGATTTTAGCCGGGATTGTTCCCACCACCAACCCCACCTCTACAGCGATTTTTAAAGCGTTAATTGCCCTGAAAACTCGCAACGCGATTATTTTCTCCCCTCACCCGCGTGCTAAGAAATGTACAGGCGAAGCCGCACGGATTGTGTTAGAAGCGGCGGTTGCAGCCGGCGCCCCTGAAGATATTATCGGTTGGGTTGATGAACCGACAGTTTCCCTGTCCCAAGCATTAATGCAGCACCCGGATATTAAGTTAATTTTAGCAACGGGTGGCCCGGCGATGGTCAAGGCGGCATACTCTTCCGGTCATCCGTCCTTGGGGGTGGGTGCGGGTAATACTCCCGCTTTAATTGACGAAACCGCCCATATTAAAATGGCTGTTTCTTCGATTATCCTCAGTAAAACCTTTGACAATGGCATGATTTGTGCCAGTGAACAATCGGTGATTGTGGTGGATTCCATTTATGAGGAAGTCAAACGGGAATTTACCGCGCGGGGTGCTTATTTCTTGACGCCAGAAGAACGGGAACGCATGGCTAATGTGATTTTCGTGAACGGACGCCTCAACGCTGAAATTGTCGGTCAAACGGTTCAACAACAAGCGGCTTTAGCCAATATTACCATTCCCGAAGACGCACGGGTGATTATTGGGGAAGTGGCTGAGGTAGACGATGATGATCCCTTTGCCCATGAAAAATTATCGCCGATTTTGGCAATGTATCGGGCAACAAATTTTGAGGATGCGGTTAGTAAAGCTGATCGGTTAGTGAAATTAGGAGGACGGGGACACACCGCCGCGTTATATACCTCTCCCAATAATACGGATCACATTAAACGGTTTGAAGATACCGTTGAAACCGCCCGGGTTTTAATTAATACGCCTTCTTCTCAAGGGGCGATTGGAGATTTATATAATTTCCGTCTTGATCCGTCCTTAACGTTGGGATGTGGAACTTGGGGGGGGAACTCGATTAGTGAAAACGTTGAACCTCACCATTTATTGAATATTAAAACCGTAGCAGAACGTCGGGAAAATATGCTATGGTTCCGCATTCCACCCAAGGTTTATTTCAAATATGGATCGTTACCGATCGCCATTCGCGAGTTAGCGGGAAAACGTCGTGCCTTTATTGTTACCGATAAACCGTTATACGATTTAGGGGTGACCCATTCCCTGGAACAAGTTCTAGAAGAAGTTGGCTTAAAATACGATATTTTCTATGACGTTGAACCCGATCCTTCCTTGGATACGGTGAAGCGTGGGTTAGTGTTAATGAACACCTTTAAGCCTGATGTGATTATTGCAATGGGTGGGGGTTCACCCATGGATGCCGCTAAAATTATGTGGCTGATGTATGAACATCCCGACATTGAATTTGAAAGTTTGGCGATGCGGTTTATGGATATCCGCAAACGGGTTTATGAACTGCCCCCATTAGGGGAAAAAGCAATCATGGTTGCCATTCCCACCACATCAGGAACCGGATCAGAAGTCACACCGTTTGCGGTTGTTACCGATCACCGCACCCATATTAAATATCCGTTGGCGGATTATGCCTTAACTCCGAATATGGCAATTATTGACCCAGAATTGGTGTTAAATATGCCTAAGTCATTAACGGCGTTTGGGGGAATTGATGCCTTAACCCATGCCCTCGAATCTTATGTTTCGGTGTTGGCTTCTGAATATACCAATGGGTTAGCGTTAGAAGCAATTCGATTAATTTTTAAATACCTACCCAGTTCCTATCATAATGGTGCCAAAGATCCGAAAGCGCGGGAAAAAATGCACTATGCTGCTACCATGGCGGGGATGGCATTTGCGAATGGTTTCTTAGGGATTTGTCACTCGGTTGCTCACCAATTAGGAGGAACATTCCACATCCCCCACGGGTTAGCCAACGCGTTAATGATTTCCTACATTATTCGCTACAACGCGACGGATGCGCCGTTCAAACAAGCCACGTTCTCTCAATACAAATATCCCAATGCCAAATGGCGCTATTCTCGGATTGCGGATTATCTGCAATTAGGAGGAGAAACGGAAGAGGAGAAAGTGGATCGGTTGATTTTGGCAATTGAAGAATTAAAACGTCAAGTGGGAATTCCGGCGGCGATTAAAGATGTGTTAAAAGATGTCAGCGAAGCGGAATTTATGGCAAAAGTTGATGAAGTAGCTGACCAAGCCTTTGATGATCAATGTACAGGTGCCAATCCTCGTTATCCGTTAATTAAGGATCTCAAGCAACTGTTAATTGATGCTTATTATGGTCGTCCTGTCGTGTCGGCAGATTACAACGGCGATTTGGTTTTTCCCAAGTTTGAACCGAAACCGATGACGATTGGCGGTTAAGTTTAATTAGATTTTAGAAGAAGAAGCGATCGCGCGATCGCTTCTTTTTTTTATTATAAGTAGGTTGGAATGGCGATCGCT
>JBMDYE010000047.1:0-5222 GCA_048595135.1 Planktothrix sp. | reverse complement strand
ACTTTTAGAACGTTACCAACAAGGAGAGCGCAATTTTGCCTATGTCAATTTAAGTGGGGCAAATTTGAGCGGTGCGAATTTGCAAGATATTGACCTCACCGGTGCGAACTTAACGGGTGCTAACTTGAGTTGGGCGGTGGTAAATCAAGCTCAATTGATGGGGGCTTGTTTTCGGAAAGCGGATTTACGCCACATTCTGTTAACGCGGAGTAATCTCAACCAAGCCAATTTAAGTGGTGCCAATTTAGCGAAGGCGGATTTGCGTTTTACCACGTTAACAAAAGCAGATTTTAATTGGGCAATTTTAACAGAAGCTGATTTAAGCAATGCGAATTTAACGGAAGCCAAGTTAGATCAAATTAATTTAGAACAGGCCAAGCTGAATAAGGCAATTTTAATTAACGCGGAATTAATGGAAGCCAATTTAAACCAGGCTAGTTTAATTTCGGCGCAATTAACGGGAGCTAATTTACGAGAAGCCCATTTAAGGGGAGCTAATTTAAAAGATGCGATATTAACTCGTGTTAATTTAACGGAAGCTGATTTAAATGGAGCAACCTTGCGGTCTGTTAATTTAAGTGGTGCTGATATGCACCGAGTGATATTAACGGGGGCAGATGTAACGGAAGCAGTATTAGATGGGGCTGATTTAAGCCGAGGAAATTTAACGGGAGCTTATTTATTAAAAGCTAGTTTTAAAAAGGCGTATTTGTTGCGGGCGAATTTACAGGAAGTTTATCTATTATGGGCTAATTTAACGGAAGCGAATCTGCGAGGCGCGGATTTAAGAAAGGCTGATTTAAGCGGTTGCTATCTTAGTGATGCGATTTTAAGCGAAGCAGATTTAAGGGATGGGTTATTAATTGAAAGTCATTTTATTAGAACAAATTTAGAAGCGGCAAAGTTAACGGGATGTTGTATTCATAACTGGGAAACATCGGAAATTGACCTGTCAAAAACCGATTGTGAATATGTTTATACCGAGTTTGATTATACGACAAAAAAACCGAGAAATCGTTATCCAAGCGATCGCAATTTTTTACCCGGAGAATTCGGTCAAGAATCGCAGGAAGAGAGTAATTTAGTGACGATTGAATTTAGAGAATATCCCGTTTGGGATGCGTTAGTTTATACCTTAACACAAGTGGAGCAGGAAAGCCATGAACTGAAGCTAACCATCCAAGGATTTGCAGCACAAGGGGAGGGTTATGTGATGTCTTTGAATGTCAATCATGCGGTGAATGCTAAACTTTTAGCAACACAAATTTTAAACCGTTATCCTGAAATGGTGAAACGGGTTTCAGAAAAACAAACGGAGATTTTTAATTTATTAAATTTAGAAGTTCCAATTTTTAATGCCAAAGTAGACTTAGAAAGCATACCCGAAGCGCCTCAATCTAGCTTAATGGCTTCAGAATCGGAAAATCGCCAAGCTCTACTGAAAGAAGTTTCTCGTCAAATTCAGTCGATTTTACAATCTCAGGAACCGAAAAAATTTGTTATGAGTGTGCAACGGTTACTGGATTTTTTACAAATCAATCAGGTAGAAACGGCAGATCTTCAACATCAAGTGATTATTCAAGGAATTTTACAACGCGCTCAAAAGGAACCCCTATTTAAAGCGAGTTTATTACGTTGGGAAAAAATAGCCACTCCGGCTGAACGAGCTTCGTTAATGGGGGAATTGGTTCAATTTGCGATCGCACTGTTCTGGGAAGAGGAATAGGACAAGGAGCGGAGGGAGCAGGGGGAGCGGAGGGAGCGGAGGGATATAAGGATATAAGGGAGAATTTCTTATTCTTAATTCTTAATTCTTAATTCTTAATTCTTAATTCTTATTTGTCTCCATAATAGAAGATAATTTCTTTTTCTTTTAACGGTTGAAATCCGGCATCGATTAATTTTTGATTGAGTTCATCTTTGGCGATGTGTTTGGCTCCAATGCGAACAATTCGAGACCGCATGGTATTGCTAACTCCACTGCGTTGTCTCCCGGCTTCTAAACCCATCACGTCATTGTATAAATTCAGTTTTGCTTCAGGAATCGGTGTGCCATCAAAATCAATTCCTTTTGCAATTGCGACATCAATGGCATCGGCGCCTGTTGTATTGGTTTCTAAAGACATGAGAAAATTTCCATTTTATTTTTCCACAGTAATATTTTACCCTGAAAGGGCAAAAAACCGGGTTTCTGAACAAAAACTGTTTCCTCTACACAATGAGGCTGAGAAACCCAGTTTCTATATTTTTAACGATACATTCGAGTTTCTAAATCTTGAATAATTCGTTGTTTATCTTGTTTCCCTTTCAACAAATTTAACAATCCTAAACCTTGAGAAATGGATTTAGGAGGAGCGGGTTCGGCAATGCCATTTAATCCTTCAATTTCCATTAAAAACGCACGATAAAAGGCAGCACCCGATAAATGACTGATGCGTGTTTCTGTTCCGCCAAATGAACCCACAGCCATCCAATTATTGCCTTGGGCAGAAGATTGAATTCCAGCTTCTGTGATCGCTTGAATTCCTAATTGTAATTTGTCTTTGAGGGGAAATTGGGCAACGGTTGCGATCGCCACTTTTGCGGTCGTTTCAATCAAAGGAACTGCGCCTCTAATCATCAAATTTCCCGATAATAAACCTAACCCCCCTCTAGAAACCGAATGATAGGATTTTTCCGCTAACCGATCAATTTTAACTTCAGCAATATTAATCGCATTAATTTCTGTGGCTGGACAATCTTTGGTTTGAGTTGAAAGCGACTCTATCACCTGTTGAATAGTTTGAAAGGCTTCGATATAGTCATTTCCCATAAACTCATCATTGAGATCCAGTTCTCCCTCTCGAATTAACTGATAAACCACTTTAGCTGCTACGGGAATTAATGCTGTTTTAAACCATTCATCTAACAGTTGCCAGCTTAAAACATCACTAACGGGTTGTCCTTCCCGCACTTGGATATAGGTTTTAGCGATTCTCTTTTTCTCCGCTTCTGACCAATTTCCTTGATTATAAATTCCATTAATAATCAAGATATCTAACGTTAAAACCCTTGAGGTGATACTACCGCGTAGATAATATTTTTTCAAGTCAGGGTTCAAGGCAGAATTAAAAATAATCGTATCAATTTGAGTTAACGCGTCTAAATCAGGAACCGCTTCCCCGGAACGAATATAATGATAAATTCCTTTTAACCGATGTTGTTGAGAAAGTTCTAACTCCGAGGCTTCTAAAGCTGTTTCTAAACATTGTTCTATTCCCAAAGAACGGGAATGATGACTGGCAATAATATACCGTTGACCTAATTCTGAATAAAGTTTAGACGTTAAGACCAAATAGTCTAATAAATCTAAAGCGGCAAAATCCTCAGTAGCTTGAGCATTATTCAAACGATTATAAGCGTCTAAACATCTAATTTTTGTTTGTTCATATAGGGGAGATTGATTGACTAAGCTGGTCACTTGTCGATCAATATTAAGATCTCGATTATAGAACGTATGCAGCACTAAAAACGCATCATTCCCCTCAACCCCACAGCCTTTCATCCGTAAATTTGACCCTTCTGTTGGGTTGGGCGGAATTCTAACGGTGTAGGTTTTTCCTGTTTTTAAAGTAACCGTTTGGTTGCCACCTTGACTAGCCGTATAATAGGAAATAAAAATATGATAAAGTTCGTCTAAACTCCAATCAGGCTCATTTGAGTTAGAGATGGGGGATTCAATATTGGAAGTAAAATGATCGAGCCAATCTTGACCTTTTTTAAAGGTTGATTCTACAGAATGAGTGGCTGTATCCATTAAATTATTTTTCGCTTCGGTCGCTTTTCCGGTGATGGTTTTTCCAGCTTCTGAGGCTTTATTCGTAATGGTTTCTCCCACTTGAGAAACGGACTGTTTAGCGGCTTCGGTCGCTTTTTCAGTGACGGATTTACTGGCTTTTACAGCTTTTTGACTCACCGTTTCTTTTAAGTGATCGGCTTTTTGACCAATAGAACCCCAAAAGGATTTATTTTTCTTCTCGCTCATCGATTTACTCCCTCAATAATATCAGTGAAGCGGTGGTAGGATGGTTAAATTTTAAAGTTAATTAATTATTACACAAAACCCAAGTTTATCATTGATATTTTGCAAATAATACCCAATTTTTTAGTTTAAAAAGTTGGGATCTTGGGTTTTTGTGTAAATTTGATCAACAATAGAACTAACAGCGATCGGAAATAGTTTTTCTTCAAACTCCCGACTTCCCTAAATTTGTTAATTTCTGCCCCTGAGATAACGTGAAAACCGTTAAAATAACAGCCTTAATAACATCGGAGCCATTGAACCTAAAGACCCCAAGAAATTTCCTTTTGCTTCAACTTTTGGAGGATTTAAACGGGTTTCTAACAGCGTCACTAACTGTTGGGAAACTTGTTCGCCTTCGGCTGAACCTAATGTTTGATAAAGTTGTTGAGCTTGTTTAGCATCCCCTAAAGCTCCGGTTAAATCTCCTAAATCTGCACGCGCCATACTCCGGGCAAAAAAAGCAACAGCTAAATTGGGTTTCATCCGCAAAGCTTGATTATATAAATCAATCGCATTCACATAATTTCCGGCTTTTGCTTCTTCCACCCCTAAGCGATAAAAATCCTCTGCACTTCCTGTACTAGAAGGCAGTCCTTGCACCCCAATTAACTGAGCATTACTAATATTAGTGGTTTCAAGAATAGCATTTGTGAGATAGGCACTTCGTAAGTCCGTACCATTTAAAATGGCTCCCGTTAAGTTCGCTCCGATTAAATTCGCCCCAAATAAACTCGCCCCTGTGAGGTTCGCCCCTCGCAGATCTGCTCCACTTAAGTTAGCACGGCTCAAATTGGCGCCAACAAGATTGGCCCCTGTGAGGTTCGCCCCCACTAAATTCGCTAAGACTAACCCAGCATTGCTCAGGTCGCAATTGGGGCATTGTTTGGTGGTCAGTAGTTGTTGAGTATGTTCTAAATTTTCTGCTTGGGCTGGAGTCAGAGGACTCAGGGTAACAAACAGTACCACACTCGCTAGAATTCTCCGTTTCATAAGCCTGATGACTGAAAAGGGTGTTGTCTTGACACTCCTCGGTCTAAAGACACGAGGATTCTTCGTTCACAGACCCAACTTGCTCAGACAGGATTTCTCCAACCTGAGTAGCGGTCGAATCTCCAGAAGCGTTCGGATCTAAGATCCAGGTTCCTACGTGACCCGTAGT
>JBMDYE010000046.1:0-19894 GCA_048595135.1 Planktothrix sp. | reverse complement strand
AGATGATGAACGCCAATCCCTAGAGTCTACTGACCACATAACATTGACATAATTTTGTTCAAAAACATAATCGACTAACCCATTATCTAAAACGCCTCCCGGAGGACGGAAGATCGGGCTTGTTACTCCTGTTATTTCTTCGATTAATTTAGCCGTTTTTTCAATTTCTTGGCTGGCTGCTTCTCGGCTGAATTTTCCATAACGATGGCTCCAAGTATGGTTAGCAATAGTATGATTTTCACTGACAACTTTTTGAGCAATTTCTCGATGATTACTTAAGGCTTGCCCCACCCAAAAAAATGTGGCTTTAACATTATGTTCTTTTAAAATCTCTAAAATTTGTTCGGTACTCTTAGGCCAAGGGCCATCATCAAAGGTTAAGGCAATTACTTTTTTAGCATCACTGACTTTAACTTCTTTAATAGTTTTTCCTTGGAATTGTTCAGGAATAGAATAGTTAAATCGTTGACTGTCGAGTTGAGCGAAGGTATTTTCTAACCCTTTAACTTTTTGAGCGATCGCAGTTTTTACCGTTAACCCACTTAGTAAAGGTTGAGGCTGAGGTTCAGAGGAACTCTGGGGAGAAGGAGACGCAGAAGCAGAGGGTGAAGCGATCGCAGTTGGGGAGGCTGCTTGAGGAGGACTGGGTTGGGGTTTTTGAGCAACAGGAGCAACCGTGTATTTGGATGCTCGCTCAAACCGAAGATTTACAGGTAACATCACACCCATCATAAAACTTGCCGTTGCAGCCACAAACGCGAACAAAGCAACCTTTTGTTGTCGCAGGCTGGGACTATACTGAGCCACGTTATTTCTCCTTCACACCAGATATGAGCGATGAGCAAGCGGGGATTAAGCTATCAAGGTTTCAGCTTATAACTAATCGCTGATTTAGATAGCAACTTAAAATACTAAAGCAAATGAGTATTAACGGGAAGACTCATTGATATAAAAAGTTATAACAGAATTAAGAATTGAAGGCAGGAGGCAGTGAGCGCTCTTAGGCAGAAGGAAAAAGGAAGAACGGAGGAAAAATACTCTGCTTGTCTTCTTGTCTCCCTCTATCCTTATTGAATTTTTTCTTGATATAACTTGAGGATTTGTTCAATTACTTGTGGAATGCTGAGATGATCGGTTTGGACTTCAATGGCATCGGGAGCTTTTCTTAAGGGAGAGATCAGGCGTTTACTGTCCATCTCATCCCGTCGGATAATATCTTGTTCAAGTTGTTCAAGGTTAATATCGGTTTCCCCTTTTTGTTGTAATTCTAAAAGGCGGCGTTTCGCTCGTTCTTGGGGAGAAGCGGTGAGGAAAATTTTTAATTCTGCATCAGGAAATACAACAGTTCCAATGTCTCGACCTTCAGCAACAATTCCTCCTTGACCACCAAAGACTTTTTGTTGTTTAACCAAGGCTTGACGAACCGGAGGTTGAGCCGCAATAGCTGAAACATTCGCTGTTACTTTCAGTGAGCGAATTGCTTCTGTGACATCCTGATCATTAATGACGGTTCTCAACTGATCTTGCTCTCGGAGTAATTGAATTTGACAATGATTGACTAATTCGGCAATGGCGGGTTCATCGTCGATGGCAATTCCTGATTCTAAGACTAACCAAGTCACTGCCCGATACATCGCCCCCGTATCGAGATACAGTAACTTTAACTGTTCTGCAATCTGGCGCGTTACTGTGGATTTTCCGGCTCCGGCAGGGCCATCAATCGCAATAATCGGTTTACGGTTGCGAAGGACGACATTATCAATTAAACGAGTGGTTCCAATTCGGGCAGCAATTGCCAATAACCCTGCGGTTTCGACCGTTTCCAGAGGCGTTAACGTGGTAGGTTCGACTAACTCGACATACTCAACGTTAATATTAGGTTCCGTTGCTAATTCCTGGTGAACTGCCGTTTTAATAAGTTCTGTGGCGTATTCTCCCTGTTTAAAAACATCAATTCCCCGATTTAAAGCTCGATATAATATGGTTGCTTGCTGTTTTTCCTGGGCGGTCAAATATTGATTCCGAGAACTATAAGCCAGTCCTGATGGTTCCCGCACAATCGGACAGGGGACAATTTCAATCGGCCAGTTTAAATCCGCCACTAAGCGTTGAATAATGGCTAATTGTTGAGCGTCTTTTTGGCCAAAATAGGCGCGATCGGGTTGAACTAAATTAAAAAGTTTAGCCACAACCGTTGCGACCCCTTGAAAATGACCAGGGCGAGATCCTCCACATAATCCTGATGCCATTGAGGCTGGGGGAATAACCGTCGTTTGGTCGTGCTGTTGTCCGTCAGAGGCGGGATACATTTCCGACACGGACGGGGCAAATACCACATCAATGCCGAGTTGTTCACACTGTTGTAAATCCTGCTCTAAAGAACGAGGGTATTTTTGCAAATCCTCATTGGGCCCAAATTGCAGAGGATTCACAAAAATACTCACCACAACAATGCCATTTTCAGATCGAGCCCGTTGGATTAAGCTAAGATGGGCTTGATGCAAATTACCCATCGTCGGCACTAGACCAATTGCCGCTTGGGGATGAAGCGATCGCTCTCGACGAAGATAACACCGCAACGCGGCAACGCTAGTCAACAGACGCATAATTCACGGGTCAGGGAGTCGGCAATTTGATGGTACGGAATTACGGCATCGCCGTCAACACATCAATTTGTACCGGAGCCACCCCACTGCTCATCATCCCTAATGCTTGAGCCGCTGCTTTGGATAAATCAATCACCCTCCCTCCGGCATAGGGGCCACGATCATTAATCCTAACCACCACCGATTGGCCATTATCTTGATTAGTGACTCGGACAACTGTTCCAAAGGGTAATGACGGATGGGCGGCGGTTAATTCATATTGATCAAAAATTTCACCACTGGCCGTTTGATTGCCATCAAAGCCTGGGCCATACCAAGAAGCCCATCCTGTAATCCGTTGGAATAGGAAGCCGGCGGCGACCGTCGGACTAAAGTTTTGGGCAATTTCTTTCGGATCATTTTCAATCTTCTTGAGGGGGGCTGCATTGCCCATTTGTCGTCTGAGCCGATTGGTGGCTTGCAGGGCATCTACAGCAGTATCGTTAGTGGTATCGGGTAAAATAGTTTGGGAATCAATGGTGACTAATTCTTCGCCTGCGACTTCTATCAAGTAACGTTCTCGTTCGGCATCCCATCGCACTCGGATGCTATCAGCATCAAAATTATTCTGAATGAGTTGATTAATTTGGGCAGCGACTTGGGTGGCTCGTGAAACCGGATCAGTCTGGGTTGAGGCAGTAGTCGGCGTGACTGGGGTGGAGGGGCTAAATTGATCAGCGCGAGTGCCGACTTTAATGGTTTGGCTGGTGGGTGTTGTTCCCGTTTTAGTGTCGTTTGGGGCGTTTTTGACAAAGGTTAAAACGGGAATATTGCGAACATAGAGGGTTGCGGCTTGCTGTTGATTTAATTCATGAGCTTTGATTTTGGCAACCGACTCTGGGTTTAAACTGGCATCGCTTTGGGATTGATATTCTCCAACTTTGACCACTTGGATCGGTTCAGTTTGAGGTGTGGGAATTGGAGAACCCTGCTCGTCAGGTGTGATCGACAGGGAGGGGTTGGCTGGGGTATGAAAATCAGAAAGGATTTTTTGATGGTTCATACCTAAGTTAGAGTTTGACGCTGAATTGGATTCAGCGTGGCTGGAGGAGTTTAAACTCAGAACAGGAACTAGAATTGCTGCTACTGTGAGACTACTCCAAAGTTGATGTTTCATAAATCCATTCTCAAAACTGCTGGTTGATCGAGTTGAAAATTTACTGCTTTGATCTCTCGTCGCTCTTGGCATGAGAATTCAGGGAGATCAAGGCATCAACTCACACTCGTTCCGCATTCACCTTTGTTTGAGGAACTGCAACAGAGTAACATGAACTTTGAAATTTGGGGATCAGTAGAATCTACGGGATCAAGAGATTTTTGTAGAGACTAAACTGTTCAGTTTGAGGACAAAATCCTTATCTATCAATAGGTTTAGAGATTTTTACTCAATAGAAAATGGTGTGATCAAGGTTTTGATTGAATTTTCTTATAGGTGTGTTGACGAACTCTTGATTTATGATTACTAATTGCTTGCAAATTAATGAACTATGGATTATCGAGAGGCTGGTGTAGATATTCAAGCAGGTCGAGATTTTGTTGAGCGCATCCGTGACATGGTGCAGCGAACTTATCGACCGGAAGTGTTAGGAGGATTAGGAGGGTTTGGGGGCTGTTTTGCCCTTCCTTCAGGGTATCGAGAACCGATTTTGGTGTCAGGAACGGATGGGGTCGGAACTAAGTTAAAACTCGCAACGGCATTGAATCGTCACGATACGGTTGGGATTGATTTGGTGGCAATGTGCGTCAATGACGTGCTAACTTGTGGCGCGGAACCGTTGTTTTTTTTAGATTATTTAGCAACGGGAAAGTTAGATTCTGAACAATTAACCCAAGTGGTGGCGGGAATTACGGAAGGTTGTCATCAAGCGGGATGTAGCCTATTAGGGGGAGAAACCGCAGAAATGCCAGGATTTTATCAACCTGGAGAGTATGACATGGCGGGTTTTTGTGTCGGGATTGTTGAAAAAAGCCAGATGTTGACGGGTTCCCAGGTACAAGTCGGGGACGTGGCGATTGGGTTAGCCAGTAGTGGAGTCCATAGTAATGGCTTTAGTTTAGTGCGGAAAGTGGTCAGTGCTGGGGGGTTTAGTTGGGAGGATCGTCCCGAAGTCTTGGGGGGACAATCCATCGGCGAATTGTGTTTAACTCCAACCCGCATTTATGTTAAACCGATTCTGCAAGGACTTCGCAACGGGTTAGACATTCATGGCATGGCTCATATTACCGGAGGCGGTTTACCGGAAAATTTACCGAGATGTTTAGGAACTGGACAAGCGATACAAATCGATCCCAATAGTTGGCCCGTTCTCCCGATTTTTAATTGGCTGGCTCAAGCTGGAGAGGTAAGTTTACCCGCTTTATTTGATACCTTTAACATGGGGATCGGTTTTGTTGTGCTGGTTCCACCTGAACAAGCTCAATCTACCCTCAACTGGTTTGACAGCCAAAATATTGCAGCGTATCAAATTGGCGAAGTTGTTCCCGGAACAGGCGGTTTAATAGGGCTGCCAGAATAAGTACCGATTACTTGGTAGAATGAAGAATTAAGAATTAAGAATTGAGAATTGAAAATTAAGAATTAGTAGCTAATTTAGAGTTGTTGTTTATTATTCATACTGATGTCCACATCTGAAAAAATAAATTTAAAACCGTTAACAATTAATAATTTAACAATCAACTCTAAACTTAAAATAAGGCATTGATTCCTAAGAATTGTATCCGTTTAAGCCCTAAAGGTCTGACTACAATTCTTAATTCTTAATTCTTAATTCTCCCCTTGTCCCTATTATTCGGGTTTGTAACAATGTCCGTTGAATGGCAAATCGCCAAAACTTACGAAGATATCCTGTATCACAAGGCGGATGGGATCGCCAAAATCACGATTAACCGTCCTCATAAACGGAATGCGTTTAGACCCAAGACGGTGTTTGAACTGTATGATGCCTTTTGTGATGCCCGTGAGGACGTTAATATTGGCGTGGTGTTGTTCACCGGGGCTGGCCCCCATACGGATGGCAAATATGCTTTCTGTGCAGGGGGAGATCAAAGTGTTCGGGGAGAAGCCGGATATATTGATGATGTTGGCATTCCCCGCTTAAATGTTTTAGATTTACAACGGTTAATCCGCACTATGCCCAAAGTCGTGATTGCTTTGGTGGCGGGATACGCGATTGGTGGGGGTCATGTTTTACATTTAATTTGTGATTTAACGATCGCCGCAGATAACGCCATTTTTGGTCAAACCGGGCCTAAAGTGGGAAGTTTTGATGGCGGGTTTGGGGCGAGTTATTTAGCTCGAATTGTGGGTCAGAAAAAAGCTCGTGAAATTTGGTATTTGTGTCGCCAATATAATGCCCAACAAGCGTTAGAGATGGGGTTAATTAATTGTATTGTTCCTGTGGAACAGTTGGAAGCAGAAGGAATTCAATGGGCGAATGAAATCTTAGAGAAAAGCCCGATTGCGATTCGTTGTTTGAAAGCCGCGTTTAATGCGGATTGTGATGGTCAAGCGGGCTTACAGGAACTTGCTGGAAATGCGACGTTACTGTATTACATGACGGAAGAAGGGACAGAAGGCAAACAAGCGTTTTTGGAAAAAAGACCGCCGAATTTTCGCCAATATCCCTGGCTTCCCTAGCGGAATTACACCCGGACTGAGGGAACAGGCTGTTCAACTAAACGGTCTGAAGTGTTGAGTTCAGAAACTTCTATGAGAGAATGATCAACAGGAAAGACTTCGCGCAATAAGGGAGTTTCCACCTGTAAAGTGATCAGATTCTCAATGGCTTCCCAAGAAGGGGCAAAAGCGGGGATCGCCATTTGGCAGGATTTCCAACTGCCTTTCACGGAAACTTCGAGGAGTTGACAATGGCCTCCACGATGACCTTCGGGTGTATAGTTCTGGCAAAGCCGGCAGACCGAGATCAAATTACCCGTTTCCATGTTAAGCTCCCCAAGCAAGAATAGTACCTGAATTTAATTGTCGGCTATGCGGGGATCAGGTCTTTTGGGGTGCAAACGTAGTTGCTATCGGCTTTCGAGCTAGATTTTACTGTATTTTTAGCTTAATACTTCTTTTATTTTTGCTTTAAAAATAGATACATAAACATAAAGCGAAGTAAAAATTGTGGACAGACTGGCAAGGACTATTAAAAGTCTAAACCACATGGGGATCAACGTAAAATTGGAGACGGTGAAATTTAATGTATCCGTAGAAAGCCCGTTGAAACTCAAGAAGTATCTATCTAAAGATAGAGATTAGGTCTTGGCTTAATGCCAATCTTTGATCGCACACAAACCACAGACCGACCAACGTTCCAATTCTCCAGCGGGGGTAGGACAGTTGCATTGGGGGCAAATCGGTAAATGTTGCGATCGCTCCTTGATGGTTTCCGCCCATTGTTGAAATGTATTGACAGCAGAAGCAGACCCAGGGGGATCAAGCTTAAGAGAATGATTGATCCGATAACCTATCGAAATCCGGCTGGGGTGTTGTTCCCATAACTGCTCGATTTCATCTGGGGGAGAATCAGGCAGCATTTGTTGATCCCGGTGTGGTTTTTCTCGCCATTGACCCGTCGCAAATCGAATCTCTTGTAACGGTGACAGAAGCCGCTGATTTAATTTGTGGAGAATTTGCATCCGTCGTAACGTTAAATCTTGTGACCACGTAGAACTAGCCGTCGCCACCTGCAACACGCCACGATGAATAGCAATGGGACGAGTATATTGAGCCGCCGGATTCCCCACCACTTCCGGCCAACAATTGCAGAGCATTTGAAATTGTTGTTGTTCAGGCGTGAGAATCTGAGATTTGAGACGATTTAAAACATGGTTCAGAGATTGCATTGATCAGAGAAGATTAGCGGAATGGACAAAATATGTTTAAACTGGCTTGTTAGGGTAAATTAACGATCAGCAGTTAGCCCATAGCATTCCTGCTAGTCCCCATTGCCAGTTCCCTATTCAAAATTTCAAATTAGAAACCCTATTCTAAAATTGATACTAAGCGGGTAGGAGTATAAAAAATGAGTCAACCGTCTGGGGTGAAGTCCCCTCAATCCCCACAGTTTGAATTGAAGCCTGAACTGAAAGCGGTTTTAGGCTGTTTAGACGTGCAACGAGAGCAAGAATTAACCCGTTATCGGCGCTATCGAAGACGGGCTAAACAAAGCTCAACTGATGAAACGGAGTCACCAAAGCAAAAACTGGAGAAAGTTCCTGATGTCGTTACGGTCGCTAATGATGAGCAAGCCGCTTCCCAGGGGAAATTATTTGAACCGAAATCCACTGCTTCTGGTTGGGAAACCGTTGTTCCAGGGGAGCCTGCACCGTTAGCGGTTGCTGCTCGTGTCTCTAATGGTTCTGTACCCAAACCGAATGGTGAGCCTCCGGTTAGCTTTACCCTCACCCCGCCCTCCACGGGGTCAACGCCATCAGAAGGCTATTTGGAATCAACAGAAGCCCTGATTAAAAGTATAGAAGAGCGTCGTTCTTTCAACCCTCAACAACGAAGCTTGCTGGCTAGCTTGTTGACTCCGGTTGGGATTCTCTCCATGTTGTTGTTTTTGCTGTCCTGTGCCGCATTAAGTACGGTAATTTTTTCAACGTCCGGTCGAACCAGTTTAGGTTTAGATCGATTTTTCCCGGGAACTTCTCAAACCGCCCAAACGAATAATCCTCCGACCCCTGCTGTACCTGCTCAGACAGAAACTGTTCCCCCCCTTGAGTCCCAGTCTCCTAACTTAGCGGCTAAAGAGTTTGTACAACTGGATTTAGATTCCCTCAGCCATATTAACCCCAGTCCCAGCCCCCTCCCAACCCCAGCAACCGCTAATCCTGTTCCTCCGCCTCCAGCGACAACGGTTCCGTCTCCATCGAATCCGGTACCCTCTCCCAATGATCCGGGGATGAATAATCTCAGCCGAGAACTTTTACCCCAACCTAAACCGACCATTCCAGCACCAGCGACAACGGTTCCTGTCTCTCCCGCACCCGCACCAACGCTGCAACCGGGTGGCGGTTCAACAGCCACAACAACCCCGACAACCTCCGCTACCGTTACGGCTCCTAAAAAAGCAACAACACCGATTCAATCCCAGGATGGTTACTATTATGTTGTGGTGGATTATAAAGATGAGCGCTCGTTTGAGCAAGCACGGGAGGTGGTTTCTGATGCCTATGTTGGAGATTTTAAAACAGGCAAAAAAATCCAATTGGGTGCGTTAGGAAATGCTAATGACGCTAAACGTCTCGTTGAAGAACTGCAAGTCCAAGGCATTGCCGCTCATTACGATATTCCAACGCAGAATTAAAAATCAGTAATCAGTAATCAGTAATCAGTAATCAATAGAGGCTGGATATGAACGGGCAGAAATTTATGAGAAAAACCGATAACTTACCGGACGTAAGATCCCGCCCGTACAGGTTTTATTACTTTGTAGTTTGATAGCAGTTTTCGAGAATTACTTTGACCGCTTACTGTTTTACTGATTACTGATTACTGATTACTGATTACTGATTACTGTATTATGTTGAATCGCGTTTGGCAAATTGTTCGTGCTAATGTCAATGCGTTGATGCGGGAACTGGAAGATCCAGAAAGAATTCTGGAGCAGAAGCTATTGGAAATGCAAGACGATCTGATTGATCTACGACAAGGAATAGCCGAGGCGATCGCCACTCAAAAACGCACAGAACGAGATTACAAACAAACACAAACAATTGCTGAAGAATGGTATGGACGGGCGCAGTTAGCCTTAAATAAAGGGGAAGAACAATTGGCTAGAGAAGCACTGATGCGCCGAAAATCGTATTTAGAAATGGCGATCGTGATGAATCGTCAACTAGAACAACATCGCCAAATCGTTGATTATCTTAAGGAGAATATGCGATCGCTCGAAGGCAGAATTAGTGAAGCCAAAGCTAGAAAAGATCTGTATATTGCCCGTGTTCGTTCTGTTCAAGCGGTTGAACAGTTCAACCAATTTGCGGATCATTTTAATCCGAACAATGTCCTCAACATTTTTGAGCATTTAGAAGAAAAAGTAACCGACATAGAAGCCCAATCTCAAGCCTTAAAACAACTCAACCCAAAAGAATTTGATCAAAAATCACCCCTACTAGAATCACAAGATGTTGAGACAGAATTAGAATCCCTAAAAAAGGAATTAAGAATTAAGAATGAAGAGGGAACAGGGAACTGCGATTGATTGGGAACAGGGAATAGAAAATAAGTTAAAAAGTTTCTTCCCCTACTTCCCCTGCTCCCCCCGCCTCCCCTGCTGCCCCACTCTCTCCGCTCTTGTAGCATTCCCAGAACAACAAACGTTAAACTGGATATATAGCAGTGACCAGGACGATTAGGACATGATAAAAAGCTCGAATGCTGATTTTCCAAGCTTTTCCTTCCTGCCTCCTGCCTCCTGTATAGCTGCTATATAAATGATCACAGTTTCCCTTGGCTCGATAAATTTCATCCAGCAGATGAAGGCAGAGAGCTTATTTTTTATAATCTACTCATATACCTCTAAGGAAAATAGCATCATGGGACTATTTGATCGACTGGGCCGACTCGTCAGAGCCAACTTGAACGATCTGGTCAGCAAAGCAGAAGATCCAGAAAAGATTCTTGAACAGGCTGTTGCCGATATGCAGGAGGACTTAGTGCAACTGCGTCAAGCTGTAGCCTCAGCGATCGCCAGTCAGAAACGTAGTGAGCAACAATATAATCAAGCCCAGACCCAAGCCAATCAATGGCAAGCTCGTGCTGAGTTAGCCTTGCGGAAAGGGGATGAAGCCTTAGCTAGAGAAGCCTTACAACGCAAAAAAGGCTATGTAGAAACCGCTAATACGATTAAAGTTACCCTCGATCAACAAACGGCTCAGGTGGACGCTTTAAGACGGAACTTGATCCAGTTGGAGAGCAAAATCTCCGAAGCCAAGACGAAGAAAAATATGCTCAAGGCAAGGGCGCAAGCGGCTAAAGCCAATGAACAGTTGCAAAATATGATTGGTGGAATTAATCCTACGGGTTCAATTGCTGCTTTTGAGCGCATGGAAGAAAAAGTTATGCAGTTGGAAGCGCGTTCCCAAGCCGCAGGAGAACTGGCAGGATCGGATTTAGAAAGTCAATTTGCAGCGTTGGAAAGTGGAAGTGATGTCGATGACGAACTGATGCTTCTCAAAGCGCAAGTGAGCGGACAAGCACCTGTTCTTCCTCCGGGTCAAACCTCTAAATCTAGTGCTGCTCCCGTTGATGATGAATTGGAACTATTAAAAAAGGAATTAGACAAAATGTAAAGCAGACATTTTATGGGTTGAGGAGTGGGGGCTTTTTGTTAGAAGTCAATCTTGGCTTCAATTAACTGATGGAAAGCCCCTATTTTAGACAAAGATTAAAAAAACTCCGAACCGATCAGCCATCGATTATCATTTCGCTGTATAGTAGTAACGAGTTTCCGCGAGGACTTACATCCAATCCCTATTAAATTGTTCTCGTTCTCCGTCAGGTCAGTGTAGGTAGTTCACATTAGCTCTGGTAGCAAACGGTTGAATAGTTTTAATCAGCTTGACTGATAACAAGTAAGGATTGAACTGACAAATCCTGATTTAAAATCTCAAAGTTTGAATCAACGATTGCTGCATCGTTGTCCTTTAGGATGTTTTCATACAATTAAAATTTTTAGCGAGAGAATAAAGGGATACGGGATTGTTAAGGCTTACTGAAATTCTATTTATTCTTAAAATAGTTGCTCCATGATGGCTAAAGTTCGTCTACTTATTCTCAGTTCCTTTGCTGCCGGATTTGGTCTTTGCTCGATTGTGTTCTCGATTTTTACCATGATTTCCGAGTTCACGTTTCCTACGGTATTTAGATTTATTTTAACCTTAGCTTTTTTTATTATTAATCTTCTGTTTACCTTACATTATTATAACCTGATGTTGAAGGAATTTAAGCAAATGAATAAAATGAAAGCAAAACTCAAACAATTTAATTAGAATGTTGAGGTAAAAAGCTAGATAAATTTGCTAAACTTTACGATAGATATTGTAAATTTTCATAAGTTCCTATGTTAGACGCTCTTAATTCACTGTTTAATCGCCATCCTGAACGCATTAAAGCAAACGTAGAAATCTATACTTGGCAAACTTGCCCCTATTGTATTCGCGCCAAACTCTTATTATGGTGGAAAGGGGTTAATTTTACAGAATATAAAATTGATGGGGATGAAGTCGCACGGGGGAATATGGCAGAACGTGCGAATGGGCGACGTACTGTTCCCCAAATTTTTATTAATAATCAACATATCGGCGGATGTGATGATCTCTATCAATTAGATGGAGAAGGAAAATTAGATCCGCTATTAAGTGAAGCTTAAGGTAGGACGATGCTCTGCCCATCAAAAGCTCATTAATTATAGAAAATATTGAATCTTTAATTATTTAAAATATTAGGATTTAGGGAATGATGGGCAGAGCATCGTCCTACAAAACGGTTGAAAATTTGCCTAAATGCTCTTTGCGCCATTGGCTATCAATTTTGCGGTTGGTTTGAATTTCTAAAATGCGAATTCCATGATTTGGAAGAGGGTTTAACCGTTGTTTAAGCTGTTCCCAAGATTGAATGAATTCATAATCAATATTGTAAGTTTTGGTTAATTGAGCAAAATTAATGTTTTGAGGTGTGGCAAAAAATTCTTCAAATGGGGGATCAAATTGAGAAATAGGTAACATTTCAAAAATTCCGCCACCGTTATTATTAATTAAAATAATCGTTAAATGTCCGGTGAAGTAATTCCTTAATAAAAACCCATTGGTATCGTGTAATAAAGCTAAATCTCCCGTTAATAAAATACTACTTTGTTGACGATGAGCAACTCCTAAAGCCGTTGATAATGTGCCATCAATACCATTTGCCCCTCGATTAAAAAAGGGTTGTATTTGTAAATTATTCGGAGTCCAAAAATATTCTACATCTCGCACAGGCATACTATTCGCAATAAAAAGAGGCGTTTGTGCGGGTAGAATTTGAGAGATTAACCAGGCAACTTTAGGTTCAATTAAAGTATTAATCGTTTCTAAGGTTTGATTTAGATTAAATCTAGTTTTTGCTTCTAAATCTTTCCAAAGTTGGCAATATTTTGAACAGGATTTAGGAATTAGAGCATTTTTTATAAAGTGATGAATCTGTTCTAGGGAATAGCGAATATGAGTTGTTTTTCCATGTAAGGAATCTAAATTTTGATAAGTTGGATCAAGAATAAAATAATCGGGTTCTGTCGTTTCTAACCAAGCTCTTAATTGTTTACTGGTGGGTAAATCTCCAATTTGAATCACAATTTTAGGGGTTAATTTTTGAGCTAAATTAGAATTTCGCAGAATCAAATCATAAGTTGAAATTAAATTTGGGTTCAAATGAGCATAGTTTCTAACAGGAGATAATCCTTCTGCTAAAACAGGATAATTTAAAATTTGAGAAAGTTGGGCGATCGCTTGACAATAAACTTGAGGATGTTGAGGTTGATTAACTCCAGCAATAATAATTCCTTCTGAGCAATTTTTCCAAGTTTCTAAATGATTAAAAGATTGAATTTTATTTTGCTCTGTTTGGCTAACTTTAATATTTGCAAAAAAATGCGCTGGAAACTGACTAGAAAATTCTTGTGCTTCAGTTTCAATAGCAGGATATAATGGATCACGAAAGGGAATATTAAGGTGAACAATCCCCGGAATTGGTGTTAAAGTTCGTTCCCAAGCATAAATAAGGGTTTGGCGTAAATATCGTAATAATCCTAAATCTAAAGCGGGAACCGTTAATTCGGTTTGAAAATTCGGATAATTTCCATATAATTTAACTTGATCAACGGTTTGTCCGGCATGACAATCTCTTAATTCAGGAGGACGATCTGCGGTTAAAATTAATAAGGGAACTCGGCTTTCTTTGGCTTCAATAACCGCCGGATAAAAATTTGCTCCTGCGGTTCCTGAAGTGCAAACTAAGACTGTTGGTAAACCAGAACGTTTAGCAATTCCTAATGCAAAAAATGAGGCAGACCGTTCATCTAAAATTGGGATCGATTCAATGTTAGAATGGTGAGCAAAAGCAAGGGTTAAAGGCGTAGAACGGGAACCGGGACAAAGAACGGCTGTTTTTAGTCCTAATTGAGATAAGGTTTCGACTAAAACAGAAGCCCAAATTGTGTTAGAATTACGAAAATCAATCATTATTTTTTAAAATTAATCTAAATTAAGTTAAACGAGGTAAATATAATGTCTTTTGTGGGTTTACATATTCATAGTGATTATAGTTTACTGGATGGCGCATCCCAACTACCGCAGTTAATTGATCGGGCTTTAGAATTAGGAATGCCTGCGATCGCTGTCACTGATCATGGGGTTATGTACGGTGCCATTGAATTACTAAAAATTTGTCGAGGAAAAGGGATTAAACCCATTATTGGCAATGAAATGTATGTGATTAATGGGGATGTTACCGTTCAGCAGGGACGACAAAAAAAATACCATCAAGTTGTTTTAGCAAAAAATACACAAGGCTATAAAAATTTAGTTAAATTAACCACAATTTCTCACCTCAAAGGATTTCAAGGAAAAGGCATTTTTGCACGTCCCTGTATTAATAAAGAACTATTAAAACAATACCATGAAGGGTTAATTGTGACCAGTGCTTGTTTAGGTGGAGAAATTCCCCAAGCAATTTTACAAGGTCGGTTAGATGTGGCTGTCAAAACAGCAAAATGGTATCAAGAAGTCTTTGGAGATGATTTTTATTTAGAAATACAAGATCATGGTTCTCCTGAAGATCGAATCGTGAATATAGAATTGGTTAAATTAAGTCGAGAACTGAAGATTAAAATTGTTGCAACGAATGATTCTCATTTTATTTCTTGTAATGATGTTGAAGCCCATGACGCGTTACTTTGTATTAATACGCAAAAGCTAATTAGTGAAGAAAAACGGATGCGTTATTCCGGGACAGAATATTTAAAATCTGCTGAAGAAATGGCGCAATTGTTTAGAGATCATTTACCGGATGATGTGATTCAAGAAGCGATCGCCAATACCCTAGAAGTCGCTGAAAAAGTGGAACCCTACACGGGAATTTTAGGAGAACCTCGCATCCCAGATTATCCAATTCCTCATGATCATACCGCCGATACATATTTAGAAGAAGTGACCTGGAAAGGATTATTAGAACGGCTGAAAGCGAAAACTCGAAGCGAGATTAAACCTATCTATAAAGAGCGCTTAGAATATGAATTAAAAATGATGCAACAGATGGGGTTTTCCACTTACTTTTTAGTGGTTTGGGATTATATTAAATATGCGAGGGATAACAATATTCCCGTGGGGCCAGGACGAGGTTCGGCGGCGGGTTCTTTAGTCGCTTATGCGTTAAGAATTACCAATATTGATCCGGTGCATCATGGCTTATTATTTGAACGATTTTTAAATCCTGAACGAAAATCAATGCCGGATATTGATACAGATTTCTGTATTGAAAGACGGGACGATATGATTAAATATGTCACCGGAAAATACGGCGAAGATAAAGTGGCACAAATTATTACCTTTAACCGCATGACGTCTAAAGCCGTTTTAAAAGATGTGGCGAGGGTGTTAGGAATTTCCTATGGAAAAGCGGATCAAATGGCAAAATTAATTCCGGTTTCACGGGGGAAACCTGCAAAATTAAAAGTAATGATTTCCGATCAAACCCCTGCGCCCGAATTTAAAGAAGCCTATGATAACGAAGAAGTTCCGATCAAAAATGAAGCTGGGGATGAAGTGGGAACGATTTCTGTGCGGCAATGGATTGATATGGCAATTCGGATCGAAGGAACGAACAAAACCTTCGGGGTTCATGCGGCGGGGGTGGTGATTTCTAAACAATCTTTAGATGAAATTGTCCCTCTACAACGGAATAATGATGGTGCAGTCATTACTCAATATTTTATGGAAGATATTGAGGCATTGGGATTGTTAAAAATGGACTTTTTAGGATTAAAAAACCTAACCATTATTAAACGCGCAACGGAACTCATTAACCAAAATCATAACATTGCCCTTGACCCCGATGAATTACCTGCGGATGAACGAAAAACTTGTCAAATTTTAGCGAAAGGGGAAGTGAAAAAACTCCCTAAAGATATTCAACAAACTTATAAGCTATTAGAACGGGGAGATTTAGAGGGAATCTTTCAGTTAGAATCTTCGGGAATGCGGCAAATTGTTCGGGATTTAAAACCTTCTAATATTGAGGATATTTCTTCAATTTTAGCATTTTATCGACCGGGGCCGTTAGATGCCGGATTAATCCCTAAATTTATTGACCGCAAACACGGAAGAGTCCCGATTGAATATGAACATCCGTTATTACAATCGATTCTACAGGAAACCTACGGAATTCTGGTTTATCAAGAACAAATTATGAAAATGGCGCAAGATTTAGCGGGGTATTCGTTAGGTCAAGCGGACTTATTAAGACGAGCAATGGGGAAAAAGAAACTATCAGAAATGCAGAAGCAAAGAGAAGCATTTATTGATGGTTCAACGAAAAATGGAGTGAGTAAACAAATCGCTGAACATTTGTTTGATCAGATGTTAGCTTTCGCTGAATACTGTTTTAATAAATCCCATTCAATGGCTTATGGATTCGTTACCTATCAAACGGCTTATTTAAAAGCTAATTATCCCGTTGAATATATGGCGGCGTTACTGAGTGCAAATAGTGGGGATACGGATAAGGTACAAAAATATATTGAATCTTGCCAAAAGAACTTAGGAATTGATGTTGTTCCGCCGGATATTAATCGTTCAGAATTAGATTTTACTCCCGTTGGAAATCAGATTATTTTTGGACTTTCTGCGGTTAAAAATGTTGGAGAAGGAGCAATTGAACATTTGTTATCCGTCAGACGGGAGGGGGGAGAATTTAAGAGTTTGGCGGATTTGTGCGATCGCATTAACTTACAAACTGTTAACAGTCGCGCCTTAGAATCCTTAATTAAATGTGGCGCATTAGATCAGTTTATTTCTAACCGCCAACAAGCAATTGAACATTTGAAAAAATTAATTCCTTGGGCGCAAGGTCGTTTAAAAGATCGGGAAGTGGGTCAACAAAGTATTTTTGATTTATTAGGAGGAGGAACATCTTCCACTACAAAAACCTATGAAGATGCACCTAAACCCGATCCGAAAGTAGCAGATTTTTCACTTCAAGAAAAACTGCAATTTGAGAAAGAATTGTTAGGATTTTATGTGTCTGAACATCCCTTAAAATCAATTCAAAAATCAGTGGTGGTAGAAGAGGCGGTAACGTTAGCTGAAGTCGTCAGTAAAAAATCTAAGGTGAAAGTCTTGGTCATGTTAACCGCCGTTAAATTACATACGACGAAAAAAGGCGATCGCATGGCATTCTTACAAATCGAAGATTTAACCGGACAAATGGAAGCCATTGTTTTTCCTCGAACTTATCAAGAAATTGATCCCTTCCCCAGTGAAAATGAGATTATCGTTGTTGAGGGAAAACTCGATAAACAAGAGGATAAAACCCAGTTAATTATTGATGCCATTCAACCCCTAAAATTGCTACCCGTCGTTGAAAATGTATTAGCTCCTAAACGGGAATATTTATCGTCAGAAACATCAGAGTTTATGATTTTGCTGCGGTTGCCTTTATCGGATATTGAAGATCAATCTAAATTGCAAAATCTACAAGCACGTTTAATCGAATGTTCATCAGGACATCAGGAACAAGCGATCATTCCCGTTGCGGCATTAATTGTGAGTGAATTATTCCCCGAACTTCAACAATTGATTCGCTTTGGTCGTCGGTTTTGGGTACAGAATGCGGAGGAAACCTTAAATGTATTAAAGTCCTATAATTTTGAGGCAGAAATTTGCTCCTGCATTGATGAGGAGGTGGAGTTTTAAACGTCTGATTACAATTAACTTCCGAGTTCTTTCGACCGTTGAGACGCCGCTTTGACCGCTTCAATTAAAGCCGAACGAAATCCCGCTTTTTCCAGTTGGGATACCCCCGCAATGGTGGTTCCTCCTGGACTGGTCACCCGGTCTTTCAGTTCCGCCGGATGTAGGTTCGACTCCGCCAACAGTTGGGCGGTTCCCAATACGGTTGATAACGCTAATTTGGCAGCAATAGGGCGAGGAAGTCCGGCGGCGACTCCGCCATCCGCTAGCGCTTCCACTAAAATCGCCACATAAGCAGGCCCAGAACCCGATAAACCTGTGACCGCATCCATCATGGTTTCCGGTACTTCCACCACGTCTCCAACGGCTTGTAAGATGCGTTTGGTGAGGTCTAACTGTTGGGGTTGAACGGTTTTTCCGGCGGCGATCGCACTGACTCCCGCCCCCACCGTTGCGGGGGTATTGGGCATCACCCGCACAACGGGATTTTGAGGAAAAGCAGGTTCTAATTTACTTAAGGGAACCCCTGCCAAAATTGAGATAATAACGGTATCTTTTCCCAAAGAAGATTCTGTAGCTAATTCTTGGGAAACCGTTGTAAAAATTTGGGGTTTAATGGCTAATAAAACAACCTCTGTGGCGGTGGCAGCTTCGCAATTATTACCCGTTGTAGCAACCTGATATTTTTCAACTAAAACATTACGCCGTTCTAGTTGCGGTTCACTAATAATAATTTCTGTGGGTTGATAAATATTCTGAGCAATTAAGCGGGAGATGAGCGCTTCCCCCATCACCCCGCCACCAATTAAGCCAAGTTTAAACATTCATTCAAACAATAAAAGAAATTAATTAAGAACAGTGACTGTTTTGACTGGTGACTGGTGACTGGTGACTGGTAACTGATTTTATTGCATTGCTTGGGCGGGTTGCCAAACCGGAGTGGTTGGGGCGTTGATGCGAGGAGGGCGTCCAGCTTGAGGCATGGCTTCATGAACCACGCCGCCGCCTTGAGTTCTAACTTGAACACAACTGGGGGTAAACAGGAAAATACTTTCGCCGATGCGTTCTTGATGACCATCGAGGGCATAGGTTCCACCTGCCACAAAGTCCACTGCCCGTTGCGCTTGGTCAGGGTCCATCAGGGTTAAATTTAAAACCACAGACTTGCGTTCTTTGAGGGCGCGAATGGCAGCAGGCATTTCTTCAAAGGTGCGAGGTTCCATCACCACCACCTCAGAAATCCCATTCAGCGCACCTGGCATTCCGATCACATTATTCATTGTTGTTGTTCCCACTCCTACATCAGACATGACACCACTACTCATTGGACTTACAGCACGTTCCCTCGGACGACGAGACATCCGAGGATCTTCCGCCACCGGGGCTGGGGCTGGTTGTTCTTGAGGCGGGGGATAGTTCCCAGGGTAACGATCCCCCTCCATTTCGTCGTATTCGTAATCGTACTCTACAGAGTCATTGAATCCTACAAAATCTTTTAGTCTAGTAAAAAGTCTGTTCACGGTTTAGTCTCCATCACGACCTTAGAATCCCGACAAACCACCTTAAAATCGAGGTTGTGGGGGTGGGTTATATTGAATTTTTGTAATGACTTGCCCATTTTACTGTAACTGATCGTTTAATTCCTCCTCGCACCAAAAATTACTCGCCCTAGTCGTATCATGGTAGCACCTTCTTGAACAGCAAGTGGATAGTCTTCAGACATTCCCATTGATAGTTCTTCGAGTTGAAGATTTGAGCCATTTTGCTGCTTGATTTTTTCTGCTAACTCACGGGTACGTTTAAAGACATCAAGGGTTTGGGACTCTGTTAATCCTAATGGGGGAATGGTCATTAATCCCTTAATTTTAATGTGTTGACAATCGTTTAGCTGGGGTAAATCGGCTAAAAGTTCAGGAACAGTCCAACCAAACTTATTTTCATCCGGTAAAAGTTTAACTTGAAGGCAAACTTGGGGTTGACAGGATAACTCCTCGGCTAAACGATCTAAACGCAGCGCTAATTTTAAGCTATCAACAGAATGAATCCATTGAAACATTTGCACCGCTTTTGCTGCTTTATTCGTTTGTAAATGCCCAATTAAATGCCAAGTAATATCCGGTAAATCCTCTAATTGCGGTTGTTTATCTTCCGCTTCCTGTACTCGGTTTTCCCCAAAGTCGCGGATTCCTGCCTCATAAGCAACTCGCATCGCTTCTACAGAGACGGTTTTAGTCACAGCAATGAGTCGGACTGACTCAGGAATCGACTCCCGAATTTGAGCAATGCGTTCTGTAATT
>JBMDYE010000045.1:0-4690 GCA_048595135.1 Planktothrix sp. | reverse complement strand
ATTGGCTTCAAGAATTCGTTCTTGATCAGCCACCAAGACCCCGATAATATTGGCATCTGCTAATCGTTGAAATTTAGCTTCACTAACCCGCAGCGCATTTTCTACTTTTTTGCGTTCTGTAATATCTTCAAAAACAGCAATGGCGGCAACAATTTCTCCCTGTTGATCTCGAACGGGAGCGGCATTTACACTAATTAAAATTGAGCGACTTGTTCCCCATCGCACTTGAATTTCTTCCCGATGAATTACTTCTCCGGTTCTCAGCGATCGCACTAAAGGCCATTCATGGGCAGCATAACGGCTGCCATCGGAACGAAACCCATCAAACTCAGTGTTCTGATCATACTCTTCCAATTCATATTCCATTTCATAGCTATAGCTTAAAATTTCACGAACCTGTTGATTTGATAATACGAATTGACCGGATTCTGCATCAGCGACTAACACCCCCGCTGGCATTTGTTGAATAATTGTTTCTAACCGAGCGCGTTCAATTTGTAATTGTTTTAATAGCTGTTCTCGTTCGGGTTCCGTTGCAGTTGTTGAAGTTAAAATTGTCGTTAAAATACCGCCTACCGATCCCGTTTCTGTCCAGAAGGGAGTTAAAGTTAAATTAAAAGAATTTTGCCGGAAATCTTGATGGGTAATTGGTAAAGGTTTATTGTTTAATTGTAATGTTTTTTCGGTTCTAAAAACTTGTTGAAGCGCTGCATACATTTCATCCCAAGTTTCCCCCCAAAATAAAGATGCAGGTTGGGCAAAATTCTGAGGATATTGTGTTGTTTTGACCAGAAGACGGTAGGAATCATTATAAATTAAAGTTAATTCTTCCCCCCAAAATAACAACATGGGAAGGGGAGAAGTCAAACAAAGATTAACAGCCGTTCGTAAACTGGGCGACCAGTTGGTGAGGGTTCCCAAGGGTGTCTCTGTCCAATCTAACTCACAGAATAACTTTCCGATCTCACCACTGTTTGCAAACAGATCTGCAACTTGAGATGTCTTCTCAGCTTGACTCACGAGTGTTACTCCTAATTTAAAACATTAGGCATTTTGCCGAAATTCACGCTTTTTTAGGATTTGATCAGAAGAATCTTTTTATTAATAGTGCGCCGTTCTCATGTTTGTTAATATATCACTAATTTAATAAAACGTCAGGGGTTACAGGTGTTCCCACTTTAATTTTTGCTTTCTCAATAGAGAATGTCAATAAGTCTTGTCAAAACTTATTGATTAATTAAAATTTTATTAAACCAACAGCAGAGAACGTAACATTGACTTCACTCAATGATTGCGTGATCCGGCTTAGAATTCTCCTAATGGTGATTTAACGTCTCAACCGTTGCAGAATTCGATTTTTTAAAAGATCCACTTCAGGAATTTTCATCCCCATCACTAAAATTACAAACCCCATTAATCCTAATGTCCCCGGCAAAATTAATTCCATTAATAATGCCCAAAAGGCACTGGTTTGTAACAAATTTCTTAATTGAAATAACGTCCCCCAACTGATTAAACCTGCGACAATACTGGCAATTGTTAATTTCAGAAATGGAACGCTCCATTCTCGCCAAGGTAAACCATTTAATCGAACGTTCAGTAACCATAAAAACATGATCATTGAGACTAAATTCACCCCAACGGTAGCTAAAACTAACCCAGGCGCACCCCAAAATTTAACTAAAATAAAATCTAAGACCCCATTCAGAAAAATATTAAAAATACTGACTCTAAATGGGGTTTGTCCATCCCCTAATCCATAAAACACTCGGACTAATACATCTCGCCCTAAATAAACAAACATCCCAACAGAATAAGCCATTAAAACCGAGGCGACAAATTCTGAGGCTTCTAAATTAAAAGCAAACCGTTCATAAACGACTCTAACAGTCGGTAATGCTAACGCCACCATTAACGCACTTAACGGTAACATTGTAATTCCCGTTAACATTAACGCCTGACGAATTCGTTCTTTTAATTCCGGCCATTGTTCCGGTTCCCGCAGCCGCGCAAATAACGGTAGATAAGGAACCAAAATCATATTAGAAATGATTCCTAATGGCGTTTGAACTAATAACCCGGAATAACCCATTGCGGAAGCCGCTTGGGGAATATAAGAGGCAAAAAATAAATCGGTATACACATTAATTTGTAACATTCCTGATGATAACGTAGCGGGTAACATCACCCGCATTGCTTCTTGTACCCCAGGATTTTTAAAATCAAATCTTAATCGTAATTTTCCTAACCCCGCTTTCCACATGGGTGGAATTTGAATTAACCATTGTAAAATCGCCCCCGCTAAGGTTGACCAAGCTAAAACCATTCCGCCTAAAACCATATATTCAGGACGGGTTATTTTATCCCCTAAAATAACTGCTAAACCTGCTAATCCGAAAATTAAAGTGGCACTGGAAAATAACGGACTAATCGAAGGCAACCAATACATATCGGCTGCATTTAATGTACCGAATCCAATGCCAATAAATCCAGCAAACATGGCGATGGGAGCCATAATTTTAAGTTGTTCAATGGCGATCGCCCGGGTTGCTACTCCTTGAGGGGTTAAGGTTAAACCAGGGGCAATTAAATCAATTAAGGGAGTGGCAAAAATGACTAACCCAATGGTAACAAAAAATAAAACAAAGCCGACTAAAGTAGAAATGGTTTCCACTAAATTTTCGGCTTCTTTGCGATCGCGACTGGCTAAAGCACTGACAATGGCACTATGAAAAGGGCCGTTAATTCCCCCTAATAAAATTAATAAAAATCCAGGGATCACATAAGCGAAATTATAACCATCAATGGCAGGGCCTACCCCAAACGCCGCCGCCATCACTTGTTGGCGAACTAAACCAAAGACTTTACTAATTAACGTGGCAACTGCGACAATAGTAGCAATTCCCACCAAAGACCGAGCTTGTTTTTGTTCTTCAGACACGGAATGATCAACGCTTGCTAAAAGGCAAAACCTAGTTTAATCGGGAATTGTCGTTTCTTCCAACTTTTGCACTAGAGTCTCCATGAATTCCTATCTCTATCGTTACCCGCCGCTTCAGTCCGGTATTTTAATTAAACGGTATAAACGCTTTTTAGCGGATGTGCAACTGGACTCTGGGGAGGTGGTGACGGTTCACTGTCCCAATACAGGGCCAATGACCGATGTTTGCATTCCTGGAAACCCGGTGATGTTGTCCCATAATACAAGCAAAACTCGCAAATATCCCTACACTTGGGAATTAATTCAGTTAAGTTCTTTCGCATCTCCAGAAGCATCGATTCGCGATGTTTTCAAGCCAGAAGCGGAGAAACCGTTGACCTGGGTGGGTGTGAATACCGCTTTACCTAACCGCGTCATTCAGTTAGCATTAATAGAACGGTTATTTCCAGAATTAGGAAATTATTGTGAAATTAAAAAAGAAGTTCCCTATGGAATGAATTTAAAAAGTCGGGTTGATTTTTTGTTGTTAGGAGGAGAAAAACCGATTTATTTAGAAGTGAAAAATACCACTTGGTCAAAGGGAAAAACCGCGTTATTTCCCGATACGGTAACAGAACGGGGACAGAAACATTTAAAAGAATTAATTGAAATTGTCAAACAAGGCGATCGGGCGGTGATGTTATATTTTATTAATCGAGGTGACTGTACCGAATTCGCGTCAGGAGATAGCGCCGATCCAGTGTATGGTCAACTGTTAAGAAAAGCCATTTCAGAGGGGGTAGAAGTCCTCCCCTGTCGGTTTGATGTGAACCCCGAAGGCATCCAATATTTAGGACTATCCTCCCTGAGCATAGGCTCGTAGTCATATGTTAACGCCGATCTGAATCGCCCTGTCTTGATAGTACAGTCAGCTAATCATGATTAACCAGAAGTCCAAAAGATGGGATAATTAAAGCACTCATTGAGTATAAACGCAAAATCAAAGTAATGACTAATTCAACGTTACAACCTCCCACTCGCCGTTTTTCCCTGCTTGCACCTGTGCCAGAAATTCATTTAATTTCAGGTCAAGAAGTTTGTCAACAGGAAGGAAAAGTTGCCTTTGGAACTCAAGAATTTGAAGTCTTTCGTAAACTCGATCAAGAACGACAAGACCGACCCGTTAAAGTTTTAATTTATGCGTCTAACCCTAAAAATCCAACATTTATTCCCCAAGTCACTTGGCAAGGATTATATATTGGTCATGTTGATTCTCGTCGGGGTCGCCATCCTCAAGGCATGAAATTTCGTCCCGCATCGGCTGAAAATGAACCCCTCACGGCGGCAGTTTTTTGGGAAATAACGGATATGAAACCGTTAGATATTCCGTTAAATATTTCTAATTTTAAAGCGTTGGGTAAAAAAGAACCCTATCAATCTCGTTTCTTTCCAGAAAAGCCTTTACTGATTGAATATTTTTAATTGTAAATAATTTAAAATCCCTAGATTTCCTCGTTCCAAGTCTCTGACTTGGAATGTTAATTCAGAGGATCTGCCTCTAAAAAAATTGGTGGCGGAGCCACCCCTTGATCATTTCTAGGTTTTACCTAGAAACGAGATTAATAAAGCTATTCAGATTTCTTTTTGGTATTCAAAACTTGCCAAACGACAAAAAATAGGAGACTCAAATATCCGAATACGGCTAACCAGTCGAGAATTCTGCGGTCAATAACGAAGGTGAAATGATCCATTCTTGATTTTAAACCGGAA
>JBMDYE010000044.1:0-2709 GCA_048595135.1 Planktothrix sp. | reverse complement strand
ATGGGGCATTTGTAGCGATGCGAGGCAGTTGGAATCGTAACGAAGGAACCGGATATAAAATTGTCTTTGTTCCCTTTGATGAACAGGGAAATGCCACCGGACAATATGAAGATTTTCTCACGGGATTTTTAACAGATGCGTCAGTTCCTGCGACTTGGGGTCGTCCGGTGGGATTATTAATGATGCCCGATGGCAGTTTATTATTTACAGAAGAAGCGAATGACCGAATTTATCGAATTCAATACGAAGGTAGCTAAAACAGAAATCGGGTTTCTGAGCTAAATTTTGCTATTAAAAACCAAACTTTGTTAAGAAACCCGGTTTCTAAATCTAATAGTCTACACATCCTAATCCTTAAATTCCTGAAAGTAAAAAATATTTTTTTCTCTTGGCATTTTAAAGAAACCACGAATATAATAGCCTCAAAGCCAAAGCGGATCATTTCAGGAATTTAACCAATTACTTTTGCTGTAAAAACTAGGAAACTTGCTTCGGGTAGTCATGAATAACCTACCCTAAATCAACCTGCTTAAAATCGGAGGAATTATGAATCATTTTAGCACTGTTATGACGTTACTACGAGAACGGGAACATTTTTTAGAAGATATTAAAAAAGGATTTAAGCTCAAACCAAAATTAACAGGTTTATTAATTTCCAGTACCTTATTTTTTGGGATTTATGGGGCAATTATCGGTTCTTCTAGTAGTTTTCTACAAGCCTTAATTTCAGGAATTAAACTCCCAGCCTTATATTTATTAACTTTAATGATTTGTTTCCCGACGTTATATTTCTTTAATGTCATGTTCGGTTCAAAACGAACGTTTGAACAATATTTAACCCTATTAATGACCGCAATGGCAATGATTAGCGTGTTAATGTTTGGGTTTGCGCCTGTATCTTTATTTTTCCTATTGAGTACAAAAGATTATTCATTTTTCCTGCTTCTCAATGTTGCTATCATGGCAATTACAGGATTTTTAGGCATTAAATTCTTCTATCAAGGAATGCAATATTTATCGATTGAAGACCCAGAAGGAAAAGAACTGCGCCTCACGATTTTACGGTTTTGGTTAGTCCTTTATGCCTTTGTCGGAACGCAACTTGGTTGGACACTGCGACCCTTTTTTGGTTCCCCAGGAATGCCGTTTCAACTCTTCCGAGAACGGGAAAGCAACTTTTATGTAAGTTTACTGCAAGCTATCGGTTCCTTATTAGGATTCAATTAATCTTAACCATCTGAATTATGAATCAGAATAATCTCGCTGATTTAAAAATTTCTGAAGCAGAATTAGAGGAGTTATCGGGAGTTTCCATTAGCGATATTAGCTTAGGAAAATTCTATCAATTACAAACCGGGAGAAGTCCTCATCAACTCCTCTCTCTTTTCTTGCATGAATTATTAATCTTTTCTCTGACCTTAATTTTTTCCCTACCTGCTGCTTTATTATTATCAAAAAAAACAATTTATTCCCCCAGTGATTACTCGCTACTGGTTCAGGTATTCGGGTTAACGTTCATGATTTCTATCCTGTTAACCTGCGGTTGGAATCTCTATATGGGAATCAAAACGAAACCATTAATTCGATTAGGAAATTTATTACAAGAGGTGAATAAATATAATGATGTGATCAAAGCCGTTGAAATTCTCGATCAATTAATCGTTGCTGGAAATCTACAACAGAATTTAATTAACCGTGAGGATGTACTGAATGCTTTAACTCTGACCCGTGAAAGTTTAATAACCGCCTTCCGAACTGAACGAATTTTGCGAGAGCATCAAGAGTTTATTGGTCGTCGTTATGAACTATTTATGAATCTAGAAAATAATCTGACTGCGTTGATGGCGTTGGACGTAACAAACCAAGCCAGTGAATATGGACGGTTACTCAATGACGCGTTAGAAATTGGGATGACGGTTCATCAAGAAGTCAGAAAAATACAGAACTCCCCTTAAAACGTTGATGCTGTGGCGATGAATTGCGATTTTAGGGGAGTTAATAGATCCTATTGGAAGCGAACCGAAATGGCTGGAGGTAGACCTAATTGGATATCAACAATGATGTCTTTGAAGATGGAAATATAAACACTTTCCAGTTTATCGTTACATTTTTTAGCTAATAAGATCGCATTGAAAACCGCAATGAGCAGTTTATTCTTACTATTGGCTAACTTTAGCTGTTCAATTTTTTCATTTTTAATATTATCAATTGACCCCCGCAAAGACGTTTTAATTTTAGGTAAGACTCCCGCTTCAATACTAAAATTTTCGACTTTTAATCCTAATTCTTCAGCAACCGGAATAAACTTTTGAAATTCATCAAGAATTTGATTGATTTTTTCTTGAGCAACAGACGTTACTTCTGTTGCTTGTTCTTGGAACTGATCGATCACTTTACTTTGAGCTTCTAAAGCTTGTTCAGATATATCTTTAACAGTTTTTAGTTGATTTTTATTTAAAATATAAACTAGGACGGCGACAATTCCTAAAACCGCTATTAATAGCCAGTTCGGGGAGATAGCTGGTAAAGCCGTTAATTCCGCCAACAAACTAGGTAAATTAGGAACGAAGGAAATCGGTGAAAAAAAATTAATAGGCAGCATTTTTTTACCTTTTGATGTCCAGCCTTTGATCATATCATAGAACAAAAACAACGTAAAGTAAGTTATGTTACTCATCTTAAAAACAAAGATATTCAAACTTTAGTTAA
>JBMDYE010000043.1:0-19568 GCA_048595135.1 Planktothrix sp. | reverse complement strand
CACCTCTCCCTGCCCTCTCCACCTCTCCCTGCCCTCTCCTACAAGGAGAGGGAAAAGGAAGAATGTTTTTATTCGAGAGGGAAAAGGAAAAATATTTTTATTCGGAAGGGGGAGTAATTAATAAATTTTGATCTTTCATATTAGAAATTCTTCCCCCCTCTCCTTGTAGGAGAGGGGGTTAGGGGGAGAGGTCAAACAAATTCACGGGGAAAATGAAACAGCCCTGGAAGTTTCCCCGCCCCTAACGGCTGCTATATCTTTCCTTTCTAAAGATTGAGAACGTTGTTGTAAGGTTTGTTGTAAAGTCCAGGTGGTTAAATCTTGCCATTCCGGTGAATTGCACAGTTGATTGATGTCTAATGATTGTCCTAAACTATTGGAATAATGAACAAAACTTTCTGTCCAATTGATTAAGGTTTCTACAGCTAAAAACGGAGTATATTGCCAAGCTTTTTTTAAATAGTCTGCCATTTCAACAGGAAAACCTGTATAATACAAATACCAAGAACTCCAAACTAAGGTACTGTAACGTACCCAATTTTCAATTAATTGAATATCTAAGGGAATATTCGGTAAATTAAAAAACTTATCTAAAACATAATTAATCGATTTTGCTTGAGAAATTCCATCCCGCATTGTATTCTGATCATGTTGTCGATAACAAACCGTTGATTGGCGTAACCAAGCGGATTGACAGCCTAATAATGCCATTCTTAAGACTAAATCCACATCTTCTGCATGGCGTAAACCCGGTTCAAATCCTTCGACTTTCAGTAACCCATCTCGGCGAAATAAAAAGGTTCCCATTGTTCCCAAGGGTTTCCAACGTAACCAAGTTTCTAAGTTTAATTCCGGTGCATAATCCCAAGGAGTAAAATCTTTTAAAGTTTCCCCCTGTTCATTAATTCGCCGCCAGCCGCTATGAACAATTCCTAATTCGGGTTGTGCTTCAAAAAGGGTTAATTGAGTTTCGAGTTTATCCGGGAGAAACAGATCATCTGCATCCAAAAATGCCACAAATTCTCCTCGCGCTAACTGAATTCCATGATTTCGCGCTACCGAAACCCCTTGATTGTTTTGGTAAACGTAACGAATCTGTTGAAAATAGGGTTGTAAGGCTTCGCGGGTGTTGTCTTTAGAACCATCATCAATAACAATAATTTCCCAGGAAGAATAAGTTTGATGAAGAACACTTTCTACCGCTTGACCAACATAACGAGCGCAGTTGTATGCTGGAATCACTACACTAATGCGAGGAGTTTCTACAGGATGAAGCATAAATTCTGTCCAGGGATTCGTCTATCTGAATGAATATTAATTTACTGCCAAATTAGGTTAATGTTAAATTATTGTATCATCGTTTTAAATTAAACCATGAAACCTTATAAATTGCTTAAAAAAACCAAACCCATTCCCGCTTTTGAACGAGTTATGGCAATTTTAGCCACCGTTAATTATGGATTAGTTTTGTTTAACTTCAGTTATACCTCGCTGCGAGATTACTATTTTCGCTATGTCCCCAGTTTAACTCAATTGTATGATCCGTTTAAAGGCATTGAACCTCATCGAGATACGGAAAGATATTTGCAAACTGTTGAAGAACTTAAAACAACGGTTGTTAATGAAGGTTTAAATTCTCCTGATGCTGAAGAAATTTTAGAAGAGTTACGCTTTCAAAGTGAGGCGATTATTAATGAAAACCCGTTTGCGATCGCAGAAAAAACAGGAACATTAGAAAAAATTAAAAATCGCATGACAGCCAGAATTATTAATGATAGTAATTCTTCTACAGAAGCTTTTAATATATTTTGGAGTCGTGCTTATTTACAACAACAAGGATTTAATCAAGAAATAAAATGGTTTGAGCAAAATATTCAACCCTTAGTTGCTAGTAATTATTATCGAAGCTTGGGCGAAAATGGAGAATTAATTCAAAGGTTTTGGAGGATTGATTTACCGTTTATGGTGATTTTCGGTTTAGAATTTTTAGCCCGAACTTATTTGATTAGTCGCCGTTATCAAAAAGTGAGTTGGTTAGATGCCATGTTTTGGCGATGGTATGATGTGATTTTATTCTTACCTTTTTGGCGATTATTGCGAATTATTCCTGTGCTTCTTCGCTTAGATCAAGTGGGTTTTATCAATTTAGAATATATTCGGGTTCAAGTCACTCGCGGATTTGTCGCCGGAATTGCTAGGGAAATTACAGAAACCGTTGTGGTTAAATTAATTGAACAAGTTCAAGTCGAAATTCGTCAAGGAGATGTTGTTAAACGATTTCTCCAGGGTCGCCAAAAACAGTATTTAGATATTAATAATGTCAACGAAATTGAAGCGATTAGCAATCATTTGATTCAAATTATTATTTATAAAGTGATTCCAAACGTAGAATCGGATCTGGAAGCGGTATTACGATATAACATTGAAAAGGCGATTCAAGAATCTCCGATGAACCAGTTTCAATACATTCCAGGGTTACAACAAATTTCTGAACAAATCAAAGAAAGCATGATTACAGGACTCTCCAAATTAGCAACGGATAGCCCCCAAAAGGCTTATGAAAGAGTCTATCAATCCATGAACGATCCGGTAGGTACTGAATTAACTAATCAATTGGTGAAACATTTTAGTCAACTTTTAGGCAACGAACTTCAAAAGGAACAAAGTTTTACAGAAATTCAAACCTTATTGATTGACTTTTTAGAGGAATTTAAGCTGAACTATATTCAACAAATTGATGAAGAAAATTATGAGCAAGTTTTAGCCCAACTAGACGAACAACGAAGATTGAAAGAAATTAAGAATTAAGAATTAAGAATTAAGAATTAAGAATTAAGAATTAAGAAAATAGGAGTTAGGAGAACTGAGAACTGAGAACTGATGACTGATGACTGATGACTGATGACTGGTGACTGGTGACTGATGACTGATGACTGACAATTGCCTTGGCTGTAAGTTAAACTATAGGAAGAGGCGAACCCAATGGGTTCGTCTTTAGCTTCTAAGAAGACACTGTTTCATCTAGAAGTGGGATTCACCCACTTTTTTTAGTGCCAGTGTAACCTCAGATATTCTATAGACTCGAATTTTCACGTCAACTATGGCTCATCCCCTGATCCCCCAAATTCTCGATCTCGCCACCCCCATTGCTCAAACCTTGGGACTGGAAGTGGTGGGGGCAACGTTTTACACGAATCAGAAACCGCCTGTCCTGCGTGTGGATATCCGCAACCCCAGTCAGGATACCGGGTTAGAGGATTGTGAACGGATGAGTCGAGCGTTGGAAGAACATTTAGAGACAACGGATATTATTCCCGATGCCTATGTTTTGGAAATTTCCAGTCCAGGAATTTCCCAATCTTTAACAAGCGATCGCGAATTTATCTCTTTCAAAGGATTTCCTGTTATTGTCAAAACATCAGAACCCTTCAAAGGTCAACTTCAACAGAAGGGAAAACTGGTGCGTCGGGATGAAACAACGGTGCAATTAAGCCAAAAAGGGCGACAACTGGTGATTCCGCGAGATTTAATTAAGGAAGTTTTACTCGATGAAAGTGGGGAGGAGTAAACAATTTCGCCCCCTAACGATTATCCTGCGTTTGTCTCGAAAAGGGCAGTTTAACCGTTAGATTGGGAGCCCTTTTAACCTGCGATTTTCCCTAAAAATTTTTGCCCTATTATTACAAGTTTTAAAACTTGGAGGATCAAACCCCTATGTCAATGGTGAGTTTACCTGGTTTACAGGACATGATTAACAGTATTTCTCAAGAACGCAATTTACCGAAACAAGCCGTAGAAGAAGCGTTAAGAGAAGCCTTATTAAAAGGGTATGAACGGTATCGCCGTACCATTGAAATTAATACCCAATTTAGTGATGATTATTTTGATAATTTTGATGTAGAATTAGACGTTGAAGAAGAAGGATTTAGGGTTTTAGCCAAAAATCTAACCATTGTTGAAGAAGTTAGTAATCAAGACCATCAAATTGCCCTGAAAGATGTGCGAGAAGTCGCTCCTGAAGCGCAATTAGGGGATACGGTGACCTTAGATGTGACACCGGATCAAGGGGAATTTGGACGGATGGCAGCGATCCAAACCAAACAAGTTCTGGCTCAAAAATTACGCGATAAACAGCGCAAACTGATTCAAGAAGAATATAAAGAATTAGAAGGAACGGTTCTACAAGCGAAGGTGATGCGCTTTGAACGGCAATCGATCATTATGGAAGTGAGCAGCGCCTATGGTCGAACTGCTGTAGAAGCGGAACTTCCGAAACGGGAACAACTGCCCAATGATAATTATCGAGCCAATGCCACCTTTAAAGTTTATCTAAAGAAAGTTTGCCAAGGTTCCCAACGGGGGCCCCAGTTATTAGTCTCTAGGGCGGATGCGGGGTTAGTGGTTTATCTATTTGCCAATGAAGTCCCGGAAATTGAAGATGAAGTGGTTCGCATCGTTGCAGTAGCGCGAGAAGCGAACCCCCCTTCCCGTCACGTTGGCCCCCGGACTAAAATTGCAGTCGATACTTTAGATCGGGATGTTGATCCGGTAGGGGCTTGTATTGGAGCGAGAGGCTCTCGCATTCAAGTGGTGGTGAATGAACTGCGGGGCGAGAAAATAGACGTCATTCGCTGGTCGCCAGACCCAGCTACCTATATTGCCAACGCCCTCAGTCCAGCACGGGTGGATGAAGTCCGCTTAGTCAATCCTGAAGAACGCCGCGCTCATATTTTAGTTCCTGAAGATCAGTTAAGTTTAGCCATTGGTAAAGAAGGTCAGAATGTTCGACTCGCCGCCCGTTTAACCGGATGGAAGATTGATATTAAGGATACGGCTAAATATGATGCAGCCGCCGAAGATCTAAAAATTGCTGAAGAACTCGAACGTCAAGCTTTAGCCGCACAAGATGAAGAGGAGGAGGAATTCGACGAGTATGATGAAACTGAAGATTCAGAACTGACAACCGCTTAAAACAATCACCAGTCACCAGTCACCAGTCATCAGTCAGGAAGAGCGGCTTTCTGCCTCCTGCCTCCTGCCTCCTGCCTCCTTCTATGAAAAACCATCGTCGTTGTGTTGCTTGTCGTTTATTAGCACCGAAAGAAGCGTTTTGGCGATTTGTCAGAGTGTACCCATCCCATCAGGTACAATTGGATCAAGGGATGGGCCGCTCGGCTTATCTGTGTCCGAATGCGGATTGTCTGCGGGTGGCTCAGAAAAAAAATCGTCTGGGACACGCCCTGAAAACGTCGGTGTCACAGGACATTTATCAAATGCTGTGGCAGCGCTTGGCAAATTAGTGATTAAGTGATCAATACACAACTGTTCTAGGAGGTGTTAAGATTTCAATCAACCAGCAAACCTACTCCCAGGTAGAAGAATTTCGGGTCAAAGTTAACGCACAATGGGAGCAAATCACCTGGGAAACGGTTGTAAAGCTTGGAGGAGTTTAAATTCAACTAGAATAAAAATAATATTAAGAACTGTCACAACAGGCGAAATCTCTGTGATCTTGACACCTAAATCACAAGAGCAGATGATATTGTGTTTTAAAATGTAGTGGTTACTGTTGTAAGAGTAAATCGAACTATGTAAACATCAAGAATGGGTTGGTACAAAGAGGGGTTAGTGGATGAACAACGCCAAAGTCAGAATTTACGAACTATCACGGGAACTTAATTTGGATAATAAGGACATCTTAGCGGTGTGCGAACGGCTGAATATTTCGGTTAAGAGCCACAGTAGCACGATTTCAGAATCCGATAAAGAACGCATTGAAAAATATGTAGCGACTCACCCGAATCCAGGGCAGCCGGATGGAAAATCTGAGCGAACTCATGCCAATGGGAAGCCATCCAATGCTATACCTGGAGAGAAGAAAAAACAACAAATTTTAGAGATTAGTAAGCCGAAAGTGCGACTAGCCTCTGAAGCCTCCCCCGCCAATGGAGGGGGAAATTCGTCTGCTTCGGCAGGCGTTGCGACTCCACCCAAGCCAGTTGTTCCACCAAAACTCCCTGTGAAACCGCCTTTAAATCGCCCTGTGTTATCAAAACCTAACTCTTCTGTGGAACCAGCATCGGACGCTCCCGAAACAACGGGAGAAGGTATGGTTAACCCAGTAGACGAAAATCCTGTTGAGGCTCCGCTTTGGGAAAACCCGACACCCGTTACTCCAGAAGAGTCCAACGAGGATCAGAACGAATTGGTTATGTCTGAACCGCCGCCCTTGTCACCCCCTCCAGTCCGACCCTCGGCTCCTGTGGCTCCGGCTCCCGCTCCGGTCGCTGCTACCCCAACCCCTTCTGGCGTCAACAAAAACAAGCCGATTTTAAAACCGACTAAACCCGCACCGAAGTCGGTTGAAGGGAAAGGGAAACCTGAAGTGGCGGACAAACCCGCCCCCAAATTGCAATCGGCTCCAGCCTCAGCACCGAGCGAAGCCAAAGATAAGGACAGAGATAGAGATAGAGATAAAGAGGTTAGGAAATCTCTGCCCCGCCGAGATGGGGCATCACCCAAACCGAAGGTGACTTTACCGGAACTGCAACCCCCTCCATCTCGCAGAGCGGTTCAACCGATTGTGGCAGAGGAGATTGAGGAAGTTGAAGCCGTAGAAGAAACGGATATCCCCATTACCGACGATGCTGGGTTAGAAGTGAAACGACCCAAGCGGATTGTCACCACCCTGAATCGACCCAACCCCCCTCGCACCGGTAAACGGGCTGAATGGGAGGAAGAGGATGAAGATGCCGATGGCACTAAAGCGAAAGCTGCTAAAGTCAAAGCGAAACGACGGACGAAACCGAATATCGATGAGGATGATGATGAGGATGAGTTTAATACCTTATCTTCCTCCCTGGTTGATCCGGCGAGTGTGACCTTATCCTTAGCTCGACCCCCGAAACCGAAATCGGGAACGGGAAGCAGTACCGCGACCGCCCCAACAGCCAAACCCAAGCAACGGCAAACAGCAAGTCGCGGTTCAGGGAACACGGCAGCGAATATGCGCCGTCAAGAAGCCAAACCCAAAACCGAGCGTCCCGAGAAATTGGTGGTTTCTGGGCCGATGACGGTTCAGGAATTGGCAAATGCGTTATTTGTGCCGGAAACAGAAATTATCAAACGGCTGTTCATGCAGGGCATGGCAGTTAATATTACAGAGACGCTGGACTATAACACAATCCTCGGTATTTGTCAAGAGTTTGAAGTTCCGGTTGAAACCGAGGAAGAAAAATCCGGTGCGGCTAAACCCGACAATATCCTCAACGCCGAAGACTTGGAACACCTGCAACGGCGTCCTCCGGTGGTCACGATTATGGGTCACGTCGATCACGGGAAAACCACCCTTCTCGATGCCATCCGCGAAACCAAGGTGGCTCAAGGGGAAGCGGGCGGTATTACCCAACATATCGGGGCTTATCACGTCGATATGGAACACGAAGGCAATACTCAGCAAGTGGTGTTCCTCGATACCCCAGGTCACGAAGCCTTTACCGCCATGCGGGCGCGGGGGGCGCGAGTCACTGACGTGGCAATTCTGGTGGTGGCGGCTGATGATGGCGTCCAACCGCAAACCATTGAAGCGATTAGTCACGCCAAAGCCGCCGGAGTGCCAATTATTGTTGCCATCAACAAAATTGATAAAGAAGGGGCGCAACCCGATCGCGTCAAACAGGAATTAACCGAATTTGCCTTAGTTCCTGAAGAATGGGGCGGTGACACGATTATGGTTCCTGTCAGTGCGATTCGAGGGGAAAACCTCGATACGCTCTTAGAAATGATCCTGCTCGTGGCCGAGGTGGAAGACCTCTATGCGAACCCGAACCGACCCGCTAAAGGAACTGTCATTGAAGCGCACTTGGATAAAGCAAGAGGCCCGGTTGCCACCTTATTAGTCCAAAACGGAACCCTGCGCGTTGGCGATATTGTGGTCGCTGGCTCCGTACTGGGTAAAGTCCGGGCGATGGTGGATGACCGAGGCCAACGGGTGGAAGAAGCGAGTCCCTCCTTTGCCGTTGAGGTGTTGGGACTGCGGGATGTTCCGGCGGCTGGAGATGAATTTGATGTGTTCGAGAGTGAGAAAGAAGCCTCAGCCCTGGCTGGCTCTCGTGCTGATGCCAAACGTCAAACCCGCTTAACCAAAGGTCGCATCAGTCTCAGCGAATTCTCAGCCCGCGCTCAAGAAGGCCAGTTGAAAGAACTCAACTTGATCCTCAAAGGAGACGTTCAGGGGTCAGTGGAAGCCATTGTTAATGCCCTGAAGAAACTGCCTCAGAAAGAAGTGCAACTGCAACTGCTCTTAGCGGCACCTGGGGAAATCACAGAAACGGATATTGACTTAGCCGCCGCCAGTGACGCGGTGTTACTCGGATTCAATACCACCTTAGCCCATGGCGCTCGTCAAGCCGCCGACCGTCTGGGGGTTGATATTCGGGATTACAACATCATCTATAACCTCTTGGATGATGTCCAAGCGGCAATGGAAGGCTTGTTAGAACCGGAACTGGTGGAAGAACCCTTGGGTCAAGTGGAAGTCCGGGCCGTGTTCCCAGTGGGACGCAGCAGCGTGGCAGGTTGTTATGTGCTGTCCGGTAAAGCCATCCGTAACTGTAAAATCCGGGTTCGTCGTAAGAGCGAAATCGTTCACGAAGGCGTTCTCGACTCCCTGAAACGGATGAAGGAAGACGCCAAGGAAGTCAACGCTGGATACGAATGCGGTATCGGTGTGGATAACTTCAACGCTTGGGAGATGGGTGACATCATCGAAACCTATCGGATGACCACCAAACGTCGCACCCTCTCCACCTAAAAAGAGCGGGGGGGCAGGGGAAGCGGAGGGAGCAGGGGAGGAAATTTATTGCCCATTGCCCATTCCCTGTTCCCTATTCCCTGTTCCCTATTCCCTCTTAATTCTTAATTCTTAATTCTTAATTCTATCCTTAGCCAATGCACGGCCATTTACTCGAATCTGCTGAAGCTGATTTTAAAGTCGGGAATGTTCGGGAATCCTTTGCGACTTGTTGGCAGATTTTAAGCGAAGATCCGAATTGTGCTAAAGCGTATAAAATTATTGGGGATTTGCATGAAGTTCAACGGCAATTTGATCAAGCAATCAACGCTTATTTAAAAGCCATTCAACTGCAACCAGATTTTGCAGAAGCTTATGCTTATTTAGCCCAAGTTTATCGGAATACGGGACAGTTTAAACAAGCGTTATTGTGTTATCAAAAAGCGATCGCCCTTCGTCCAAACTGGCCTGAATTATACTTGCAAATGGGTCAAGCGTTTCATTGGCAAGGGGAGGCTCGAAAAGCAATTCAATGTTATCAAAAAACCTTAAGGCTCAAACCGGATCACGCTGATGCTTGTTTTGCATTAGCGTTGCGTTATGGGGAACTGGGTGAAATTGATCATGCTATTATTGCCTATCAAAAAGCGATCGCCCTTCAACCCGATTATGCCAAAGCTTATATTAATTTAGGGTGTTTATTCTTCCAAGAAAACAACTATTCAGAAGCTTTAGAACTCTGGCAAAAAGCTTTAATTTATGAGCCAGAAAATTTTGTTCTTTATAATAATATTGGTCAACTCTATGCCGCGTTAGGTCAAACTTTAGAAGCCATTACAGCCTATCGTCAAGCCCTAGAACTTAAACCGGATTTTACCCTCGCTTACAACAATTTAGGGAAACTTTGCCAACAACAAAGCCAACACGCCACCGCCGTTTTTTACTTTGAAAAAGTTATTGAATTAGAACCTAATAATATTACCGCTTACACCGACTGTGCTAGTTCCTTATTAACCCTGGGACGCTTCGATGCTGCGTTAGCTTGTTTTCAAAACGTGATTCGCCTTGAACCTAAATTTGTTGAGGGATATTGTCAAGGAATTAAAAAACGGGAGTCAAAATTTCCTTCCGCCGATGAATTATCCTTAGCTCACAGCGCTTGCGCTCGTTTTTTGGAAATTCTGCAGCACGGTGATGTTAACTTCGGGAACACAACAGCACCAACAGAGTCTCTAACCTCTAGAGAACCAATCTCCTCAATGCAGTTATCAGAGGTTTATCAACATCTTAGTCAAACTTATATCCATTTGGGTAATACCTTAGCTCAGTATGGTCGGTTTGACCAAGCAGTGAACTATTACCAAAATGCCGTACAAATTCAGCCGTTTTCGGTAGAAATTTACCTGAAAATCGGCTATTGTCTGTTCAAACAACAGCGACTCAACGCGGCTTTTACGGTTTATCAAATGGCGCGACAGTTGCTGAAAAATCAACAAGATAACAGCACTTTAAGGGGAGAAATCCACCTACAACTGGGGAGAATTCTCGAAAAACAACAGTCTTGGGAGGCGGCTTGCGAATCCTATAGTCAAGTCTTGCAAATGCAGCAAATCGGGTTATCTTTAATTCAGGGTAATCTTTCTCGCTTCTCCCTACTGGATGAATTGAGAGCCGATAGCCTGACTCCTGAACAGAAAGGCATTCCTAATCAGGTTTGTTTGTCAACGAAAGAATGGTTAGCTAACCATCAATTCAAACAAAATTATTATGAGTTTGGGGGAGAAGTTCCTCAAAGTAGTCAGGAACAAACCCAAAGAACATCAGATAATATTCCATCTACCTGTAATGGGTTAGACTGTCAACCTTGTTTAAAGCGAGTGTTTCAACAGTTTAAATGGGAAAATTTAGGGTTTGGAATTCAAAAATGTTCGGGTTCTCCTTCTGCTGAATTTGCCTCCCTAGAACAGTTTGTGGCGGTGATTCCGAATGGTCGCGCCTGGGTAGTTCCTCAAGAAAATTATTGGTTGGTTTGTAAAGCGATCGCCATTATTACACCCGACGATCAATTATTAGCAGATGTTTCACGGGAATATCCGGCTTCTTTACCCGGTTGTCCGAGTTATAATCCCGAACAACATCTGATTTTTAAGCAGGAACAATTACCTCCATTACACCAGATTGAGGGAACCGTTGCTGTGTTGTCGGGGTTATCGGGAAACGTTTATTTTCATTGGATGGTAGACGTTTTACCCCGAATTCATTTATTGCGCCAGAGTGGAATTAATTTTGATAAGATTGATAAATTCTTGGTGAATAGTCAGCGATCGCCGTTTCAACAGGAAACGTTAAAACAACTGGGAATTCCGACTTCTAAAATTATTGAAAGCGATCAATTTCCCCATATCCAAGCGAAACAGTTAATTGTTCCCGCTTATGCTGGATACATGGGATGGTTACAACCGAGTGCGATCAATTTTCTGCGAAACACCTTTCTTCCTTTGGCTAAAAATCCCGCTTCAGGATATCCTGAACGCATCTATATTAGTCGGGGAGATGCGCGTTATCGTCGAGTTTTGAATGAAGCCGAGGTGATCGCAACCATTACCCGGTTTGGGTTTATTCCAGTGGAATTAGAATCGCTGTCATTAGTTGAACAGATTACATTATTTAGCCAAGCTAAAGTGATTCTAGGGGCGCATGGCAGCGGCTTGACAAATATTGTTTTTTGTGCATCAGGAACAAAAGTAGTTGAGTGGGTTTCCCCTCACTACAATCGCCATTATTATTGGATGATTAGTCAATATCTCGGATTAGAGCATTATTCCCTAACTGGAGACGGGTTTTCCTGCTATCCACTGAGGACATTAATGTATCAAAATCCCCTAACCGAAGATATCTGGATTAATATGACTTCTCTAAAAAAATTAATGGAAATCCTTTAAACAGTCACCAGTCATCAGTCACCAGTCACCAGTGGTTCAGTTAACAGTTAACAGTCATCGGTCAAGAGTGAATGGTTAAACAACGTAAAAGTGTGACAAGGCATTTGTAAAGTCTGTGTATTCCGGTTGTATTCACTTACTGAATGATAACTGGTAACTCATGACTGATAATTGGTGATGTGTCCGACTGTTAACTGGTGACTGTTAACTGGTGACTGTAAATGATCCATTAACCTTTAAAATTAGCATTGGGAATTTGATTGAGTGTGTCAGAACTAAGCCAAACTATGTTACCTAACGAAATCCGCGCGCGTAGTGTCCAGTTTCTCCACCAACAAGCAGGAATCTATTTGAATCAAGGGCAATTTGATGATGCGATTAAAGCGTGTAATCAGTTATTGCAAATTCAATCGGATTATGCACCGGGTTGTAAACTGATGGCAGATGTCCTGCAACGGCAAGGAAAACTGCAAGAAGCCCAACAATGGTATACTCGGACGTTGCAATATCAACCGGACTGGGCAGAAGTTCACGCGAATTTAGGGAGTCTTTATGCAAAGGCTCAAAATTGGCAAAATGCGATCGCCTGTTTTCAAAAAGCGACTAAACTCAAACCGGATTTTGCTGGAGCTTATCGAAATTTAGCAAAAGTTTGGACACAACTCAACCAACTGGAAGAAGCGACAAAAGCGACTTATCAAGCATTGATCTTAGAACCGGAAAAAGCCAGCGCGCAAGATCATTTTAATTTAGGTAATACGTTGGTACAACAGGGTCACGTTGAACAAGCCGAAACTTGTTACCGAAATGCGTTAAAACAGAATCCGAATTTAGCCGCGGCTTATCAAAATTTGGGAACCCTTCTCAAGCAACAAGGCAAAATGGAACAAGCAACGGTTTGTTTCCGCAAAGCGATTGCTTTAAAGACGCCGAGTTCTCAAACTGAACCGAGTCCAGAGGATACCTTATCTGCCGCAACGGCCCAACAGGCAACCCTTTCTCCTCAAGATACCCTGGCGGGTGCAACTCAACAACCTCCTACTTCTGATAGGACAAGTCCTGCGGTTAATAGTCCTAATGATCCGCAATTTTATATTAAGCAAGCTCAGGCTTATTGTGCGTTAAAACAGTGGGAACAAGCCATCAGCACTTGCCAAAAAGCCGTTAAATTTTATCCGAATTTAGCCGAAGCTTATAAGATTCAAGGCAACGCCTTACAAATGTTAGGGGAAATCGAAGCGGCGGTTCGTGCTTACAGCAAAGCCGTTGAAATTCAGCCCCAATATCCTGAAGTATACGCGAATTTGGGTAGTTTATACGCCCAACAAGAACGGTTAGAAAAAGCGATTTCCTATTATCAAAAAGCCGTTAGTCAAAAACCGGATTTTGCGGGAGCTTATCGCAATTTAGCCAAAATTCTAACTCAAATTGGCAATGCTGAACAAGCGGCACAATGTTTAGATAAAGCTTATTCTTTAGAACCAGAAAAAGCTACCGCCGAAGAACATCTGAATTTAGGAAATAGTAAACTTCAACAAGGTCGATTTGATGAAGCTATTGCTGCTTATCAGCGGGCTTTACAACTGAATCCGAGTTTAGCGGTTGTTTATCATAATTTAGCACAAGCTTATCAAGGGAAAGGAGACAGTGAAAACGCCATTAATGGCTATCGGAAAGCGTTAGAATTAGACCCACAACGGTTAGAGTTTTATTATAGTTTAGCCGATTGTTTGACTCACCAAGAACGCTTGGAAGAAGCGATCGCCGTTTACAACAAAATTCTAGAATTAGACAAACATCAAGCGGTTGCTTATTACAAAGTTGGGGAAATTTTTAATCGTCAATGGCGTTTAGATGAAGCACTGAATGTTTACCAAAAAGCCATTGCTATTAATCCAAAATTAGTTTCCGCTTATTATGGATTAGGGAAAGTTTTAGTTAAGCAGGAAAACTGGCAAGATGCCGCAAAAGTATTGCGTCAAGCTGTGCAAATGAACCCGAAAGGCGATGCAGAAGCCTATAAAGGATTAGGGGATGCACTCGGTAAAGTTGGGGAAATTGAAGCGGCAATTCAAGCGTATCAAAAATCAACCGAATTAGATAATAATAACGCTGAAACCTATCAGAAATTAGGGGATTTATTACGAGATCAAGAACAATTTGAAGAAGCAATTGCCGCTTATCATCGTTCAATTGAACTGAATCCTGATGTGTTTTGGACACATAATAATTTAGCCGATATTTTCTTCAAACAGCAACGTTGGGAAGAAGCGGTGAATGCGTACCAAAACGCCATCAAATTAGATTCGACCTATTCTTGGTCATTCAATAGTTTAGCTGATGCTTTAGTGCAGTTAGAACGTTGGGAAGAAGCTATTCCGGCGTATCAAAGCGCGGCTAAATTGAATCCTCAGTTTCCTTGGTCTTACTATAATTTAGGAGAAGTTCTAACGAAATTAGAAAACTGGGAAGAAGCAGTTGTCGCTTACCGAGGTGCGATTAAAGTTCAGTCTGATTTACCCAATATTCAAGAAAAACTCGCGGATGTCTTGCGAAATCGAGCTAAATTAGATTTAGAAGAAGCCTTGGGACATTATCGCACCGTTATTGAACAGGAACCCGAACACGTTGCGGTTTATCATAAAGCCATTGAAATTAAACCCGATGATCCGCAATTGTATATTCAATTAGCGAATACCTTAGCCAATCATGATCATTTAGATGGGGCGATTGTATTCTATCAAATGGCATTGCAACTCGATCCCGATTTGCTAGAAGTTCCTAAAAAGCTAGAAGCGATTGTGGAAAAAAAAACACTAGGTTAAACCCGATTTTTGGAGCTTCTGAACCGGAATATCAATCCCTTTATCAGGCGTGGTTAAAATACAATACTCCTACGCCTGAAATACTTAAAAAACAGGCTGAGACTGCTAAAACTTTCGGGTATCAACCCCTGATTAGCATTATTATGCCTGTTTTTAATACCCCTGAAAGTTTTCTGCGAGAAGCCATTGAATCCGTTATCAATCAAAGCTATCCTTATTGGGAATTGTGTATTGCGGATGATGCGTCTCCCTCTCCTCATGTTAAACAAATCTTAGAAGAATATCAACAACAAGATAGCCGAATTAAAGTCGTTTTTAGAATTCAAAATGGTCATATTTCAGCAACATCTAATTCAGCTTTAGAGTTAGCAACGGGAGAATTTATCGGGTTATTAGATCATGATGATGTGTTAACACCTGATGCGTTGTATGAAGTGGTGAGTTTATTAAATCAGAATCCAGAAGCGGATATGATTTATTCCGACGAGGATAAACTGAATGAAAAAGGGGAATTAACCGGACATTTCTTTAAACCCGATTGGTGTCCTGATTCCTTTTTGTCTCGGATGTATACCTGTCATTTTGGTGTTTATCGTCGGGATATTATTAATCAAATTAATGGCTTTAGAACCGGATATGAAGGTAGCCAAGATTACGATTTAGTCTTAAGATTTACTGAAAAAACGAATCAGATTTTTCATATTCCTAAAATCCTTTATCATTGGCGCATTCATAGCAGTTCTGCTGCTGGGGGGACAGAAGCGAAACCTTATGCTTATGAAGCAGCAAAAAAAGCGTTACAAGATGCGTTAGACCGTCGAGGGGAACCTGGAATTGTTAAAGATGTTCCAATGTATTTAGGACATTATCTCATCCGCTACAAAATTTTAGAGTATAAGCGAGTGAGTATTATTATTCCGACGAGAGATTTAGCAGAAATCTTAAATCGTTGTTTAGAATCTATCTTTACTTTGAGCATTTATCCTGACTATGAAGTGATTGTCATTGATAATGGGAGTACAGAACCAGAAACTCAGGAAATTTTAGAAAAATGGCAGCAAAAAGAACCAAATCGGTTTAAATTTTATCGGTTAGATATTCCCTTTAATTTCTCTCAAATTAATAACGACGCGGTGCGTCAAGCAACGGGAGATTATTTACTGTTCTTAAATAATGATACCGAAGTGATTCATCCTGATTGGATAGATGGGATGGTTGAACAAGCACAACGTCCTTCAATTGGTGCGGTTGGTGCGTTGTTGCGTTATCCTGATCAAATGGTTCAACACGCTGGTGTTGTAATCGGAATCGGTCATTTTGCGGCACATAGTCACCGAATGGCGGCGGAAACTGACCCCGGTTATTATGGTCAAATTATTTCTATTAGTAATTATTCGGCGGTAACGGCGGCTTGTTTGATGTGTCGGCGAGAAGTTTTTGAACAAGTGGGAGGCTTTGATGAACAGTTAGCGGTTGCTTATAATGATGTAGACTTTTGCTTAAAAATGGTTGAACAAGGGTATCGGAATATTTATTTACCTCACGTGGTTTTATATCATTATGAATCAAAAAGTCGAGGTTATGATACAACACCAGATAAATTGCAACGATTTATGCAGGAAGTTACTATAACGCGACAAAGATGGCAACATTATGTTGATCATGATCCCTGCTATAATCCGAATTTAACATTATCGAGTTCTGATTATGGGTTAAGGCAATTTGCAGAGGTGGAAATTAGCGATGTGTCCCGAAAATTTGATAATCAATTATTAGAAAACTGTTCAATCGATGAACCGGAAATTCAAACTTATACAGGAATCAGCCAAATTCGGTTTAAAGGATGGGTACTTGGACAACAGGAGAAAGTAACGGCTGTTCAAATTATTGGAAATCACGGTCATGTGATTAAGGAAATTCCGGCTAATTTCTCCCGTCCTGACGTTGCTATCCTGCATCCTGAAAACCCCTATTCAGAGTTTTGTGGTTTTTGCGAAAGTCTTGAACTCACCAACTTGTCCAACCAGACGGAATTGTTATTTCAAGCTGTTCTACAACAGGGAACTTATGCTAAATTTGGAACAGTTCAACTCAAAATTAATCTTTAATCTAAAGGGTGTCCTATTCGCCCATCCAAATCAATTGAAACCCATTCCTAAAATTATCAACAATGCTATCTAAATCCACAAACCTCCAAACCGCCACAAATTTATTTGAAGAAGCCAATCAACTCAAACAATCCGGTCAACTTTCAGAAGCAATTATTTCCTATCGTCGTGCTGCAAAATTAAACCCGAATTTTCCTTGGATTTATCATAACTTAGGGGAGGCGTTAGCAGAAAATGGTCAATTATTAGAAGCAATGCAAGCGTTTCAGCAGGCTGTTAAATTAAATCCTGATTCTGCTTGGTCACAATATCAGTTAGCAGAAGTTTTCTTAAAATTAGGAAATTTACCCGATGCAATAGAAAGGTTAACACAAGCGATCGCCATTAACCCAAATTATCCAGAATTTTATAATAGTTTAGGGAATGCGCTATTTAAACAAGGTGCAATAGAACAGGCGATTAGTAACTATCAAAAAGCGATTGAAATAGACTCAGAAAATGCGATCGCTTATCAATATTTAGGGGAAGCATTCGCTCAACAGTGTGAACTGGATGAAGCGATCGCTTCCTGTAAAAAAGCCATTGATATCAATCCTAATTTAGGAGATGTTTATCAAACATTAGGAAAAGCCTTAGTCAAAAAAGGGTTATTTGAAGAAGCATTAAACAACTTATTAGAAGCACTAGACTTTAATTCCAAGTCGCCCGAAATTTATCATGCTTTAGGGGATGTATCCGTTCATTTCCAACAATGGCATAAAGCGATTGACTATTATTCCCAAGCAATTCAACTTAAACCAAATGCAGCTATCTTTCATCATAATTTAGCCAATATCTACGCTAAACTCAACCGATGGGACGATGCGATCGCTGCTTATTCTCAAGCCATTGCACTTAATCCTGAATCAGCCGATTGTCATCAAAGTTTTGCTGAAGTTCTCGTGAAATTAGAGCGATGGGATGCGGCAATTTCTTCCTATTCCAAAGCTTTAGAATTAAATCCTGATTTAACTCATATCTACCCTCGTTTAGCAAAAGCGTTAAAACAGCGAGGAACTTCCGCAGATTTAGAAAAAGCAAGTCAATATTATCAAAAATCTATTGAATTTAATGACGATGATCTGGACGCGTATAAAACCTTGTTAGAATCTCAGCCTGATAATTTAGAGTTATGTTGGAAATATGCCAATTTATTAAAAAGTAAAAATCAGCGTGAACAAGCACTAATTTATTATCAAAAAATCAAAAACTTTCAACCCCAAGATTTTGAAATGTTGGTAAAATTAGGGGAAGCGTTTGTCAGAATTAGTGAGTTTGATGAGGCGATCGCAATTTACCAAAAAGCGTTAGAAATTAATCCGAATTCCTCTGATGTTTACCATCGTTTAGGAGAACCGTTAGAAAAAAAAGGTCAACTAAAAGAAGCTATCAAAACCTATCAAAAAGCGATTGAATTAAACCCTAATTTTTTTGGTTCATATCACAATTTAGGGGATATTTTACAACGTCAAAAGGAATTTGATCAAGCCATTTCAGCTTATCACAAAGCTATTGAATTAAATCCTAATTTCCATTGGACTTATCATAATTTAGCAGATACTTTAGACAAACAAGGGAACTTAGAAGAAGCGATCGCAACTTACCGAAAATGCTTAGAAATTAGTCCTAATTTTGGTTGGTCACATTGTAACTTAGCCAGAGCACTTGCTAAACAAGGGAAAATAGAAGATGCTCTCCATCATTATCGCCGTGCGGCTGAACTTGATCCTGCATTAGGCATTGATTTGAATGGGTTAAAAGATGCACTTTTAGACCGAATTTTAGTTGAAGATTATATGTATAAACTCTGGCGAGAAAAGAATTTTCCCAGAGAAGCTGATTTAAGAAAAATGGCAGAAACGATTGAATTATTTCGCTATAAACCCGTATTCAGCGTAATTATGCCTGTTTATAATACTCCAGAACAATTCCTTCGAGAAGCCATTGAATCTGTGATCAATCAAATCTATCCTTACTGGGAATTTTGTATTGCAGATGATGCGTCTCCCTCCCCTCATATTAAGAAAGTTTTAGAAGAATATCAAGCGAAAGATTCCCGAATTAAAGTGAGTTATCGAACTGAAAATGGTCATATTTCAGCAACATCTAACTCCGCTATAGAATTAGCAACGGGAGAATTCATTACTCTACTGGATCATGATGATCTCATTACTCCTGATGGCTTGTATGAGGTGGCTTTATTATTAAATCGGAATCCTGATTTAGACATGATTTATTCCGATGAAGATAAAATTAGTCCCAATGGGAATTTAATTAATCCTTACTTCAAACCGGAATGGTGTCCAGAATCCTTTTTGTCGCGGATGTATACCTGCCATTTAGGAACCTATCGACGGTCGATTATTGAAGAAATTGGCAGATTTAGAATTGGATATGAAGGCGCGCAGGATTATGATTTAGTCTTAAGATTTACCGAAAAAACTCAAAAAATTGCTCACATTCCTAAAGTGTTATATCACTGGCGAATGCACTCCGGTTCAACCGCAGGCGGAAGTGAAGCAAAACCTTATGCTTATGAAGCGTCTAAAAAAGCGATTCAAGATGCCTTAGATAGACGGGGAGAACGTGGCACAGTATCAGGGGTTCCTGGGTTCTTAGGACATCATTTAGTTCGTTATGAAATTACGGATTATAAGAAGGTTAGCATCATTATTCCGACGCGAGATTTAGGAGAGGTTTTAGACCGTTGTTTGGAGTCTGTTTTTACGCTAACAACCTATCCTAATTATGAAGTAATTGTCATTGATAATGGCAGTGTTCAGGATGATACATTTAAAGTATTTTCTAAGTGGAGTTCTCAGGAACCGTCTCGGTTTAAATGTTATCGCTTAGATATTCCCTT
>JBMDYE010000042.1:0-1827 GCA_048595135.1 Planktothrix sp. | reverse complement strand
ATTGGCATCGATTACTATCAACCCCACCTTTTACCCAATGACAGTTCCTACCTTAACCTCAAGGGATGTATTCCCAATATTAATCATAATTCCATGAAGCGTTATCCCAACTTAAACCTAACTTATAATGAATCACACAAGTCTAAAAACCATTCTAATTCTAGCCGCCAACCCCACAAATACCTCTCGGTTGCGGCTGGATGAAGAAATACGAGAAATCGACGAAGGATTACGCAGAGCCAATAAACGCCAACAGTTCAAACTAGAGCAAAAATGGGCAGTCCGTTCCCGTGACTTTTACCGAGCAAGACTTGATTTTCAACCCCAAATCGTTCATTTTTGTGGACATGGTACAGGAGAAGATGGCATTGTTCTGGAAGATGAAAAAGGTCATTCAATGCTTGTACCAACAGAGAGCCTTTCTGCCATGTTTGAGGTCTTTGCTGAAAACGGTTTAGAATGTGTGGTTTTAAATGCCTGTTATTCAGAGGTACAAGCAAACAGTATTAGACAACATATTGATTATGTGATTGGTATGAATCGAGCGATTGGAGATAGAGCCGCCATTAATTTTACAGTGGCTTTTTATGATACTCTTGCCGCCGGAAAAGATGTAGAATCCGCCTTTAAACTCGGCTGTTCTCAACTGATTGGTTTAAAAGAAGACCAAACTCCCGTCTTAAAAACAAGACCCGGATTAGTCCCCGAAAAAAAGCAAGCCAACAGTTCCGTTCCTGTCTCCGAAAGTTATCTCAACCGGATAGAAGATAACTTTAACTATGATGTCTATATCAGTTATGTAGACCAAGAACCCGATGCAACTTTTGTATGGGATACGTTACTACCCCAATTGGAGGAATTTAATTTTAAAATAGCCGTTTCCGGCGATGTAGAAATACCCGGTATCGCCCGCTTAATTAATATTGAGCAGGGGATTACTCAGTCCAGACGAACAATCATTGTATTATCAGACACTTATATAGCCGATAATATGGCAGAATTTGAGAATGTTTTAGTGCAAAGCATGAGCGTTCAAGAACGTAGTAATCGTTTGGTACTGGTTAAAAACTTACCCATAGAAGACAATAGCATACCGATGCGATTGAGTATGTTGACTAGAATCAACCTAGCCCATCCTAGCCGCGCTGAACGGCAGTTTAAGCGGTTAGTAGAGGTTTTAAAAGCTCCATTAATTCAGCATTAAATTGACTCATAAAAAATTTTAGTATCATTAAATTTGAGATCTACATCTATGTCTAACACAAGCCTGGATAACGATAAAACGTCTCAGACTGAAATCTTAAAGTTAGGTAGTCAAGGACATGAGGTAAAAGTTTTGCAAGAAGCTCTTGAGGATTTAAAGCTTTTAAAACTTAAGGGAAATGAATAATACGAAAAATTTTATGTCGGTTCAGAATCCGAGAAAGAGGTTAAACAATTTCAAGAACAGAACAATTTAGAGGTTAACGGGACTTTAGACACTCAAACAACCGAAACTTTAGCTAGAGCAAAAAAAAATGATGGAGACTATAGTATTACTTCAAATCAAAGGGGAGATCAAACTCCTGTTCCTGATGATCAGAATCCAGAAGAACTAAAGCCTGAAAAAAGTAGTGAAACTCAAGGTGATAATAAAACTAAAGAAGATGATAAAAAATGATATTTTATACTATTAGTAAAAGCCAAGCTTCCCATTTATGACACACAGAGCAAAATACGATTTGTTCATTTCTTATGCAGAAGCCGATGAAGCTTGGGTAGAAGGCTATTTACTGGATAGTTTAAATCAAGCTGATATCCGCTACCATTGGGAAGCTGCATTTACTT
>JBMDYE010000041.1:0-19453 GCA_048595135.1 Planktothrix sp. | reverse complement strand
CGGTTCAAATACTTGGCAAAAGTCATCTACATCACAAAAAATTTCTGTAATGTCTAAGTGGGATGTTCTATATTCCATACACACCTCTGTTCACTTTTATTTCTTTGGGTTCAAGTCTTTGTTCTTTGTCTTGATTTTACTGAATTTTTAGATTCTAGTATCGCTCCCTCTTTCTCCTGTTGATGTGCGATTCCTTCCCAAGCCGTTGCTATGCGCTCCCTTTATGTTCTTGTGCTCAGGTGCGATGCCAAGGCGCAGGCGACTACGCCATCGCAGCCCCTCGAACTATTCCAATACCACGCTTGTGCCTTTTCGTCTTAACTTCCTTATTTTGTTGCGATCGCCCCCCCTCGAACTCACGTTTATAGATTATAATTTTAATAATATTATTAGTTATAAATTACAAAGAAATGATGCCTGCGAAATCCTTATTTGACCTAGATTGGTATAATGAACCGCCCCAATGGAATGAAGAAGGGGGGAAATTCATCATTAAATCAGGAGCAAAAACCGACTTTTGGCGAATTACCCATTATGATTTTATTCGGGATAATGGGCATTTTTATTATCAAGAAGTGACGGGAGATTTTACCATTGAAGTTAAAATTACCGGACAATATCAAACCCTGTATGACCAAGCCGGATTAATGGTGCGAGAAAGCGAAACAGTTTGGTTAAAATGTGGGATTGAATATGTGGAAGAAGTACAGAATATTAGTGCCGTTGTCACCCGAAATTTTTCAGACTGGTCAGTCGTTCCCTTAGTGTCTCCTCCGGTTACATTGGGATTAAAAGTAAAACGCAGAAAGGAAACCGTAGAAGTCGAATATGCTTTAGAAGGTCAAAATTATCAAATGTTGCGATTAGCTTATCTATCTGAACAACCCACCCTCCAAGTCGGGTTGATGTGTGCGTCTCCCCAAGGAGAGGGATTTTTAACCACCTTTGAAGACTTTAAAATTGAACGAAGTTAAGGCGAATTTTGCCACTCTGGGGTTAAACTTCGATAATTATATTGAGATGCACCCGGATGGCAACTCACACAACTGCTGACTGTCACAGGTTGAGGAAATTCCACACGGGGATGAAGTGCTTTAAAATAAGCAGAACGATTAAACCGATAGGGAATCACATCTTCCTTATTGGCAAGCGAACGAGAATAAGTTCGCATATAATTCCAAACTAATAACAATTCTGGGCCACTAAAAGGCTCAATGGTTGCCCCATAATGTTGATCATCTTGGAGAATTTGTTGCCACGTTTGGGACGGAAATAACTGCGGGGGAATGGGAATATGACAACTTGAACAATTTTCAATATACAACTCATGTCCTAGTTGATATTCCGGTTCAACCCAATCAACCGATTCTAAGGTATTCAAATTAGCAGAATTTTGAGCCATTTGTTGAGGTGCAGGGGCTGCATTCAACAGTTGGGTTATTCCCAATGCCAGACCAATCGTCCAAAAGCCTAAAATCACTGTGAAAATCAAGGAAGAATTCTGTTTATTTTTCCTCCGGTTGGTTGGATGATTTGGAAACCCCATAACAAACAAGCTTTTAATCAATTTCATTGAGATTTATCGTCATCCCTTCACGGGCGACCACTCCCGTCGGAAATTCTTGTTTGACTTTGGCATCAACTTCATCTAAAAAGTCATCACTGTGGGACGGGTCATGTTGGTACATAGCAATTTGCTTGACTCTGGCTTTTTTTGCCACCTCAACCCCCATTTCCCAAGTTGAATGTCCCCAGCCGATTTTCGGGAATTCTTGATCATAATATTCTTCATTCGTATAGGTGGCATCATAAATTAATAAATCCGCTTCCCTGGCGAGATGAAGAACATTTTCATCAAAGCGATCGCTAAAATGTTCCGTATCGGAGCAGTAAACGGCCGTTCGTCCTTGCCAAGTGACCCGATAGCCAATGGCAACATTGGGATGATTCAAAGGTGCCGTTTCAATTTTAATATCATCCAACGTGAAAATATCCCCCGGTGATACATCATAGAACTTCATGTCTGACTGCATCACATGGAGGGGGACAGGGAAATTGGGGTGAACCATTTGATCGGATAATCGTTCTTTAATGGTTGTTCCATCCGGTGCGATCGCCCCGTAAATATGAAACTTATTAATCGGAATAAAGGCAGGAACGAAAAACGGAAATCCTTGAATATGATCCCAATGGGTATGGGAGAAGAGCATATAGGCTTCCACTGGCATTTTCTTCAGTAGATCCTGACCAAGAACCCTTACCCCTGTTCCTGCATCAAAGATTAATCGTTTTTCACCCAGACACATTTCCACACAGGAAGTATTGCCCCCATAGCGAACGGTGTGAGCGCCGGGAGTGGGTATACTGCCTCTTACTCCCCAAAATCGCACATAAAAATCCGTCGGAGAGTTATTAGTCATGGGGGTTGTTTGATCAGAGGACTTTAGGTTCTGGGCTGACGGATCTGAGACTGGCATCGTTCGTTTTGGCTTGGCGGGTAGAACGTTAAACTGAATATTAGAAGACCGAGATGATTCATCTCAATCTCATAATGGCTTATACTCCAGGGTTGCACCGCTGTTTCCAGATTAGGGAAAGCCAATACAGCTTTCAACTTAAGATTATTTTAGCCTCGAATTTCCACAATTCGGTTATTCTGATCGACGAAAACCACAGTAGGTTGATGAACCTTGGCTTCTTCGGGAGTTAATTGTCCATAGGACATGATAATGAGGCGATCGCCCACCACCCCCAAACGGGCGGCGGCGCCATTGAGTTCAATAACGCCGGAATTCGCCGCCCCCGGAATGACATAGGTGATAAACCGTTCTCCATTGTTGACATTCACCACTTGAACTTGCTCATGAACAAAGATCCCGGCTACATCCAGCAGGGATTGATCAACAGTAATACTACCCACATAGTTAACATTTGCCCCAGTGAGTGTACAGTTATGAATTTTAGCCAACAATAAAGTTCGGTGCATTAGAAACGTTGTTAATTCTCCGATGTCATCATAGTTTGACCAATGTTTCAGGACGGATTAGCCTTTTGCCTGACCTGCTTTAATGCACTTTTCAACCAGGGGAGCGACTTGATCAACATCCTGCCAACCTAGAATTTCTGTAACTTTTTTTTCTAGGTTTTTATAAGTTCTGAAAAATTCTGCAACTTCTTCTAAACGATGGGGTGCCACATCTTTCAAAGATTTGACTTCGGCATATCGGGGATCGTTGGCGGGAACACAGAGAATTTTTTCATCGCGATCGCCCCCATCCACCATTTCTAACATTCCAATCGGTCGAGCCGCAATCACACACCCTGGAAACGTCGGTTGATCCATCATGACTAACCCATCTAAGGGGTCGCCATCATCCGCTAAGGTATTGGGAACAAACCCATAATCAAAGGGATACTGAACTGAAGCATATAACACCCGATCTAAGGCAAACGCCTGTAAATCTTTGTCATATTCATATTTGTTTTTGCTTCCGGCGGGAATTTCCACTAAAACGTTAATCAAACCCGGTTTCGGTTGGGGCGGAATTTTTGTTAGATCCACAAATCGTTCTCCAAGCTGTTGCAATGTCTATTTGGGGGGACACATAAACCCCCACATAGCATTTTAAAGGCGATTGGGAATTCCTCCAAGTTATCTTTTAAACAGTCACTCCTACACCAGTCAGTAGGGGCGGGGTTCCCCCGCCCGTCCCCCGGTCCCCGCCCGTCCCTCAGTCCCCCCCCAGGGCTGTTTCATTTTCCCCGTAAGTTTGTTTGACCTCTCCCCCTAACCCCCTCTCCTACAAGGAGAGGGGGGAAGAATTTCTAATATGAAAGATCAGTGGTAGGACAGAAGAAGAAAAGAGTTGTTCCCCTGTCTCCTTGTCCCCTTGTCCCCTTGTCCCCTTGTCCCCTTGTCTCCTTGTCTCCTTGTCTGCTTGTCCCCTATCTCGTATCCGGTAGCGTGTAGACAGGAGGCGGTGTCCAGGGGGTGGCTTGGCTGGGTGAATAACGAGCAATTGCCAGCAACGGTAAGGTAAGGGTTAGTAAGGCAATAAAAGTGCCAAGCAGATCTGCAAGTCTATCAGTTGACTTTTGCGGGTACCTGGCAGGTTGACTATCTGATTCCATATAAACGGATAAAGGCTAATCCTGAGTGTTTTGTTAAATTGCTATGTAATATTACTATACCACAAATTTCAGCAAAATATTTTCTTCTCACGAGGGATGTTGAGAAATTTTTCAGTTGCTCAACGTCTTGCCCTCTCTGGTTCCTAAACCTTAAATAAAATTTAAGATTGTTGGATTCTCTTATAAGTTTGTTCGATCATATCCACTAAAGTAAATAACTGTTGCCATTGAGGATCATTTGGGTTTTTACTGGCGTTACATTCCCCCGTTAAACGTTCCTTTAACACATTTAACAATCCATCCACCGATAAAGCCATTTCGCTATTTTGATGATCTGAATCTGCCCGATCATTAACGTCAAATTCCTCTGGGGATTCGTCTTCTAACGCTTCCTGAATATCTTGGGCGGTTTCTGCTAAAGTTAAAGCTCTTTGGGCGATATTTTCGGGAAGTTTCGGTCGTTCAGCTAAAGCAATTCGAGACAATTCTAACAAGAGTTGACGAACCTGTTCAATCCATTGGCTTTGTTGAGATTGCCAACGGGGAGAATCCCCGGATGTTTCCGATGCTTTTTGCTGAATACTTTGGGCTTTTTGAGCTAAGGGGAGTGCTTGAGTTGAGACGGTATCGGGCAGTTTAGGAATATCAGCTAATGAAGCCCGTGCGACATCAATTAATAAGTCATGAACTTGTTTAATCCATTGAAGATCAGATAGTTGAGAAGCGACTCGATTCATATTTTACTCACTTGAGTTGCGTTAATTAAGCTTTAGTTACCATGCCACAAACTGTCCTAAAAATAAAGTTGATATTAGTTGAACAGACAGAGAAAGGTTGTAGCAGGGAAGGAAAAAATCCTGATGGCAATAAAGGATTCATAGAACCTAATCCTTTCCAGCTTAGATCAAAAAATTGCTTTACTCCTTAACGATTCATCTAAAAGTCAGTTTATGTCTTTCAACTCCACTCACTTCCAGAAAATTTAAAAATCTTAACTTTACACGGGGACAAGGAGTGTTTTTGAGCAGGGGATCTGGATACCCAGGGGATCTGGGCGCCCAGGGGAAGAAATTTATTATTCCCTATTCCCCCCACCCCTAGTTCTTAATTCTTAATTCTTAATTCTTATTTTTCGGTTAGATTCCAAACGCCGTCCCAGGTTTCATCGGGAGGTTGGGTTGTTTCATAAAGAATACAACGATCAACGTGTAATTTGGCGGCTTTATTTTTGGGATCAACTTCCAAAACGGTGAGAAATTCCCGTTTCGCAAGTCTCAACCATTCTTTAGCTTTAGCCGCAAATTTACGTTTAGCTAAATCAATCATTTTTCGGAGTTTACCGACTGACATTTCAGTGGCTTCATTTTCTAACATTTTTTGAGTAGCCGCATCAACAGTAAATTGTTTGAGCTTGGCGGTTAACAGTTTTTTGGTTTCACGGGGAGTTAATCCTTTAAGTTTTTCCGATAAAAGCTCCTGCTGTTCTTCCGCCGAACTGTCTTTAAATTTCGCCAACTCTAACCGTTGAATGGTATTTTCGTCTAAGATTTCTCCCAATTTTTCAAGGGATACTTTTAACAACATTTGTCCTAAAATATCTTTTTCATCATAGGACAATTTTTTCAGTTGGGCTTCGTTCATTTCCTCCAATTCTTCTAATAAAGGAATCAGATCTTCTGATGTTAATTTTTCGGTAGCAGCTTTGAGATAATAATCTCGCCCTTGGTGGTAATGGTCAATAATTTGCTGTTGTTTTTCGGAAACGGGACGAGCTAAATTTCCCACTTTAATTCCCACTAATTCATAAATTCTGACAGGTTTTTTCTTGCCTTTAACCGTGATAAAATCTAATTCTCGGACAATAACTCTATCGGCATAAAGCAGATAAGTATTTTCGCTAATCACAATATCAGTACCGTATTGTTTACTGGTTCCCTCTAAGCGAGACGCGAGGTTAACCCCATCCCCAATTGAGGTTAATTCCATCCGTTTACTTGACCCAATATTTCCAGAAACCACTTCATCGGAATGAAGACCCATCCCAATACTAATTGGCATTAATCCTTTAGCAATGCGACCTTCATTAAATTCTGCTAACCGATAACGCATTTCCACCGCCGCTTGCATCGCCATCCAAGGATGCTCTTCTAACGGTGCTGGGGAACCAAACACCGCCATTAACGCATCCCCAATATATTTATCGAGGGTTCCTTTATAACTCAAAACTGTGTCTACCATCTCTTCAAAATATTCGTTGAGCATGGTGACAACTTCTTCGGCTTGCAGTTTTTCTGTTAAGCTGGTGTAGCTGCGAATATCGCTAAATAGAACGGTAACGTGCTTGCGTTTTCCACCTAACCCTGTATCGCCACTGGCTAATAATTGTTCAGCCACTTCTGGGGTCATGTAGCGATACATTAAATTCTTGACTTCTTTCTCCCCACTAATATCTTCCATCACCACTAAAGCGCCACTGACTTTTTGTGAGTCGCTAATATCTGACATGGAATTAATGGATAAGTTAATACTACGGGGTTGTTCAGAGGCACCGGATAACAAAGTTTGATCAGGATAATATTGCTGCCGATCTTTGGGATCTTTTGGCTGCAAGGCGACATCAAACCATTTCGCAAAATCTCCTTCTTTAACTTTAATTAAATCTCGAATTAAACGACCTTGCACAACGTCTTCTGCGGTGAGTCCGAGTAATTCCATTGCACATTCATTGGTGGCGATCATTTTGCCTTCTTTATCCGTAGAGATCACCCCGTTGGTCAGAGAACGCAAAATATCTTTTTGTCGTTGTTCTTGTTCTTTAACTTTTTGGAATAATTTCGCATTTTGGAGGGCAACACCTGCTTGAATATTAAATGCCTCCATAAACTCTAAATCATTCCGATTAAAACTGGCTTTCCATTGTTCCGGTGGTTCTGGCCAAGTTGAGGGATCATAGGGAGGATGTTCTCCCGGTTTTTTCTTATTAATTAATTGAGTGACACCGATTAATTGACGATCCGCATTAAACACAGGCATACATAACATACTGCACGTGCGATAATGGGTTTTTTGATCGGTTTTCTGAGATGTTTCTGAACGCGGATCACTATAAAGATCAAAGGGAATTAATAAGGGTTCTCCACTTTCAGCTACATTGCCAGCAAACCCAGCATGGCGAGGAATCCGAATTTCTGTGATTTTTCCATTGATGGGAATTTTCGTCCACAGTTCCCCTTTTTCTTCATCTAATAACCAGAGGGTACTGCGATCAGCGTTCATTAGTTCTTTCGCCTGATCCATCACATTTTTTAAGGTTTCTTCTAAGTCTAAACTGCTCTTACTTAAGGCATTAACCGCATTCATTAAAGCCGATGCTGCCCGTTGTCGAACTGTTGCTGAATAGAAGGCGCGGGAGGATTCTAAGATTAAGCGAATTGAGGGGGCAAATTCATTAAAAATATTTTCATCTTCTCCTGTAAACCCTTCTAAATCAATTTTTTCATCCAGAGTTTCTTCCGGCTCGACTCCTAATTTTAGTTTATTAAGTAATTGTACCACTGCCACTAAATCCTCATTTTCATTGAGGAGGGGCATGACTAACATAGTATAGGTACGATATCCGTTTTTCTTATCTAATTGTTTAGCGGCTTCGGAACGGGGATCGTTATAAAAATCGTAAGGGATATTAACAACTTTTTTGAAGGTGGCGACTTCTCCAGCAATGCCTGCACTCATCGGAATTCTTAATTCTAAAGGGGTGCCGTCATCTCCTCTGGCAACAATTGACCACAGTTCATGGCGCTCGTCATCTAATAGCCAAATTGTGGTGCGATCTGCGTTCAAAAGTTCCCCTATTTTGAGGGTAATTGAACGTAACATTTCGTTAAGAATATCCTCGAAGCCCTGGGCATCAAGGACATTGTTTAACATTGATAAGGTTTGATTGACGGTTCTGAGTTTATCCTCAACATCTTTGACAACATCAATGAAGGTATCCTTCGTTAATGGGGCAAGAAAAGAGGAAAAATTACCACCTGCTTGACCTTGATGAACAATTGCACCATTGGAAGGGGAAGGTTGACTAGGATGAGGGGTTTGACCCCCTATGGGATTGACCGAAACCGTTGAATTTCCATTCCCATTCACAGTGGAAGTTTCAACTGTCACATCAATGATTTGATCTTGAGCCGTAACGGTTGATTCTCTTGGGTTTGAATTAGTAGGAGATGCAGATTTCATAGTTAGTTATGATATACGCTTGGACAAAAGCAATATCGCAAGAGCAATTAAGAATTTTTCTAAGGGTGTACTCTCAGCACTGAATAATACATAGAGAATTACTATCTACCAGTTTACGGTGTAGGAAGCAGAATGGCTCAATTTTAACTAATTTGCAAAATTGCATTCGCTCTTTGCTAACAGGTAACAGGTTAAACGGAATCTTTAACTTAAATCTGCAATCACTGATCATTAGTCTTTACTCGGGTTTTTTAAAGTATTGTTGCATTAGTATAGATTCCTGTCTGTGTTTGTTTCTACCAATTTTTAGAAGGCAGGAGGCAGGAGGCAGGAGGCAGGAGGCATAAGAAAGAAGGAAGAAGGAAGAAGGAAGAAGGAAGAAGGAAAAATAGTCTCTTAGTCCCTCCTTGTCCCTCCTCACTCTCTCCTCTTCCTCCTGCCTCCTGCCTCCTGCCTTCTGCCTTCAATTCTTAATTCTTGCCGATGCGGCTTGGGTGAGGAGGGACTCGGCGAAAGCGATCGCTTCTTGGGCAAATTCCCCACTGGCGAGTTGAGCGAGTTCCTCGCGGCGTTCTTGGGGGGTGAGTTGAGCCACACGAACAACGGTGCGAGGTTCGTTGGGGTGGGAATTATTTTCAGGGTCTGACTGGGTTTTAATCACTTCTTTGCTCACCCGAAAATGATGATCCGCCATTGCCGCAACTAAGGGTTGGTGGGTGACACAGAGAACTTGATGACGTTGACTGAGTTGATGCAATTTTTGAGCAATAGCGGTGGCGACTCGTCCTGATACCCCCACATCAATTTCATCAAACACTAAGGTTCCTGACCCGGCTATTTGAGAAAAACAAGCTTTTAAGGCGAGAAGAAACCGACTCATTTCTCCCCCGGATGCGATCGCGCCTAATGGTTGTAACGGTTCCCCTGGGTTGGGACTAAAACAAAATTGAATCTGATCGGCTCCCATTGCTGTCGGAGAAATCGGGTTAATTTCCACTGTGAATTTCACATTATCCATTGCTAACGGTTTCAGTTCTTTAATTAAAATTGTTTCTAATTCACGGGCAGCTTTTTGGCGACGTTGGGTGAGATGTTCACAGGCTTCTTGAAGTTCAGCTAACGCTTTTTTATAGGTTTGTTCCAGGGATTCTAGGGACTGTTCTGTGTCTTCGATTTCTTGTAATTCCGCTTGAATTTTTTCATAATATTCAATCACTTCTGCTAAAGTTTGCCCATATTTACGACAAATTTGTTTTAAGTCTCTAATCCGATCTTCCACTTCTTCTAACCGTTGTGGATCGGCTTCTAATTGTTCGCCATAGCTGCCAATTTGACGTCCGGCTTCTGTAATTTGGGCAACGGCTTCACTCACGATTTCTAAAATCGGTTGCAGTTGTTGATCATATTCAACTAAATGATTTAAACTGGCTTCGGCTTGGCTTAATAAATCGGCGGCTGCTAACCCATTTTCACTTTGATATAACGCTTGATAAATTTGATAACTTTGTTGTTGTAATTCGACAATATGATTGAGTCTTTGATGTTCCGCTTGCAGTTGTTCTAATTCATTGGCTGTAGTTAAATTTGCGGCATCCAATTCTTTAATTTGATAGGTTAATAAATCGAGGCGTTGTAACCGTTGTTGTTCAAATTGACGCCGATTTTCTAAGATTTTTCCACAGCTTTGAGCTTGGCTATAGGCAGATGCAACCGTTTGTCGAGCCGTAATTAAGGATTTTCCCCCGTATAAATCTAACCATTCTTGTTGTAAGTCAGACTGACCCAGTTGTAAGGTTTGACCTTGAGCGGTAATTTCAATAAAGCGATCGCGTAATTGATCAATTAATTTTCGATTGACTAAAACCCCATTAATTCGAGAACGGCTTCTGAGTTTATCGCCACTCACCACCAATTCTCGACTACAAATAATTAAACTACCATCAACGAGATCAATTTCCTGTTCCGTCACCCATTGCATTAAGAAGTCTTCCACTTCAAAAGTTCCTTCTAAAATTGCCCGGTTTGCGCCTGTTCTAATCACGCGACGGTCAACTTTCCCCCCTAAAACCGCATCAACCGCATCTAAAATAATTGATTTTCCGGCGCCAGTTTCCCCTGTAAAAACATTTAAACCCGTCCCAAACTCTAAATCTAAATGATCAATCAGTGCAAAATTTTCAATCCGTAAAGAAATTAACATAAGAATTAAGAATTAAGAGGCAATAGGCAATAGGCAATAGGCAATAGGCAATAGGCAATAGGGAATAAAGAACACAATTTTCTCCCCTTCCCCTTGTCCCCTTGTCCCCTTGTCTCCTACTTCATATTGTCGGAGAGGAAGCGAGGGGTAAAATAATCCGAGTTAAGATTTGTTGATCATCTTGTTGTTCTAGGAAAAATAGACCCCCCATATTGTGAATCATTTGTTGACAAATCAATAAAGATTGTCCGGGAGGAGTCGCTAATAAAGAGGGAGCCAAGACATCAGCAGAAGCACCGAATTTGAGGTCGGTAATGAGTTGAGGTTTAATATTACCATAATCGGTAATTTTGATTTCAAGTTGATGTTCATTGAACAGATGACTTTTAAGTTCTATCCTGCCTCCCGGTTCCGAACGATAACAAGTGCTTAATAAGAGTTCATAAAGAATCAATTCTAGTTTAATCGGATCACCAATGATACTAAAATTTCCTTCTTGTTTAACAATTAATTGCAATTCTTGATTTCTGATTAACGGATCAATTCGTTCCCGTCCCCGACGTAATAAATTAACAATCGGAATGACATCATGATGATATTCTAATCGCCATTGTTCCTGTTTTAATAAGGTATTAGTCGAGGATAAGGTACTTCCCATTTGTCGAAACAGTTGTTGATAACGTAACTGAGATAATTGGCTTCTTTGGGGATCAGAAGAGGAAAAGGAAACTTGAGTTAATTCATTCAATTGTTTTAGTCCTCTCCCGATGACGCGATAAAATTCTTCTAAACGTCTTTGTTTGTACCAATTCAATAATTTTAATTCCTCAGATTGAGTCTTCAAATTACTTTGAATTTGTAAATAACGTCGTGACCAAGCCAATTGAGACACGAACAGATTGAGCATATTTAAGGATAACTCAGATTCTTGCTGAAGGTGTTTAGGATCGGCAATAATTAAGATTCCTGTGGGTTGATGGGTCGGCATCGTCCGAAGGGTGGTCACTAAAATTTTTTCAACCGAACTGGTAAACCATTGACGAGTATAGGCAGCGAGTTCTTCAACGGGCCACCAAAACAAATCTTTAGTGGAAAGTGCGTGTTGAATTAAGGGATCTTTTCTAATCGAAATTCTAACGCTAGAATTAATTTCTAGATAAGGTTGAGAGGCAACGCAGGCGGCAATGGTTGCTTTTTTATCTCCTCCTGACCAAGTAACTAATAAAACTAAGGAACTCTGCAATAATTGAGCAATTTTTTGGGTGTATTGTTCTTCGAGTTGATGCAGTTGAGGACTTTGCTCAAGAGTTAACCAACCCCAGGCTAACGCTTCATTAAATTGTTCTTGAGTTTGGAAGATTTGATTCAGTTCCCATTGATGTAAAATCACACTCAATTGTTGACTGACTGTTTGCACTAATTCTTGTTCGGCTCGATCCCAAGTTCGGGGTGCTTCATGTCCCATTAACAGGAACTCTTGAGGACGGGTTTCTGTTTGGTCTTTTCTAATTTTTTTATACCCATTGACAGGCCAAATTAACAGCGATCGCAACCCGGCATCTCGTAATTGATTTCGCCAAGCTTGTAATTTCTCATCTTCATCATAATTTTCAAGAATCAGAGGATTATTATTATTTTTTAAAGTTTCCCAATCCTTTGGATTTAAAGGTTCTAAAGGGGTAGAAATAGCGCGACGATTTAACGGATAATGTTGATATGTAATATTAAAATTATGGGTTTTATCATCATATTTTAATAACACAAAACGGGCTGCATTTAAGCGTTGACATAATAAACTTGCCGTCGTTTTTAAGGTCACTTGCCAATCATCATCATGAACAATGGCACGGGTGACTTTAGCGGTTAACGCTTGATCCACTTCAAATTCGCGAATTTTAGCTTCCATTTCAGCCAGGGGTGCATTTAACGAAATTAGCTGAGAAATTCCCCGCAAAAATTGTTTTTCGCTTTCTTGCCAAATCCGAGGATGTTGTCCTTCCACGGCGACAAATCCTAATAATTCTTGATTAAAAACAATCGGAGCGGCTAATAGCGATCGCGCCCGAATTTTTTCCATTAATCGTTCCGTTGTATCCGCCCGTAAGGAACTATAAGACTCGCCAATAGACACCAAATGATCCGATGCTAACGCTTTATAAAATTCTCCTAAATCTTGAACCGTAATCCCAGAAGCCGCTTGTTTCATTAAACTGATTCCGGGTAGTTTTTGTTGATTACTGGCTCGGCGCCAAAAATAGCGTCCTTCCCGATAGTACCAATACACATTGGTGCGGGTCGGTTCAATAAAATTATGGGTGACTTCTACCGTTTCTTCTAAACAGCGATCCAGAGTATTAAAGGTTCTAAATTGATCTAATAATTTTAAAAGCGGTTGATCAGGACGTTTAGTTTGTTGAAAAATCCAAGTGGTTTCAATTTGAAATAAAGACGCCGATAACCCCCCTAACACCATTGCAATCAGTTCTTTTTCCATCGAACTGGGTGAAATTCCCCACTCACTTGATCCTAATAAAACCACGCCAAAACATCGATCTTTATAGCGCATTGGGTATAAAATAGACCCTTGAATATTAAAAGCTTGGGCGGCTTTGCACCATTCTCCGGCGCGGGTTTCCGCCCTTAAATCAGGAACAATCACAGGTCGAAGTTGAATGACGACTTGTTCAAGTAAATCGCCAGGGGATAAAATAAACCGTTGTTTGAGTAACCAAGTATCTTCTGTGGGTGTAATTCCGCCTTTGCCAATTAACCGATGATCTAAACGATCATAAAAACTAATCCAAATTAAACTATAGTTAAACTCGGTTTGAAGATAGTTTAGTGCGGTTTCGGTTAAAACATCAACATTGTCTTCATCTTGCAACGTCTGGAGAACACGCCCTAAAGTCAAAATGGGTTGCTCTAATGCGGTCGATTCTTCGGATTCACCCATAATTAGCTCCCAATCTGTTAACTTGAATTTACAGTCAAAATTAAAAATTAAATTAAGATATTGAATAGATGTAACATTTTCGTCTAGGTTAGGACTAATAACCAAACGGTTTGTTTGGTTTCTTATGTTCCATCTTACCCCTCTCCCTTCACTCGTTATCAGGTATTCGCGCTTCAAGTTTTGAGTATCGGGTATCCGGTGACGGGTGTTAGGAGTTCCCCTCAGCAATCCCCATTAACTCCTAACTGCTGAACGTGAATTGCTGAGTGCTGATTGCTACCAAAGGAGAATCCCAATTGGATATTTATCGTGCTGCTGTTAAACCCCTTTTATTTTATGGGTTAAAAATTGATCCAGAATGGGCGCATTATCAAACGATGAAAATGTTGAGTTGGATTGATGAAAATCAATCTTATTCTCCTCGATCTTGGGCTGACAATCAACTTAACGCCTCATTTTGTTTACAGGATAACCGTTTAAAACAACGATTGTGGGGTTTAGAATTTGCTAACCCCGTGGGTTTAGCGGCTGGATTCGATAAGGATGGGGTAGCCGCAGGTATTTGGCAACGGTTGGGATTTGGATTCGCGGAATTGGGAACTGTGACCCTCCATCCCCAACCGGGAAATCCTCAACCGCGATTATTTCGGTTAGTAGCCGATGAAGCAGTGTTAAATCGGATGGGATTTAATAACCAAGGGGCAGAAATCTTAGCAAAACGGTTACAAAAGAAACAGAAATTAATGGGTTCTGATGGCTTAAAACAATGCCCCATTGGTATTAATTTAGGAAAATCTAAAATTACACCCTTAGAAGAAGCCGCAGCAGATTATTTAGGCAGTTTTAAGTTATTAAAAAATTACGGGGATTATTTTGTTGTGAATGTGTCTTCTCCCAATACCCCAGGATTGCGATCGCTTCAAGATTCAGACCAATTAAGCAAAATTTTAGAGAGTTTAATCACAGAAAATACTGAACAAAAACCGATTTTTGTAAAAATTGCGCCGGATTTAGAATGGGATGCGATCGCTGATGTGGTTCAGTTAGCTCAAACCTATCAACTCGCTGGAATTATTGCCACCAATACCACGATTAAACGGGACGGATTAAAAACCCAATGGCTACCCCAAACCGGAACTTATATTACCGAAGAAGCCGGAGGAATTAGTGGTGCGCCGTTAAAAGAACGATCAACAGACGTGATCCGTTGGATTTATCAAAAAACCGAAGGAAAATTACCAATTATTGGAGTTGGTGGCATCTTTACCGCAGAAGATGCTTGGGAAAAAATCACCGCAGGTGCTTGTTTAATTCAAGTGTATACCGGATGGGTTTATGAAGGGCCTTGGATGGTAAAAAGAATATTAGAAGGATTATTAGTGAAATTAGAAGAACAACGTTTAAATTCTATTAATCAAGCTGTTGGTCTTCAATCAGTAATCAGTAATCAGTAATCAGTCACCAGTCACCAGTCACCAGTCATCAGTCATTAGTGATTCTTCCCTAATTCTTAATTCTTAATTCTTAATTCTTAATTCTTAATTCTTAATTCTTAATTCGATCTATCGTAATCCCAACCAAGTAAATAAATCTTGACGGGTAAAAAATTCAATTAAGAGCAACAGAACAAAACCCATCATGGCAAAACGGCCATTAATTTGTTCGGCATAGCGAGTCCAACCAAAAGCGGGTTCTAATGGGTTGTTAGTTTCTGGCGTTGGTAAATCAGACGTTGGTGGTTGAGAAGTCATGGTTGTTTTTCTAATTCTTGAATCGACTCAATTAATGATCGTACCGTTTCTGTTCCTTCCGACGGTTCAAAGGTGAGGGGGAATTTACCCCGTAACATGACCCGCAGTCCCACAGGGCCTAAACTCAGTAAACCCTTCAGATCACGGAAATAGTTGCCCACCACCAGTAAAGCAAATTTGCGTTCATCCACCCAACCCCCTTGTTTCACCAGTTCAAGCAAAACCTTACGGTGACGAATGGGACGACTTGCGCCCGCATCCTTGCGTTCAAGGAGTTCATGCTTAATTTTGGTAATCTGATCAAGGGGCGCCACTTCCATCGGACAAACCGCATTACAGTTAAAGCAACGGGTACAGCCCCAAACCCCTTTTAACCCTTCGTTGTAGCGTTCTAACCGTTCTTCCGTTTGGGTATCACGAGAGTCAGCCACCATCCGTTGCGCTTTCGCTAAGGCGTGGGGGCCAACAAAATCAGGATTGACCTCAACGGCGTTACAGTCAGAATAACAAGACCCACAGAGGATACAGTTCCCCATTTGATTGAGTTTAGCTCGTTCCTCTGGGGTTTGCAGAAATTCCCGTTCAGGAATAGTTCGTCCGGCGGTACTGACATAAGGTTCAACAGCTTCTAAGTTATTCCAGAAGCGGTTCATGTCTACGACTAAATCTTTCTGAACCGGTAAATTTCCCATCGGCGTAATCGTAATTTCGGGAATTGTTGCGGCGTCAGTTGCAGAATTATTGGCGGTATTAATCTGTTGTAAACGTGCTACTTCACCACCAATATTTTCTTTACAAGCTAAGGCAGCACGGCCATTAATTCGCATTGAACAACTGCCACAAATGGTATTTCGACAATTTTTCCGATAGGCTAAGGTTCCATCTTGTTCCCATTTAATCCGGTTAAGACAATCTAAAATAGTATTGCCGGGTTCAACATTGAGAAGATAACTCTGCACATAGGGTGTGCTATTAGAATCTTTTTGCCGAACAATATTAATCTTAACTTCCATAATTAGTAATCAGTAATCAGTAATCAGTCACCAGTCACCAGTCACCAGTCACCAGTTAAAAATTCTTCTGTCTCTCCCATACTACCTTGAATTTTTAATTCTTAATTCAGATCCTTAAGTGCTACGCACAGGCTCCGCCTACGCTCCGCTCAGGACGCTACGCGATTCTTAATTCTTAATTCCTATTCCACTTCTGTCCACAACCGTTGCAATTGATAACGCCAAGCGGCTAGGGTTTGTTCTCGGTCTGCGGTAGTGCCACTTAAATCGCCCATTAACCCTTCTGCATAAAATCGATCTAAATTTTGTAAGGTTTTTTCCATTGATTGCCCTTGCTGTTTAGCGACTCGAATCACTTCTATAATTCGCTTTTCAATCAGTTGATTGTAATAGTCCGAAAATCCAGCATCATGAAGGGCAATAACGGTTTCAACCGCTTTAGAAAAATCCTGAGATGTTAAACTTTCTCGGCTATGCTGAAAGACAGCCCAAACGACATTTTGATGAATGGCATAACGAGTTTCTTGAGTGACATCAAAATTCGCTTCTAATAATTGTTCTAAAATTAAGTTAGCGTTCTGTACAGGCGCAATGGGAAGTAAAAGTCGTAACCAACTTTGATCATCCGATAACAACACTAACAACCGAAATTGTTCTGTTTCAATTTGCCATAATGTCGGCTCCGGTTGACTCACCGCCCGACCAAATTGGCTAACCAAAATTTCATTAATTTCTTCAATTTTCATCAATTTTCCTCAATTAATTTAAGGTTTTTCACCTAGATAGCCAACCTAAATTAATTATAGATCAGGAGTCAGGAGAATTAAGAATTAAGAGGCTCAAGTAGCGTTTACTCCGCGGAACGTTGGCGAAGCTTGTGCGTAGCACTTCAGGATCTGAATCGCGCAGCGTCCTGAGCGGAGCGTTGGCGTAGCCTGTGCGTAGCACTTAAGGATCTGAATTAGGGAATAGGCACTCTTGCAATAGGGAAGAGATAAGAAGCACTGATTACTAACTACTGATTACTGATTACTGATTACTGATTACTGATTACTGATTACTGATTACTGATTACTGATTATGGAAGCCATTTTGGATGAAACCCGGAAAAGGGCAATTCTTCCGGTTTGAGTTTCGGTTTAGAACCTTGATTTGAAGTATCTGCAATTAAGGGTAAAAGCCATAACCGACTGCTTTTAATTGTATCTCCCCCTTCTGTTTTGGTGGATTTTTCAGGATCATCAGGCTGGGAAGTTTGAGTGATAGTTTGATCAAAAAGTAACGCTAACCCATCGGGAGATAAACTAATGTTGATTTCTTGTTGATTCGGTAAAATCACTAACGGAATCACCTGTTTTGTTGTTAAATCAATCGCAACAATATAAGGTTGTTCTTGATATTGTTCTTTATTGTCTAAGAGTTCGGTAATTAAACAGTAAAGGACGGTATTACTCGGATCAAATTGAGCTTTGAGGATATTTCCAAACTGCGGGGTTCGGTAAAGTTCTTCCTCTTTTCCCAGGTTATTGACAAGAAAGAGCGATCGCGTTCCATCGGGATTAAATTTTAACATAGCCGCCGCACTGCCATCTTGAGCAAACCCTAAAACTTGACCAAATTTTGGTAAAAATTCTAACGGTTTTGCATTGGGTTTTAAAGGTAAAATAGTGGTTAAATCTGGCCCCTGAGCAATTACAATCGCTTGACTATCCGGTGTGATTAAAAAATCCCCTCCCTTCGCTTCTAACGGTTTTGGATTTTTGCCCAATTCCATCATCCAAGGACTGGCATCATTAGGATCAGTTTTACTCACCCGTTGCACCACAATCATCTTACCATCGGGGGATAAATCAAATTTTAAATTCCGATAATATTGATTATCTAAAACGGTTTCAATTTGACCCGGAGCTTGAACCGATGAGGCATTTTCTTGGACAGATTCAGCGTTAATTCCGGTGGTAACGGTGTAGAGTTGGGGTGCAATTAATCCTTGCGCTTGTTCAGTTTTAGAAATTGCCGAAAATAAAATGCGATCGCCTTTTGGAAATGATTCAAAATCTAAAACGACTAAATCTTCTGGGGTTATAGGTTTAGGTTGAGGAGATTGTTGACTTAAATTAACTAAGATTAATCGTCCTTCTTGTTGTCCCTCAACTCCAATATAAACAAATGCTAAATCTCGACTGCGAAAATACCCCGTAAACGGTTCAATTAATTGTCCTTGATAATTCCCATATAACTTATCTTTTGCTCCTTGCAATTGCACACTAAACGGGGTTCCATAGGGAGCAGGTTCTAATAAGGTATAAGCCATCCGTCGTCCCGCCCAGCTAATTTTACCGGGAAGGGGGGGATCAATGCGTAAATTTTCTTCAACACTTTTCCGATCCATTGGACGATTAAAAGTAATGACAAATCCCTGATCTTCTGATCCAATTTGTTGATTTTGCCAAGTAAATTCTTTCACTCTTGGAGAGGTGCGATCGCCTGTTAATAAAACAATTCCAATTAAAACTGTTAAAACGATCATCAAAATAATTGCAACCCGATCCAAAGGTTGAACCCATTTTAAATTTTTAAATTTATTAGAAAGATTTTGCATAACCTTTTTCAGTAATCAGTAATTAGTTTTTAATTCTTCTACCTTTTACCTCCTGCCTTCTGCCCCCTGGCTCCTGCCTTCTTTTAATAATCATAAGGATTTTTAGGAGGTTGAATGCGCTTGATTGAATTGGCTTTAATTGTGAGTTTTCGTTGATTATTCAAGGTTTCTGTAATCATTTGACCTTCTATTTCTAACCAACTATCTTGAGGGTAAGTGGTGCGAAGAGTATTTTCAGGTAACAATACAGGAAGTCCAACGGGATAGGCATCCGCCGCACAACAAGTTAAAACAAATCGCCCTAACCAAATATAATTTTCTGGTAAATTTGGAGGATATACAACAAACCCTGTGACTTTTGCTTTTTGACCTTTATAACTATCGGGTTCTGGATTAAGATTGAGTAATCGAATCCAATCAATTAACGAGCGATCTTCCGGTTTAATGGCGGTTCTAAATTCCTGCGGTTGGGCGCGAGTGATGGGTAAAGATTCCGTTAATCCTCGTTGTAAAGCGGTTTGCGCGCCGAACATTTGCGGAGTAATTAATAATCCTAAAATTGCAGAA
>JBMDYE010000040.1:0-4992 GCA_048595135.1 Planktothrix sp. | reverse complement strand
GATTGGTTGAAGTTGAAACCATTCAGGTTGAACGCCATTGTGGACACACCTAATGCGGTGAACCAAATGCCGACCACAGGCCATGCACCTAATAAGAAGTGTAAGCTGCGGCTGTTGTTGAAGCTGGCGTATTGGAAGATTAAACGACCGAAGTAGCCGTGGGCTGCCACGATGTTGTAGGTTTCTTCTTCTTGACCGAATTTGTAACCGTAGTTTTGAGATTCGGTTTCAGTGGTTTCACGCACTAAGGAAGAAGTAACCAGAGATCCGTGCATGGCGGAGAATAAAGAACCACCAAACACCCCGGCAACACCTAACATATGGAAGGGGTGCATCAGGATGTTATGCTCGGCTTGGAACACCAACATGAAGTTGAAGGTTCCAGAGATGCCTAAAGGCATACCGTCAGAGAAAGAACCTTGACCGATGGGGTAGATCAGGAACACGGCGGTTGCAGCAGCAACAGGTGCGCTGTAAGCGACGCAGATCCAAGGACGCATCCCTAAGCGGTAGGATAATTCCCACTCCCGACCCATGTAGCAGAATACACCGATCAGGAAGTGGAAAATCACTAACTGGTAAGGGCCGCCGTTGTACAACCACTCATCTAAGGAAGCAGCTTCCCAGATGGGGTAGAAGTGTAAACCGATGGCGTTAGAAGAAGGAACAACTGCACCAGAGATGATGTTGTTTCCATACAGTAAGGAACCAGCTACAGGCTCACGGATTCCGTCGATGTCCACTGGAGGAGCGGCAACGAAGGCGATGATGTAGCAGATGGTGGCGGTCAGTAAGGTCGGGATCATCAGAACACCGAACCAACCGATGTAAATGCGGTTGTTGGTGGAGGTGACCCAGTTACAGAACCGTTCCCACAGAGAAGCGCTCTCGCGCTGCTGAATGGTCGTTGTCATGGTTTTATGTATTGCGTTATGTATTTTTCGAGGTACGTCGGTCGAGTTATCTCTACCGATGTCTCTAGTATTAATGAAATGTTGCTAAATGTAAAGGTTTTTTTAATAAAAGATTTTAAATGGTTTGATAAGCTCAACTAATTATTTCCCGATCTACCTCAGAGGAGTCCTCGTCTCCCGTTACCTGTCCGTTTAATGGGAGACAAGGGTTCTCAAATCCGGCTTTTAGCGAAAACTGAGAACCGCCTTAACCGGGTGGCCATTGCATTTGACGTCCCCCTAATATATGAAGATGAAGATGATGAACGGTTTGTCCCCCATCATCTCCCGTATTAATTACCACTCGATAGCCCTTTTCTAAACCCGCTTCTTCAGCGACCTGTTTCACCTTCAAGAGCAAATGTCCCATCAGCGCATGATCTTGGGGTGTGGCATCCGCCAGATTAGGAATAGGTTTTTTAGGAATCACCAAAATATGCACAGGGGCTTGGGGGGCGATATCCTTAAACGCGAGGCACAAATCATCCTCATAAACAATATCAGCCGGAATTTCCCGACGGATAATTTTGCTAAAAATCGTATCAGTCATAATCTGAAACAGTGCGGTTGATCACTTGCAAGTCTACCTTTAATCGGAGAGTCTGTGTGTCCGTTCTGAAGATATGAGGCACAGTTTTGAAGTGACCCTTGAGGCAATAGCACCTTAAGTTTTCTCAGAATTCAAGGGGATTCAAGATTAAGGCTGTTTAAACCTGTTCTTTCTCATACCGCACGAGAAGATCCCACAGACAAAGATCGGGATCGTCATGCTCGATATCCTCTTTCAAAACATTAAATAAAACTTCAGAATCCAAAAAATAAATCTCAAAGTTGAGCCGTTTTAACCCCGCTTCTTTAAAGATGCGATTCAAACGCAAGGGCGTATAGTGTATTTGTGAATAATGCCAATCCCTTCCATGAAGGGTGTTATGCCCTATATTCACTAATCCATCTGTGACCCAATAAGCGTGTTGTTTACTTAAATGGGCAATTTCTAAAGGAGAAAAGATAGTCGGAAAAAAGCCGTAGAGCTTACCACCTGGTTTGAGAACTTTAGAAAATTCCTGTACGATCTGACGATTGATTTCATCTTCACTAGAAACAACAGCAGCAACCGCTAAGACATAATCAAATTTTTCTTTCCAATCCGGTCTTTCTTCGGTTATTTTGGTGGAATCTACTACTTCAAAGACCAATTGTTGGCTATTAAGACAAGAATCTCCTTCTGATTTTTGCCAATTTTCCCGTGCTTTTTCAATTCCCGTTTTAGAAAAATCAGTACAGTAAACTTTGCCAATTTGCGGACAAAACTCTAGTAATGCCTTTTGAAGATGGATTTCCGAGCCACAGTTAGGAATCAGAACTTGAATGTCAGGAGAATTTGGAATATCAAAGCCGGAAGATTGACCATAAGGACGGATCAGGGCTTTGCACAGGTCTGGATCTTGTGTAACGCTGAAAGTAGTGCCGTCATAATCTTTGTGGTTTTCATCCCACATTGCTTTCTCTTCCTCAAGTGATTTTGAGGCAAGGCACTGAGAGGAGGGAATAACCCATTTGGAATCATTTGTGTTTGTCATAAAATTAAGCTCCGAGAGTGAGTAGGTGAAATTTGTGATTAGGAATGGGCTTGTACAATTAAGTTGGTATTGGCTGGATGACTTTGTTGCCAAAGGGTGGCATAGAGTCCTTTTTGTTCCAACAAGTCTGCATGGCGACCTGATGCAATAAGCTGTCCGTTTTCTAGTACAAAAATCCGATCCGCACGCAAAGCCTGAGCAATGCGGTGGGTAATCATAATTACTGTGCGTTCCTTGGCGATGCGATCGATGGTGGCGAGGATACCCGCTTCTGTTGCCGGATCTAGGGCGGAGGTAGCTTCATCGAGAATCAGAATTGCCGGATCTCTCACTAATGCTCTAGCGAGGGCGATTCTTTGCCGCTGTCCTCCCGATAACTGTCCGCCTCGGTCACCTATGGGGGTATCGTAGCCTTGGGGCAAAGTCAGAATAAAATCGTGAATTTCTGCGGCTTTGGCGGCGGTTTCAACCTGCTCGTTACTGGCTTCCAGATAGCCCATGCGGATGTTTTCCCGCACAGTCGTATTAAACAGAATCACCTCTTGCGAAACCAGTCCGAGTTGTGAGCGAAGAGAGCGAACTTGAGCGTGACGCAAATCTACCCCGTCAAACAAAATACACCCCTTATCTGGGTCATAAAATCGCGCCAACAAATTGACAATCGTGCTTTTCCCCGCACCACTTGGCCCAACAAATACGATAAATTCCTTTGGGTGGATAGTCAGCGATAGATTTTTAATCCCTTCTCTCTCAGAAGAGTAGCTAAAAGTAACGTCTTTAAAGTGAACAGCGCGGGAAAAGTGAGGTAAGACTGTAGCACCTTCAGTTTCCTGTACTTGCGGAACTTCAGTCAAAATATCATTGATGCGTCGCATGGCTGCCACTGCTTCTATGAGATAAGGCACCATAAAAGTTAAGCTAAAAATACTGTTATTTAAGCCGATCAATAAAACCTGATAGGAGACGAGGGTTCCAACTGAAATTAAATTTTGGTACACCATCGTCGCCCCGACACCTAAAATAAGAATCTGGACGAATACAAAAGTGACAACCGGGATTTTTTGGACTAAGTAGGATAGAAATGTTGCCCCCACATAAACCCGTTTAAAATCCTTTAAATGGATGTTAAAATCCTGGGTCATCTGCTTTTCTAAGCCAAAGATTTTGATAACAGATTGAGATAGGATATTTTCTTCGATGACGCTAGCAATATGTCCTTCCTTTTGCCGTAAGTCATAGCCTTTTTCAGTAGCGATCGCAGCAATTTTTGTGGGGGCAATTATGCAGACGGTTAAACCGATGAAACTGAGTACCGCTAATTGCCAGTTGAGGGAAAAGAGGAAAATCGCAGAAAACAGAATATTGCTGAGGTCTATAATTAGTACGGATAGACCCATCGTAACGACACCATTTTCAACCTGGGCTACATCTGCTAACAAACAATTAACAATATCCCCCGCCGAACGTCTGCCAAAGAAATCCATTGATAGGGTTTGGAGATGCTCGAAGAGAGAATAGCGGATTTTGTTAATAATTAAAACGCCTAAACGCGCCCCTAAAAAGTTTCCCAGCAAACCAACGCAGGCATATATAATTCCGCCAAAAGCCAGCAGACAAAGAATTAAAACGAGGAGGCGATAATTTTGGGGAATGATAGCAGCATCAATAATAAACTTTAAACTACCCCTCATGAGGGTATCAAATGCCGCATCAAGGACTAGACAGATAACAAGCGTACCAGCTAGCTTTTTCTGGTCAGCGACATATTGACTGATTGCTTTGAAAAACCAAGGAATCTGCATTGGTAATATTTGATTGAAGCGAGCAGGCAAAACCTGTAGTTTTTAGGCAGGATAGATTGGTGATTGGAACCATGAGTCGGAATTAGACTTCATCAGCGAAGCTCAATAAGTGATTGCTGATGAAGTCTTTCAGTTAGATTGAATTATGTGTTACCGCAATCTACGCATGATTTTTCTCCTTTTTTCTTAGTGGTTTACTTGTTGTTTTCTTGACCGAACATTTACCACTTTTAACGCGGTATGTGTCCGGCTCTGTATATAAGACGTTTTCCAAATCAAAATTGTGAACTCTTCATCTACACAAATTTTTGAAACTCACCCGCCCCCATAAAACCACTTCTCAGATGCCCCCTCTGCCAGCAGAGGTAACTGGTTCTATTAACAAACCAGCATTTTTTTGTCAAGCAAAAAGTAGCCTGATATAATATTCATTACTATTTAGGCTAGGTCTAAAATTATGAGTCCTTTGACATTAAATTTAGACACCGTTCACCTCAGCGACGAACAGTTCTATCAGTTATGTCAAAATAACCGTGATTTGAACTTTGAACGAACGGCTAAGGGAGAATTAATTATTATGCCACCAGTAGGAGGCGATAGCGGAAATCGAGAAGCTGACCTGATTATCGATTTAGGCATCTGGAATCGACAAACTAA
>JBMDYE010000039.1:0-19004 GCA_048595135.1 Planktothrix sp. | reverse complement strand
GAGGGAGCCGAGGGAGCAGGGGGAGCCGAGGGACAATACTTTTTTTCTTCTTCCTCCTTCTTCCCTCCTCCTGCCTCCTTCTGCCTCCTGCCTTCTGCCTTCTGCCTCCTAACTACATTAGCGGTCTGTAGACGCGGAAGTCGATGTTGGGGAAGATGTTATCGATCGCTTCTACTTTTTCTAGCCAACCGGAATCAATTTTACCAATCTTAATATCTTCGTAAATTTTGTTAAAGCGCATGAGGTGGGAACGGGTGCGACGAACGGCGTAGGGGGTCATGGTTCCCGAACTCATGATAAATGCCCAGTCAGAAGATTGTGCTAATAAGAGTTCCCGTGCAGCTTGATTGAGCGCTCGCGACTCTAACTCGGTTGTCGGTTCTCGACAAGCCATTTTAATCATCCGTTCTGCGGCTTTATGGAGATGGGGATAAATCCAAGCATTGGTTTGATTCAACCAATATTCATGGAATCCTTTATATCCCCAACTGGACTGAGCCGGATGACAGACTTGTTGGGTGGGATAGGCTTTGAGATAATCCCCTAAGTGAGTCATTGCATAGGTATTTTGCTCTTTCCAGGTTTTACGGAACACTGCATCCAGAAACCAAGGCCCTTCGTACCACCAATGTCCGAATAGTTCTGCATCATAGGGAGACACAATAATCGGAGGACGCTGCATTAAATTGTAGAGATGTTCAACTTGCTGTTCGCGGTTGAACATAAAATTAGCTGCGTGTTCAATGGTTTTTTGTTGAGCCCAATAGGGATCATAGAGTTCCTTTTCTCCCAGACTTAAACCCCGACCTGTAATTTTGTGATATTTAATCCCTGTATTTTTCCGTTGGCCATTGGGCATAATGTAAGGCTTAATATATTCATATTCTGCTTCCCAGCCTAAATCTTTATAAAATTCTCGATATTCCGGCGCCCCCGGATAACCCAACTCTGAAGACCACACCTGTTGAGAAGATTCGTTATCCCGTGCAAAGACCGCCACACCGGACTCGGTAAAGACGGGCGCATAGGTTCCAAAGCGGGGACGGGGACGAGCATACAGAATTCCGTGACCATCGCTGAGAAAATAACGAATTCCCGCATCGGCTAACATTCGTTCTAAGCCGTTGTAGTAAGCACATTCAGGGAGCCATATCCCACGGGGGGGACGACCAAAATTTTCTTGATAATGTTCACAAGCCACTTGAATTTGCGCCCAAACGGCTTGGGGATACATATTCATTAACGGTAAATAACCGTGAGTGGCGCCACAGGTAATGATTTCGAGGTTGTTACTATCTTGGAATTGTTTGAAGGCTGTTACTAAATCCCCGTTATAACGTTCCCAAAGTTCGCGGACTTCTTGAAATTCTTGGGCATAATGTTCGGCAAGGTAACGAAGATGACCATTCTTGCGATTTCGTTCCGCCTCTCGTTCAATTAAGTCTTGTAGTTGGGACAGATGGAGTTCATACCGCTCTTGAAGCAAGGGATCTCGCAGCATCGAGACCAGAGGCGGGGTTAAACTCATGGTCATTTTGAAGTCTATCCCATCCCGTTTTAGCCCTTCAAACATTTTGATCAGGGGGGCATAAGTTTCTGTAATCGCTTCAAATAACCACTCTTCCTCTAATACATAGTCACTTTCCGGATGGCGGACGAAGGGGAGATGGGCGTGGAGAACCAGGGCGAGGTAGCCAATAGCCATAGGGATTAAGGTTAAATACTAGGTTATCGTAGCCGGATAGTAGTTTTACAATATTTTAAGATTTTAAAACGAAATGGGGAAATCCGAACCAAGCGAATTTTAGTTTGTCATTTTAATGGAATTTTTGTCAGAAGTTACCTTTTGACAGAAAAATTTTTCTAGGTTGAGTAACCTGATTTTATCCAATTGAATGTTGTTCTCAGGGAAGGGTATGGATCAAGATCGATGATTGTTGCTGGGTGGCGATCGCAAATCCATGACCCATCTAACTGGATGGTTTTTGACCCCTTAAAAATCTTTAATTTAATTTAATGTAAAAAGTTATTATTGATACGGTTATTTCAAAAGAAATATGATACCCACCGTCTAAGATTCCAATTAAAACTCAAGCTTTCAAATCAAAAAAGTTCCCAGAACTCTATTTTCTCTCAAAAAAATAAAGTTCTGGGTTGGGGAATTAAGCGAGATCAAACAGCAAAATCTCTGCATCGGTTGTTGCTGTAAAAATCAGTTCAGATTCTTGACTAATTGCCGCGCCATCCCCAGTCGTGAGGATCTGATCATTCAGTTTAACGTCTCCTTGGGCAACTTGTACCCAAACATGACGGTTAGAAGCGAGGGAATAATTGATGCGATCGCCTGCTTTGAAAGTGGCGGCATAGATATTCGCATCTTGGTGAATTTTAACCGAAGTTTCCGTTGGATTGGCAGAGGCAATTAAATGGAATTTACCAGGCTCATCTGAGACTTGAATTGATTTCTGCTCATAACTAGCAGGTAATCCTTTTGTATCAGGAATAATCCAAATTTGTAGAAAATGAGCTAAATCAGTAGGGGAAGGGTTAAATTCACTATGAAGAATTCCGGTTCCTGCACTCATGCGTTGAATTTCTCCCCGTTTAATAATGGAACCTGTCCCTAAATTATCTTTATGTTCCAGGGAACCTTCTAAAATATAGGTGACAATTTCCATATCTCGATGTCCGTGAGTGGGAAACCCTCCTCCTCCTTTGACCCGATCATCATTAATCACGCGCAGGGAGCGAAATCCCATATAATTCGGATCGTAATAATTACCAAAAGAAAAGCTATGGTAACTGTTCAACCAATCCATATTAAAATGTCCGCGATCTTCCGCTTTTCGGAGTGTAATCATCCGTTTTAAGTTCCTGTTAACCCTACCCTTTGACTTTATCCGAAAGATCATTAAAATGGGAAGTACGCACTTTTTAGTTCGTAACGCTCTAAACCCTAATTATGCACGTTCCTAAACTTCCGATTGAAAAATCAAATTGTCCGGCTGAACTGACATTAAAAGTGATGAGCGGACGGTGGAAACTGTTAATTTTAAGAGAATTATTGACCGGGGTAAAACGGTTTAACCAACTGCAACGGTTAATAACGGGAATTACCCATAAAATGTTAACGGAACAGTTACGGGAACTCGAAGCCGATAATATTATTCATCGACAAGTTTATGCAGAAATTCCCCCGCGTGTTGAATATTCGTTAACACCTCTCGGTGAACAGTTAAAACCGATATTAGAACAAATGCACAACTGGGGAGTGAAACAACAAGAACAATAAAAGATTTTGAGAAATTTTGACAATTCTAAGTTAATCCGCCGCTAAACTAGATCAGCATAAATCCCCAAACCTGACTCGGACAGTTTACCTGTTGTCCTGTACTTGAAAAAAATCTTAACGGGTTCCAGCGAAACTGAACAACCTGCCCGAAGAATGTTACAAACCCACTGCGATAGAATAATATATAAGAACTTGATTGTTTTGGAAACTTCGTCGAGCCGCAACTATGACATCCTATGCAACCTCCACTGCCAGAGCCGAAATGAGCGAACTCCGGCGACTAAAAGGCATCCTTCCTCCTGAGTTGCAAAGTTGGGTAATGGTGGAAAAAACCGTTGAGGTCAACCCACCCCTCATCCGTTGTGAAGAAATTGGCAAGGATCAAGTTGAGATTCAAATTGACTTGGTTCGCTGGGAACAACTGGCAATGGATCAACGCAATTTGCTATTCTGGCATGAAGTCGCCCGAATTCAAAATGATACGATTCCCAGAGATGGCTGGGAAATGGCCGCTTTGGCAATTGGTTTAGGAGGTGCAGTGGGGGAACTGTGGGTACAGGATGGACTCCTGCTGTTATTAGCGTTAGGATTATGTGGAATTTCCGGCTATCGCCTTTACCAAAAAAATAATAACGAACGTACCCTCCAAGAAGCCATTGATGCGGATGAAAAGGCAGTTTCTCTAGCCACTCGTTTTGGTTATACCCTGCCCAATGCTTATAAAAGTTTAGGGAGTGCGTTAAAAACATTAGTGGATCAAACCCCGAAAAAACGTCAACGGGCGCGTTATGAAGCTCGACTGCAAGCGCTCAAACGCAGTGCTGCAAAAGCCAAAGCCAGATTCAAAGGCGCACCGGATACCACGGCGGGATCAGAAAATGTGTTCAATTAATGGATTGTAGAGGGTTTGGAAACTAAAATTCTTCTCAATTTTCTAGGATTAAAAACCCGGTTTCTCAAGAAACCGGGTTTTTGGTTTGTCATAGCTGACGCACTCTAAAATTTTAATTACAATTTAAAGAAAATTCTTATATGTCCATGATTGTTGTTGATCACTTAAGCAAGGTTTATCCGGTGGCGATTAAAGAACCCGGATTGAAAGGAACATTGCAGCATTTTTTTAAACGAACTTATCAACAAATTCATGCGGTTAAGGAGGTTTCCTTTAAGATTGAACCCGGTGAAGTGGTGGGATTTTTAGGGGCAAATGGGGCGGGAAAAACAACCACTTTAAAAATGTTAACCGGGTTAATTTATCCCTCTGGGGGGTTTGTAAAAGTGGCAGATGCGATTCCTTATCAACGTCAATCTACCTTTTTACAAAAAATTACCTTAGTGATGGGGCAAAAACAACAGTTAATTTGGGATTTACCTGTATTAGATTCCCTAAAAATTAATGCGGCAATTTATGGAATTTCTGATGCCGAATATCGCCAACGGGTCGGGGAATTAACGGAGATGTTATCGTTGGAAGGTAAGTTAAAGCAACCTGTTAGAAAACTGTCTCTTGGAGAACGGATGAAGGCAGAATTAATGGCGGCGTTGTTACATCATCCCCAAGTCTTATTTTTAGATGAACCGACGTTAGGATTAGATGTTAATGCTCAAGTGAGTGTGAGGGAATTTTTAGCAGAATATAACCGTCGATATCAAGCCACTATTTTATTAACAAGTCACTACATGGCGGATATTACAGCGTTGTGTAAACGGGTGATTTTAATTCATCAAGGTCAACTGATTTATGATGGTAGTTTAGAACAACTGTTAGAACAATTTGCCCCCTATCGAGAAGTTAAAATTGAACTGGATAACTGTTCAGGAGATGATTTAGAACGCTGTCGGCAAACTTTACTCAATTATGGGGAAATTGAATCGATGGAAGGTCAATCTGTTCGGTTATTAGTACAACGGGATACATTAACCACAACGGTTGCTAGAATTTTAGCGGAATTAAAGGTACTGGATTTAACCGTTAGTGATCCGCCAATTGAAGATGTGATTGGTCGCGTTTTTAAGAAAGGAACAGTAGAGGAATTAAGAATTAAGAATTAAGAATGGGCAATGGGCACTCTCGCAATGGGCAATAAATAGGGAATGGGTAATAGGGAATAGGGAATAGGCACTGATGACTGATGACTGATTAGAGTTTAGGGGAATTGATGGGCAGAGCATCGTCCTACTGGTTTATAATGTTTTTTATGTTGTAATTGGGAGGATTGATGAGAATGAAAATTATACAAAAAATTAGTTCAATTTTTGCAGGATGTTTATTGACGCTTTTGTTTTTGGTAAGTTGTACTCAATCTAGTATTTCCCTTTCTAATCAAGATTTATCGGCAACAGCAACGGTTAAGGGAAATGCAGATACCAATTTATCAGGAACCGTAACGTTAATTCAAAAAAAGACGGATACTATCTTACCTCTGGTGGAAGTGAAAGGGGAAATTAATGGCTTACCTCCTAATACAAAACATGGGTTTCATATCCATCAAAAAGGAGCTTGTGAACCGGATTTTAATGCGGCTGGCGGACATTTTGATCCAGGGCCGTTTGGAGAAACAAACCCAGATTCTAATCATCCGTTTCACATGGGAGATTTACCGAATTTAGTTGCTGATGCGACTGGAAAAGCCACGTTTTCTTACATGACAAATCGGGTTACATTGTCTCCGGGGCCATTAAGTTTATTGGATGAAGATGGTAGTGCTTTTATTGTTCATGTGGATGAAGATCAAGGAACAACAGGCGTTAAAGGAGGTGCAGGCGGCGGTCGTTTAGGATGTGGTGTGATTCAATCGAAGGCGTAATTTATAGTAGAAGGCAGGAGGTAAAAGCTTAAAATAAGCATTCTAGCTTTCTATGATGTCCTCATCATGCTTGCAACTGCTCTATGATTTAAAATTTAGGATGAAACTTTATCGATTGACTCAAATTTGGTCTTGTTCTTTGGGAGTTTTATTATTATCGAGTTTGTCAACTTTGACTCAACCGATTTTAGCCGTAACTTTTTCAGACAATATTCCGGTTTTAGCTCAGGTTAATCCTGAACAAATTTTACCGGATTTAGGGTCAGCAAAAGTTATTTATTTGGGAGAAACCCATAATAATCTGGAGGATCATCAAGCGCAATTGCGGATTATTAAAGGGTTATATGAACAAAACCCTAAAATCGCGATCGCAATGGAAATGTTTCAACGTCCTTATCAAATTAGTTTAGATCGTTTTATTCAAGGAGAAATTTCAGAAGCAGAATTAATTGAACAAACGGAATATAAGCAACGTTGGGGGTTTCCTTGGGAAAATTACGCGAACGTTTTGCGTTTTGCTCAACAGAATAAACTACCCGTTTTAGCGTTAAATACCCCAACAGAAATTACACGAAAAGTTGCTCGTGAAGGCTTAGAAAGTTTAACAGAGTCTGAACAAAAATTAATTCCAGATGCAGCCGAAATAAACCTCAATCCCCCAGAATATCGGGAAATGTTACTGAATATTTATCAGCAACATCATCATGGAGGAAAAAGCAATAGTGCGGATTTTGAGAAGTTTTTTCTAGCGCAAGTGTTGTGGGATGAAACAATGGCAGATGCGATCGCAACTTTTATTAAAAATAATCCTGATTATCAAGTGATTGTTTTAGCAGGAAAAGGTCATATTATTTATAATTATGGAATTCCTAGCCGGGTTCAACGGCGATTACAAAATCTTAATTTAATCCAACGTTCTGTCATTTTCCAATCTAAAGACGAGGAATTAATAGAAACTAAAAGCGATCGTCCCATTGCTGATTTTATTTTAAAGCATTAAACTGTTTACAGTCGGACACATCACCAGTCATCAGTCACCCGTTGCAAAAAGCAAGTCAGGAGTCTAAATTCAGCACTAATAAGGAAAGAAGAAGACCGAAAAATTAATAACTGGTGACTGGTGACTGGTGACTGATTTAATTCTTAATTCTTCCCATTGCTTCAACAACTTTATTAGAAATAAACGGGAGGATTTCTTCGTTTTTGCTTTGGGCTTTTCCTTCGGTAAAAACGACTAATAAATAAGGTTGTAAATTCGGGATTTCAATATAGGCAGCATCGTGCCGAACTTGGCTGGTATGTCCGGCTTTTGACCAAAGTTTGGCATTTTTAGGCAGTCCTCCCCCTAAAAAGCCGTTTACTTGATTTTCCGGGTCTTCTGCTAAATCATTGGGGTCGAGACTGCGTTTCATTAATTTCATCATCATTTGAGAAGCCGTAGCAGAGACCGCAACGCCCCCGACAATACAATGTAATAATCGCGCCGTTGCGTCGGTGGTGAGCATATTGCGATTCTCCATTAATTCTCCTAAAAAGATGCGTTCCCGACCATAGGCGCCATCACACCAGGTTTTCTGATTAACATTAATCGATTCAAACTCAGGGAAATTCAGACTTTGTAAATAACGATTAACGAGATTTCGTTGACTTTTCCAAGTATCAAACGGCCCAGGAGGCAGTTCAGGGCCACTGGTTGTCCCCGTTAACACATCAACAACTAAACTGGTGGCATCGTTACTGGAATCAACAATCATGTCCCGCGCCGCCCGTTCTAACTCCGGGGTGCTGCGTAACATTCCTTTGTCTTTCCACTCCCACAAAGCCAGCAAATAAAACAATTTCACGATACTGGCTGGATAAATGCGTTCAATTCCCCGATAACTAAATCCCCGAATGGGATATTTCCTAAATTCTTCAGGAGTCAACGCCCCTCCGGTATTGACGGGAACTGGTGAATCATAGGTTAACCAAGTCATGGCAATTTGATTAACCGCTAAGGCTGGAAATTTAGTCCGGGTTGCATCTATAATGCCTTTGCCCAATATTTCGAGTTCTTCGTCGGAATGGAAAAAAGTCATAACCTGAAGGTCAACGGCAAAATTAAAATTAGTTCGATGGTCTTGGGATTAGGATATCATTGACAATTTAGACCTAACCGAGGAAAATTCCATAACCTCACTCCCTGAAGGCTTTCCCTGAGCTTAGAGAATGGGACGGGGTTTTAAACCCAAAAACTTGGGATAACTAATCCATGACTCTTAAAGAAATCCAATTCGATCATCTTGAATATTGCTGCCAAAACAATTTGGATCTTTATGATTCTCCAGAGTGCCAAACCTTAGCGACTCAAGCCGCACAGGGACGGCATTTACGTCTGTGTCGTCAAACACAGAATAATATTAACAATTCACAAGCTATTTTAGTACAATTATGCGAAGATGATTATAAGGCTTGGTTAAACGTTTCAGATTGGAAAAATTTAGAGATAGCAACTCAACCTTACCAAGCTGTCCCCTGGTCAATCACTCAAATTCAAGCTCAGTTGCCACAGGTGATTGAATTTATTTATCAAGCGATGCAAACTCCGAATCAATATCTTTGGGGGGGGACAGTGGGGCCAAATTATGATTGTTCAGGTTTAATGCAAGCGGCATTTGCGTCCGTTGGTATCTGGCTACCGCGCGATGCTTATCAACAGGAGGCGTTTACTGCACCGCTTCCCCTCTCTACAGAATCTCTTGATTTATCTTGCCTTCAACCGGGAGATTTGATATTTTTTGGCACCCCTGACAAAGCAACCCACGTTGGGTTATACCTGGGAGAAGGACGATATATTCATAGTTCAGGACAAAAAATGGGTCGGAATGGGATTGGGATCGATTTGTTATCAACAGAAGCAGATGCGGTTAGTCAAGCTTATTATCAACAGTTGCGAGGGGCGGGACGAGTCATTTGTAGTTATCAATCATGAAGACAAAATTAATACGATATGCTTCCTGAATAAAATTCTAAAAAATTGAAAAATAGGGCTAGAAAATGGACATAGACACAATCTTTAAAGCAACAATTTCAAATGCCATTAACTTCGGGTTGGTTTAAACTTATGAAAATTTTGTTCTCTCGTCTTAAACCTTACTTGCGATGGCTAATTTTAGGAGGAACTCTCTTTTTCCTTGCCAAACAGTTTAAAGATCATTGGCAAGAAATTGTTGCAATTCAGATTAGCCAAACGGGATGGATATTTCTAGCTCTGGCAATTGGTGTGACCCTTTCTGCTCATATTTGGTCTGGGTGTGTTTGGTTACTAATTTTAGGAGAATTTCGGCAACCGATTAGAAGACGGTGGGGATTACAAATTTATTTAACTACAAATATAGCAAAATATCTCCCTGGGAATATTTGGCATTATTATGGACGAATTCGAGCAGTCAAACAATCCGGCGTTACGCTACAAGCGGCAACCTTCAGTGTATTATTAGAACCTTTGTTGATGGCATCAGCCGCTTTATCCCTAGCTTTAATTAGTTATCAAAATCAATATTGGGTTTTACAATTATTCTGTTTAATTGTAGTTTCAATCGGGATTCATCCTCGGATTTTAAACCCGCTTCTTAAATATTTACAAACGATTAAATTTAAAAATCAACCGATTGATCCGATTCCTACACTCCCTTGTAAATTACATCGTTATCCCCTTAAACCGTTATTAGGAGAAGTGGGATTTGTCGGATTAAGATGTTCTGGATTTGTGTTAACATTACTGGCGTTAAGTCCGTTAAATATTCACCATCTACCGATTTTATTAGGAAGTTATAGTTTGGCTTGGTTAGTGGGGTTAATTGTTCCGGGTGCGCCAGGGGGATTAGGGGTCTTTGAAGCAACGGCTGTGGCTTTACTCGGTCAACAATTTTCCGCAGGTATTTTATTAAGTGCGATCGCGTTTTATCGATTAGTGAGTATTGTCGCAGAAACCGTTGGTGCGTTTTTTGCAGAAGTGGATGCTAGAGTATTTGATCCTTACTCGCCCCTGGATAATTCTTCCCTTCCTCCCCCAGAAAATTAATGATAAATAGTTAGTTAAAAGTCAAGTTAAGGGACAAGGGGACAAGGGAAAAATGCTTTTCTTCTTCCTGCCTCCTGCCTCCTACTTCATCGCTTGAGTATAAGCTTGAACAAGGGCATCAATTCCTGTAATCGCAGTTCCAACCACAACCGCATAAGCCCCTAATTCTAAAGCGTGTTTTGCCATTGCTGGAGAAGCAATTCCTCCTTCACAAATCACGGGAACATTTAACTGTTGAACCATTTTTTCTAATAAATCAAATCCGGGGGGAGATTGATGTTTAGTCGGTTGGGTATAGCCAAATAACGTGGTTCCCACACAATCTGCACCCGCTTCTACGGCTGCAATTGCCGCTTCTAAACAATCCACATCCGCCATTACCTTTTTATTTAAATCTTGATGAATTCTTGCGATTAACTGTTTGACGGTTAACCCTTGGGGACGTTCTCTTAAAGTGGCATCAATGGCAATAATATCGGCGCCGGAATTTGCGATCGCTTCCGCATCTTCAAACCGAGGTGTAATATACACTTCAAACCCTGGAATTTGCTGTTTCCAAAGTCCAATAATGGGTTGATTAATCTGTTGGCGAACCGCTTTGACATGGGCAGGTGTATCAATTCTAACTCCTACCGCCCCCCGATTAATCGCAGAGGCGGCGATCGCTGCAATCACCACTGGATCATGGAGTGGCGAATCCACAGGTGCTTGACAAGAAACAACTAACCCTTTTTTAGGAATCGGAAATAAATCAGTCATCAGTCATCAGTAATCAGTAATCAGTAATCAGTAATCAGTAATCAGTAATCAGTAATCAGTAATCAGTTCTTCTTCCCTATTGCCTAATTCTTAATTCTTAATTCTTAATTCTTAATTCTTAATTCTATCATTTTATTCAATAACTCTTCGGGTTGAATGGGTTTGGATAAAAAATCATAGATTCCTAGAGAGGAAAAATTTTCAGGATCTAAAAGACATTGGGGATGAGTTAACGCTAAGATCTTAATATTTTTAGTTGTGAGTTGATCATGAACTTGTTTAATAATATCATAGCTAGCTTCTCCGGGTAAATAAAGATCAATAATCACTGCATCGGGTTGTAGAAGTTCAATTTTTTTAACAGCCGTAAATCCTTCTATTAACCAAATTACTTGATATCCGGCGGCGGTTAATAAATCACAAATTAAAGTCGCTGATTCTTCATCATTTTCGATTAAAACGCACTTCCCTTGAGGGCGATTCATATACAGGGGAGGGAGAGTGGTTCGAGCGCTAGAATCTGTTCCATTTTTAGAAGAAGACTTTTTAGATCCTAACGGTAAAGCGGGTAAATGAACGGTAAAGGTTGAACCAAGACCCAGAGTAGACTGAAATTCAATCACACCCCCATGTAATTCTACCAACTGTTTTGTTAAGGCTAAACCCAACCCTGTCCCCTCATATTGACGATTATAAGCACTATTCAACTGTTGAAATTTCTCAAATAGCAAAGATTTTTTATCATCAGCAATCCCAATTCCTGTATCTTCTACTTGAAAAATTGCCAAATTCGCTTCACTGCGAACTCGTAATGTCACCTGTCCGCCGCCTGGGGTAAATTTAATGGCATTTTCTAAAAGATTAGACAGAATTTGACGAATGCGATCTAGATCTCCGGTAAAGCGATTTTGACTAGGCTTAATCTGGATATCCGCCCTTAATTTAATTTCCCGCTTTTCCGCTTTTTCTTGAAAATAGCTTAAGGTTTCTTTGACCAGTTTTGCCAAAGAAAACTTAGTAATTTTCAAAACCGTTTTCCCAGCTTCAATTTGGGATAAATCTAAAATATCATTAATTAAGTAAAGAAGTTTTTCTCCACTATCATGAATGGTTTTTAAGTAATCCCGTTGCTTGTCAAGAGACATTTGTTTAGTCCCTTGATTTCCTGAATAATAACGCAGTAGCGTTTCTGAAATTCCAATCACACAGGTTAACGGGGTTCTTAATTCATGACTCATGGTTGCTAAAAATTGACTTTTTGCCCGATTAGCAGATTGGGCGACTAACAACGCATCGTGTAAAGCTTGAGTTCTTTCTCGCACTCGTTGTTCTAAGGTAGATTTTTGTTCTTGAACTTGAGCATAAAGTTCGGCTTGGTAAATGGCAATAGATAAATGTTGAGTAATTTGGTTTAAAAAGCGTTTTTCCATCGGTTTCCATTGCCGAATATTGAAACATTGGTGAGCAATTAATAACCCCCAAAGTTGTTCTTGTACAACAATGGGAACAACAATAATTGAACGAACTTGATACCGTTTTAAAAACTCAACCAAACAAGGAGAAGAATGATAAGCTTCTTCAATATTGACAATGGATTGAATAAATCCTTTCCGATATTTTTCTTGAAAATTACAGCCCACTTTTAAACAAAAATCGTCTTCAGATATACTTAACGTGGAGCGAATGGCATCTGATGACCGGGCTTCATAAGTCACTTTTCCTAACCGAGATCTCTGATTAGAGGACTGAAGATTCGAGTATAAATACCCATTTGAATGCTCAACAACTTTGTGTTCAGGTGGGGCGAGTTCAATCTCTCTAAAATCACTGACCTCGCTTACAAGGGGAAGCTGAAATTGATAAATTAACAACCGATCAACTAGCAGAAATTGCCGTAACTGCTCAACCGCGGTTGATAAAATAACAGATAATTCCAGACTTTGGCGAATCTGGGTAGTGACTTGGTTCAACAGCCGCTCTTGCTGAAGCTGTTGGTATAGAGCATCGTCCACAGGCTTAAGAGACCGTCATTGCACGGTATAGGATGGGGCTAGGAGGTGTGGCTAAGGGTTTCTAGCTATTGGTGTAGCTATTCACGATTAACGGTAGTCCAGTTGACCTCAGCAACGTTGTTGATCAGTATGATTATAGAATAACGTTCTGTCTGGTTGAACCGTTAAGAGAAATGAGCAAGCCATCCCCTGTCACTTTTGATTCTACCTTAGCGAATGTCGTTTCTCATGACTTTGAAGTCACTTCTACAACATTAGGACAAGTTGTCGCCCAAAAATTCGCACAAAATTTAGATTTACCCGGAGTGATTGTCACAGATAATTCCCATTTGTTAGGAATGATTTCGCGAACTCAGTTCCGAGAAAAAATCAACCATTCTCAACAAAAAGATATTTATCTAAACCATCCGATTCAATTTCTATTAGATTACCTGCGAACTCCGCCGTTACTTTTATCAAAAGATTGTCAAATTATTGATGCGGTTAAAACAATTTTAAATCGCAACAAAGAATTAATTTACGAACCGATTATTGTCGTTTTTGATCAAGATAAACATCGCTTAATTGATGTACAGGACATTTTATTAGCCCAAAATCGACTGGTTTACAAGGCTCAAGTTCAAATTGAGGAACAACAGTCAAAACTTGAAGAATCGCTTCAGCTAGTTGAACTGGAAAAAAAGAAGTGCAAAGAGTATTTTTTTTACTACAAAAAGCAAGAAAAATCTTTAAAATCAGCTTATAAATATGATTTAGAATCTAAACAAAAAGAATGGTTTAAATCGGTTCAAAAAATCAATCAGATCTATCAAGAATTTAAAAGTGTTAGTCAATTAGTGGTCACAGAAACTAGCCAAGTTTTTTCCTCTATTTCAACCAGTGCAAATTTGATTCAGGCTAATGATCAACCCATTCTGGAAGTTAGTCAATCTATTTCTAGAGATTTAGAAACGATTGAATTAGCGTCTAATATGATTAGCAATCTTCTCAAGCAAATTCATCATTTATCCGTACAAGCCTCAATTATTGTTCATCAAGCTCACACTTCCTCTCAAGGCTATAGTAAAATTAATTCAGAAATTAATAAAATGATTAATGAAATTATTACTTGCAATCAACAAATCAGTAAAATTGCGACTCATTTTAAATTTAACGTTCAAAAGCTGCAAGAGGTTGCTGACAATAATGAAGAACTGCTCCGCGCTATCTATTCTAAAATTCAACGGGGAGAAATGGTCATTCAGGAGTTAGCCCAATTGGTGAATCAAGACGAACACAACTTAACCTTTTTAACTGAAATTCCTGATCAACAAAGCACTGCTCCTGGTTCTGGATCACTTCAATCAGAATCTGAACCCATAGAAACCGATTTAAATTCTAACAATCCGACTTTGGTTTCAAATTATAAAAATTTAATTCAGATCATTGATCTGACTTTGAAAAAACAGAGCCTTTTTCCAAGTGAGCCTTAAATTAATGCCGGTTATGACTTCCTCAGATAGTTCTTTGACAAGGAGTGCGGGTTTAAGCGTGAGGAATCCCAGCAAATGCTAATATAGAGAAAAAAAAGATCATCATGAAGGATAACGGATGAATAGATAATTAGATGGAAAAGGATTAGTAATCTTCATCACCTCAATTTCATTTCATGAGTCAGCCCTATTACAACAAAGTTAAGGCATTTCCATTACAACTTGTCCTCATTGTTCCGTTTGTTTTGCAAATCTTTGGAGCAGTTGCTTTAGTTGGATATTTGTCCTTCAGGAATGGACAGAAAGCGGTAGACGACCTCGCGAACCAATTGATGCAACGAACCAGCAGTATCGTGAATCAGCATCTAGATTCTTACTTATCAATTCCCCACAAGGTTAGTCAGATCAATGCTAATGCGATTCGGATGGGATTGTTGGATGTCCGCGATCGCACAACCATCGGTCAATATTTCTGGTATCAGATGCAAGCTTATGACCTTACTTACATTGGGATGGCACTCACCACCGGAGAAGGGGTCGGTGCGGCTCGTTATGATAGTAAAACAGTAACAATTGATGATTGGGATGCTCAATTACCTAATAATGGAATTAACTACTCTACCGATCATCAAGGCAATCGCACTTTTATCAATAACATCTTTGAATATAACAACTTCAAAGAAAATTGGTATATTGAACCAGTCAAAGCAGGTAAACCGATCTGGTCACGAATTTATACCTGGAATTCTGGTGCTAGTCCCTACATTACCGCGGCAGTTGGTCATCCAATTTATGATACTAATAATCGGTTACTGGGGATGGTGGGTGCTGATATTCATCTATTAAAACTCAGTCATTTTTTAGATAGTTTAGAAGTGAGTCACTCCGGCAAAATTTTTATCCTAGAGCGAAATGGAATGTTAATTGCCAATTCTGGAGAACAGGAACCCTTTACTGTTGTTGAGGAAGAGGTACGGCGTTTAAAAGCAATTGATAGTCCCGATCCAATCATAGAAGGAATTAGCCAACAACTCCAGCAACGCTTCGGGAATTTCGAGACGATTACTAACGTACAAGAGCTTGAATTTGACTTTCAAGGAGAACCTTATTATATACAGATTACCCCCTGGCAAGACGAATTAGGGTTGGATTGGTTACTGGTGGTGAGTATTCCTAAAAGTGCCTTTATGGCAAGAATTAATGCAAATACTCACAGTACAATTTTACTTTGTTTTGCAGCGTTGGTGGTAGCATCTATCATCGGTTTTTTGACCTCCCGTTGGATTGCTAACCCCGTTTTGCGGCTCAATCGAGCGAGTGAATTGATCGCATCCGGCAATTTAGATCAACTGGTAGAAATCAGTAGGATTAAAGAACTCAATAAACTGGCTCATTCTTTTAATTATATGGCTGGACAATTGCAGGAATCCTTTACGGCGTTAGAAAAAAGTAATCAAGAACTAGAACATCGAGTAGAAGAACGGACAATTGCCCTAAAAAATGCCTTAATTGAGTTGCAGCGCAGTCAAAGTCAAGTCATTCAAAGTGAAAAAATGTCCAGTTTGGGGCAGTTAGTGGCGGGAGTTGCCCACGAAATTAATAATCCTGTTAATTTTATTTATGGAAACCTGATTCATCTGGATGAATATCTTCAAGATTTACTGTATTTAATTCAATTATATCAGGAACGAAATCAAAATCCTGATCCCGAACTGAAAAACTTTATTGAAACGATTGATCTAGAGTTTTTAATTGAGGATGTTCCTAAAAGCTTATCCTCGATGAAAGTGGGGGCAAACCGCATCCGTGAAATTGTTCTAACTTTACGAAATTTTTCCCGACTGGATGAAGCGGAAATGAAGCCCGTTGATATTCATGAAGGCATTGATAGCACGTTATTGATTTTGCAGCACCGTTTCAAAGAGCGATCCGAACGCTCTACGATTCATATTATCAAGAACTATGGAGATTTACCCTTAGTTGAATGTTACGCTGGACAACTCAATCAAGTCTTTATGAATATTCTGTCTAATGCTATTGATGCGATTGAAGAGAGCAATAATCAGTCCGAAAATAGAATTACAATTACAACATTCCAGATTGATAACAACTGGGTGGAAATTGCGATCGCGGATAATGGGATTGGTATCCCTAAAGAAATTCAGCATCAAATTTTTAACCCCTTCTTTACCACGAAAGCGATCGGAAAGGGAACCGGCATGGGGTTGTCAATTAGCTATCAAATTGTTACCGAAAAACATAGGGGTAAACTAGAGTGTTTCTCGACTCCAGGGGAAGGAACTGAGATCGTTATTCAAATTCCGATTCAACAAAACATTTCTTAAAATTTTTGTTAAGATCCTGATATTAGCCTGTTTATTTTCACCTCTCTAAATCTCGGTGTTAGCTACTTTCTCCAAACGATTAGTTTCACGCTTTGCCTCTTTTAGTAAATCATCCCAGTTATCGGGAGGGTTGCCACTTTCAAGCATTTTTTTAAACCCTCGATAAGCGTCTGCATTACTGTCATAAGCTCGTTTAGAGTTGTCATCGTTAACCCAAACATAGACAATAATTTTGCTTTCTTGATGATATCGAAAAAACAATCGATACTGTTGAAAAAATTTAGCTCTAAACCAATGTTTGTAATCGTCTCCCAGGGTAGTCCCTTGACGATACTCGCTACGGGTTGGAGCTTGAGGAATAATATCAAATGTTAACTTTGCGATCGCAGCTAGACGCTTGGTGGCGTTTTTCTTTTTGTACTCTTGAGGAGACTTCTGACGCAACTGTTCAACCTGGGTCAGAAGTTCTTCAAACTGGTTAAGAAATAGAGGATGAGCAAATAGATTCCACCCATTAATGACAAGCGGTTGATTGACAGACACATTTATTCATCCTCATCCAAAAGTGCTGCATCCAGATCAACATCAACATCAGAAATCAACGACTGAACACGGTTAATTAAATCAGAGCTAAGTGTTTCTAAGTGCTGGGGATTGTTCTTAATATCTTGTGATATAAAATTCAGAAATTCTCCAAGTATTGTATCACTTTCTGTTGTATCAGCACGAGAAATAACGACTTGACCGTCAGATTGAATGGTGTAGCGGATTTTATCACGCTTATTCAAGCCAAGAGCTTTACGAACAGGCTCAGGAATTGTAGTCTGATAACGATTTGTCAGAGTAGATTCCGAGCATGGGGCTGGTTTTACAGCCATAGCGACCTCTAAATTGATTAGTTAAACTGTATTCTCAAGGTAATGCACTTGCATTGTCTTGTCAAGAACGATTTCAACAAAAACTATTCAGAAGAGCGGCAAAAATTCTATTCTATCTTGATACTCATCTTCAAATGAACCTTCAGCGATTAAAATTAACTGCTCAAGATTTTCCCCAATACTTAACTTTGGACTAAGGATAAAAATACCAGGAACGTGATGTTTTAAGGCAATGTGATCTGCCAGGTGTACGGGCATAGACTTTCGGTTATTAGTCACTAAAATACAGCTATTTTCTTCACACCAAAGTAAAATTTCTGGATCTAACGTCCCTTTAGCTGGAGCGGTGATATCTCCAACTGCTATCACGAATAAATCCGGGTTAAGGCGGCGTAGTTGATTCGTATAAGTGGGAAGGAACTCATTATTTTTAGTACCCATCGTGGCTATGAAAATGCAGAAGAATCCGCTAGCTAATCGCACTCGCCCAACCTGATCGCCGATAAGTAAGGAACAAGGCTGAGTAGTTTAACAAAAGTAGGTTAATTCGCAAATGGCAATGTAGAGAATTTGAATATTAAGCCTTCCTCAACTTAATACAAAACGACCGGAATATAAGATCGAAAATTCTCAAAATCTTTATCGGTTGTAAAAATACTGTAGCCTCGATTATGAGCCACTGCACAGATTAAAAAATCAGGATTTGAACCTTGAACCCCATGACTGCGACAGGTGTTGAAAAATTCTGCGGCGAGTTCGTATTCTTCAGTCGTTATCTCTAAGTCTGGAAAAGCCCGAAGATAGTCTCGTAATCGAGTAAACTGTTGTGTGTCGCGAATTCCAGAAAGCACTTCCTGACGAATTACTCCTAGTAAAACAACCCGTCCATCGATAATTAAATCTCGTAACTTATTAACAATAACAATCCTATCCTCTGGTGTATTTCGTCGCAAAGCCAGCGACCAAACGGAAGTGTCAACAATAATCTTCATATTACTTGTCTTTGTTGCTTGTAGTCATAATCGTCTTCGTAATCTATCGTCCCAAATAAATCTAACACTTTTAGTTGTTGACGACGTTGAATGTATTCACGTAAAGCGGCTTCAATCAATAAATTTGCTGTAGGATAGTTACTTAAAGCTAGGGCTTCTTCAAGCAGTTTTTCATCAATTTTAAGATTATTTACCATCTATTGTTATCTCCCACTAAGCCATGTAATTATCGCAATTTTAGCATTCAATCTCGCTTTTCAATAACTCCTGGCAATATTCCCCGTTAAATAAAACTGACTCAATTCCCAACTCACTAACATTAACCTTTATCCTTCCCCCTAAGAACGAACTGACCTGTTACCATAGTCAACAACTTGAACGACT
>JBMDYE010000038.1:0-9980 GCA_048595135.1 Planktothrix sp. | reverse complement strand
GAAAGTTTATCCGAGGAAAGCGTTTATTTACGATATGCTCATTTGGTTAAACTCAGTTCTCGAATTAACCATGAACGCTTATCGCGGTTATGTTTTATTGATTATGACCGAGAAATGGCGTTAGTAGCGGAATGCGAAAATCCTGATACTGGAGAACCGCAAATTATTGGGGTGGGTCGGTTGAGTAAAAGTTATGGAACCGATGAAGTGGAATTTTCGTTATTAGTGAGTGATGAGTATCAACATCAAGGATTAGGAACCGAATTACTCCGTCAATTATTATATGTTGCACGTCAGGAAAAAATCCCCCTCGTTTATGCAGAAATTCTCACCGATAATCGTTTAATGCAGCATATTTGTGAACAATTAGGCTTTACCTTACAACGGGTCATTGGGGAACCAATGGTGAGGGCAGAAATTCAATTAGAAGGTTAAATCAGAAGGTTCTCCGGGGAAAAACGTTGTTTCTAAAACTTGCTCTAAGGTATAGGGACATTCTGTAGGAAAATCTTTGTAAGATAGGGAGGTTTCGCGGACGGCTAAGTCAATACCGCTTTGATAGCCTTTCTGTAAAGCTTCAGGAAGGTAAGGTTTTAAACTGGGATTTTCTGCTAATAAATCCCCAATCTCTCGGCGTTGTTCTCGTAGAGTTACAAACCAACTTTTAGAGCGTTTACTGGGTTGAAACTCCCACTTGAGTAAATGACCCAGTAAAATTCCTAAGCGGTTTCTTAACTCTTGTCGTTGTTGCTTACCAAAAGACTCAATCTCCTCTGCCAAATTAACCAAATCAAGCTGATTTAATGTTCCTTCCCGTAACAGTTTAGCTTGTTGTTGTGTCCATCCATAGAAATCTTGTTCATAAAGAGAGGAGGTTTTTTTTAAAGATTCCCTCTGTTTAGCTAAAGGTTTGAAAAACTCTAGGGGTAAATGGAAGATATTATCAGGTTCCATTGATTTAAGCGAAAATTCCATGAATGAAGTCAAATATTGCAAAACCTCCTCCTTCTTTGCATTTTTGAACCAAGAATAAGATGGCTTCACAAACTCGTATATGTCCTCTAAATCAATATAATTTTCTTGAAAAGCCAATCCCATTATTTGAAATAAAAATATCCTTAACTTTTCTAAAGTGTCCTCTTTGTTTAACTTATATTCATACTGATTATTTTGACCCTTAAATCCTTCTAATAATTGGCAATTTAGGAGTTCCCCCTCTGGGGTTAAAATAACAGTAATTTCATAACTTTCAACAAAATCTATCCGAATCGTTTGACCCTGTTCTAATTGTCCTATTTTTTCAGGAAATCCATCTTCTAATAAAATACAAATATCGGGATCAAAAAATACAGGAAACTCAATCTTACCAATTCCCACAACAACCCGATGATTACACTCGTAACAAAAACGGCGTAACCCGAATTCAAACTTAGATAATTCTCCTAATGGATCTTCAGGAGGTAAGGAATAATTCTCTAAATTACAATCAGGAATATTCAAATAAAAATTAGCGAGTTCTTTCATTCTAATTTACCTAGTTTTTTAGGATTTTAATTAAGGCTTAACAATTGGATAAGCATATTTAATTGTTCCGTCAATTTTTCTCCCAATTTGAACATAACAAACATTTTCAGTAATGCTGCCATCAGAATGGTAAACTCTACCAATCGGACGACTATACTTAATCATATAATTTCCATAAAATTTAGGAGTCCCCTTTTCTGCGATTACCCAATCTTGCTCATTTAACCATTGTCCTTGATCCTTCCCCGTGCTGGTGGCTCTTCCTTGTAACTGCTCAGGTTTGAGCTTGGAACCATGATGGCGACTAATATGATCATAAGCTTTACTTGATTTGGGATTATCCCATTGAGGCTCTTGACCACTTCCTCGCCAAATACAACCACTTCCTACCTCAACCGTTGCATCAATAATATCGACTTCAATAATTTCGATGATTTCTTGCTCATCCGATGCCAATCCCTTCTCCTCTGCACTTTCATTAGTTTTTACTTTATCCTATTTTTCTGTGACTCCCCCCTGCTAAAAATTCGATGGCTTTTGGCTAGAACGCAACGATGCTCCGCCCAACCAAAGGCGATCGCAATTAAACAACAGCGTTACAATCAATAAATAAGCGTTGATGACGAAACGATTTTGAACGACTCTGTGGAACCAACTAATCCTGCTACCTCATCCTTTCAATTTGACACCATCGAAGCTGCCTTAGCAGATCTCAAGGCAGGGCGCTGCATCGTGGTGGTTGATGATGAACATCGAGAAAACGAAGGCGACTTAATTTGTGCCGCCCAATTTGCCACCCCCGATATGATTAACTTTATGGCCGTGTACGCCAGGGGGTTAATTTGTTTAGCCTTAACCGGAGAACGTCTCGATCAACTAGACTTGCCGTTAATGGTGACAAAAAACACCGACGCCAACCAAACCGCCTTCACCGTTAGTATTGATGCGTCACCCCAGATGGGCGTCTCAACAGGCATTTCCGCCGAAGATCGCGCCCGCACCATTCAAGTCACCATTAACCCCGCCACTCGCCCCGAAGATTTACGACGTCCTGGGCATATTTTCCCCCTCCGTGCTAAAGATGGAGGTGTCTTGAAACGGGCGGGACATACGGAAGCCGCCGTTGATTTATCTCGGTTAGCGGGATTATATCCTGGGGGTGTAATTTGTGAAATTCAAAACCTTGATGGTTCAATGGCACGACTTCCTGAATTAGTGGAATATGCCAAAGTGCATAATTTAAAATTAATTACCATTGCGGATTTAATTAGTTATCGCCTTAAACATGACCGCTTTGTTTATCGAGAAACCGTTGCAGAACTTCCCACCCAATTTGGCGATTTTAAAATTTATGCCTATCGCAATACGTTAGATCATACCGAACATATTGCATTAGTAAAAGGTGATCCAGCGCACTTCCATGAAATGCCTGTGATGGTGCGGGTTCACTCCGAATGTTTAACCGGAGATTCCTTTGGTTCGATGCGTTGTGACTGTCGAATGCAGTTACAAACCGCCATGAAAATGATTGATTATGCAGGGGCGGGGGTGATTGTTTATTTACGTCAAGAAGGGCGAGGCATTGGATTAATTAATAAAATTAAAGCCTATTCCTTACAAGATATTGGATTCGATACCGTTGAAGCCAATGAACGATTAGGATTTGCCCCCGATTTACGAGATTATGGGATGGGGGCGCAAATGTTGAACGATTTAGGCGTGCGTCAAATTCGATTAATTACCAATAATCCGCGAAAAATTGCGGGCTTAAAAGGGTATGGAATTGAAATTGTGGATCGGGTTCCATTAATTATTGAAGCAACGGATTACAATAGCGTTTATTTAGCAACCAAAGCGAAAAAATTAGGACATTTATTGCTACAAACCTATTTAATTAGTATTGCCATTAACTGGAATGAACCGCAACCCCTACCCCGAAATTTAGAAGAAGAATCCATCGAATTAAAACGCAATCCAACTTCCGTAGAAAGCCGTTATGAACGGTTAGAAAAATTACGGTTCTTAGCGAAAACCCATGATTTATTATTACAGGAAGAAGCAAGACCAGTGGCGATCGCATTGTTTGACCAAGCACCCTTAATTGTTAATTTAGGCTTTGATCAACCCGGTATTGCTGACCCAGAATGGTATACACAAACCGATCACCCGTACCTAAAAGCCATTACTGAAATTTTAGATCAAATTAGCACCTGGCCCTATCTGCAAAAACTACAATTTTTAATTTCCCCTGGGGTTGATCCGTTGACCAGTTTACAAGTTCAACTTGACCGTCAACACTTCCCTCTCAGACAGCTTCCTTCCTCCATTCATCAACCCTTACAACCCCAAACTATTTATAGTTTTTCATCGTAAAAATTGTCGTGAGGGCTTTAGCCCTCTTTTTGTTTGGGTGGTATTAATTGAGGAATAAATTAGGCTTAAGAAAGCAGAGAGTATAATTGAGGAAGCGAAATGAAACTAGGAGAAATTATCAGCCAAATTGTAATTGATCCTCGTAAACTAACAGAATATGCTCTCAACCCTGATCACCCCAAGGGTGCTGATAAAGCCATTATGTTTCAGCGTCATCTTGGCTTCACTAAAGATAACTACAACCTACTATTAGAACAAATCTCTACTCAAGCCTTAGAAGCCGAAGCCACTTTTCAATTCAGTGATGAACAGGGTGATCGCTATCAAGTAGATTTAGAAATTATAGGCACACAAGAAGGACAAAAAGAGATTATTCGGACAGGATGGCTTGTTCAAACTAATCTAAATACTGCTCGATTAATTACCCTATATGTAAGGAAAAGATCATGATTCAACCGGAATTATTTGATATTATTGAACTATTAGTAAATTTACCTAATAAAAACCTATATATTGGTAATCAAGGGACAATTGTAGAATATTGTGAGGGTGGAAAATATGAAGTTGAATTTTCTAATGAGGAAGGAGAAACCGTCGCCTTATGTACCCTAACAACTGACGAGTTTATAGTGGTTTGGCAATCTAAAACTCAACGATGGTTATCTGTATCCGAAAAACTGACAGAAATTATTGATTACTTACCCGAACCCAAAAAACAAGAACTATTAAACTTTGCCCGTTTTCTCCATCAAGTAAAGTAGGGGTAAAAACTGAAACAAAATTGAATCCCCACATCAGCGACAACCCTGTTTTTCAGCAACTTTTTAGCGAAAACTGCTCTCAATCCCTTGACGCAACAGCCTAAACCGTAGATATTAAGGGCAGGGAAATTGTAAGTTGCGATTGATTTTATGGCAGAATATTGAATCATGAACAATACAGCAACCCCCGAAGAACGCCCAACGCTAAACGAAAGTTGCTCGTTGCTATCCCCCCAAAAGTGATCTTATGACGACTGAGAAACCACTTGGTTCTATAATTCAAGGTTCCCTCACCAAAGGATTAGAAGTTCGCCTCCATCCCGATGTGTCTGTCGAAGAAATGAGAGTGGGAAAATTTTTAGTGGTGCGGGGACGGCGATCGCATTTTTTCTGTCTCCTCACCGACGTTTCATTAGGAACCGCTAGCGCTCGAATTTTAGCCAACCCGCCCGAACCCGACGACGATTTTTTACAAGCCATTTTAGCGGGAAATAGCACCTACGGAACCATCGAACTCAGTCCCATGTTAATGTTGAGTCGGGAAGCATCCGAACGAGAAGAAGAAATTATTCGCTTTGCCGCCCAACAAGAAAAACAAAAAAATGCTGCTAAAAAAAATGGTACCGTCGCGATCGCATCCCTTCAACCGCAAACCAACAGCAGCGAAATTGAACTGTTACCCGTCAAAACCATTCCCGTGCATTTTTCCCAAGTTTATGAAGCTAGTGAACGGGATTTTAGAATCATATTTGGTTGGGAAGATGACCCCACCCGCCGCAATTTTGCGATCGGTAAACCCTTAGATATGGATGTACCTGTTTGTTTAGATTTAGATCGGTTTGTTGAACGCAGTAACGGTGTATTTGGGAAATCAGGAACCGGAAAATCCTTTTTAACCCGCTTATTATTATCAGGAATTATTAAAAAGAAAGCTGCCGTTAACTTAATCTTTGATATGCACTCAGAATATGGATGGGAAGCGGTTTCTGAGGGTAAAAAATTTAATACCGTTAAAGGCTTAAGACAATTATTCCCCGGTCAAGTGGAAGTGTATACCCTTGATCCTGAATCTACCCGTCGGCGGGGAATTAAAGACGCTCAGGAATTGTATCTCAGCTACAATCAAATTGAAGTTGAAGATATTATGTTAGTGCAACGGGAATTGAATCTTTCTGAAGCTACGATTGATAACGCTAATATTCTCCGTAGTGAATTTGGCAAAGATTGGATTACTCAATTGTTAGCAATGACTAATGAAGAAATTCAACTATTTTGTGATGAACGACGGGGACATAAAGGCTCAATTATGTCGCTACAACGGAAATTATTACGATTAGATAACCTGAAATATATGCGTCCCGTTGCCCCGTCTAATTATGTCGATCGAATTCTGCAATCTTTAGATGCGGGAAAAAATGTCGTGATCGAATTTGGTTCCCAATCCGATATGCTGTCTTATATGCTGGTAACGAATATGATTACCCGTCGGATTCACCAAGCTTATGTTAGAAAAGCAGAGAAATTTTTAGCCTCAAAAAATCCCTTAGATCGTCCGACTCAATTAGTGATTACCATTGAAGAAGCCCACCGTTTTTTAGATCCGGCAATTGTACGTTCTACAATTTTCGGAACCATTGCACGGGAAATGCGAAAATATTTTGTCACGTTATTAATTGTTGATCAACGTCCTTCTGGAATTGACGCAGAAGTCATGTCACAAGTGGGAACGCGGATCACGGCTTTATTAAATGATGATAAAGATATTGATGCGATTTTTACCGGGGTTTCTGGGGGGCAAAGTTTACGATCTGTTTTATCAAAATTAGATTCAAAACAACAAGCCTTAGTGTTAGGTCATGCAGTTCCGATGCCTGTTGTTGTTAGAACTCGTCCCTATGATGAAACGTTCTATCGAGAAATTGGAGAAATGGACTGGGAACAAGCACCCGATGAACAAGTTCTGCAAGCAGCAGCATTAGCAAAAGATGATTTAGGCTTTTAACAATTGGACTAAACCATTGTACAATTCATGGGCATCCAGTACATGATTTTAGATTTGACAATGGTGTTTTCCCAACTTAAGTGGCAACCACAAAAAACTTACAATAACTTATTGATCCGTGTAGCGGTATTACCAACGGTATTAACTTGGCATCAAACAGAGTTTACCGGAATCTGGTTTGGCTGTTTTGAGTCCGATGAGCAAGTACAAGAGCATCCGGTAACCATGTTAACTCGTTTCGATCCTGGTGGTTTTTTCCCCCTACATGGACATCCCGGTGGAGAAGAAATTTTGGTACTTCAAGGAAACTTTGCGGACGAAACAGGTGTGCATCCGCCCGGAACTTATATGCTTAATCCTGAAGGGTTTAACCATCGTCCCTATAGTGAAGAAGAGTGTTTAACTTTTGTTAAACTACGGCAACATGGGGGAAAAACTCGTCAGCAAGTTAGAGTTAATATTTATGATTTACCTTGGGAATCCGATCTAATTCCTGAAATTGAAGTAAAATTTGTCTATGAACAAACGGGTTTCCCTGAAAAAGTCTCGATTGAACGTTGGCAACCCGGCACAAAATTGTCAAACGTTGTCGAGTCTGAGGTCAAAGAAATCTTTGTGATCGAAGGAACTTGGAGTGATGATTGGGGAAATTACCCGACGAGAACTTGGCTGAGGTATCCACCTGGTTGTTCCTATAGTCCCTCCTCAGCAACAGGTTGTCTACTTTATGTTAAGACTTATCCTTTAAATACAAACCGATTTATTGTGGGTAAAGATTTTAAACATCCCTCTGAAACCTAGACAGAGTAGAAACCGTTGAAGAGTGCATTTGAAGTTAATTGTCAGGCTCGGTTTCGGGTTTCAGGAATTTATGATCCCCGACTTGGGATGCACTTTTCAACTTATATTTAGATTTTGCCAACGCTAAAAACAACTATAGTGCTACGCATAGAACGTGTTTGACATATAGAATGGCTGTAATTGTTGATTATTAAGCACTCTCCTCCTGCCTCCTGCCTCCTGCCTCCTGCCTCCTGCCTTCTCCTAATGTTGTTCAAACCCCGTTTCCGTTCCTTGTCCCGCATGAACTAACGCTAACTTTTCATACCGTTTCGCGTGTTCAATTAACTCCTCTGCTTGTTCGGGGGACACCTCTTTTAAGCGTTTCGCGGGAACCCCCACCATCAACGAAAACGGAGGCACATCTTTTGTCACCACCGACCCCGCCCCAATAATACTTCCGGTTCCCACCCGTACCCCATCTAAAATCACTGCACCAATGCCAATTAAACTTCCCCGTTCAATATGCGCCGCATGAATCACCGCCCGATGACCCACGGTAACATAATCTTCTAAGACCGTCACTAACCCTGGATCACCATGTAAAATCGCCCCATCTTGAATATTGGTTTTTTCCCCAATCACAATCCGTTCCACATCTCCCCGCACCACCGCACCATACCAAATACTCGCGCCAGCGGCGATTTCAACCTGTCCCACCACCACCGCATTCGATGCCACAAACGCCGCTTGGGATACATCAGGGGGTTGCCAATACGTTGTTGTTAAGGGTAGAGATTGATTGTCCTGGTTCATCGATTTGTTATGAAATTAAGGCGAAACAAGCCATAAATTTTCAGAAAGGGTAAAATGCCCATAGATATAGTAGACCATAACCTCTGGTGTAAAACAATTTGATAATGAATTCTGCATTGCAGTACCCAATTTTTGGCCCGGAAATTAGTTGCCCCCACTGTCGGCAAAAAATTCCGGCATTAACTCTGACGGATACTTATTTGTGTCCTCGTCATGGTGCGTTTGAAGCTGACCCAAAGACCGAAGAACTGATTCACCTGCAATCAGGACGTCATTGGCGGCTATGGGACGGCGAATGGTATCGACAACATACCCACCCGGACGGCATTCGCTTTGAAATCCATGAAGCTTTAGATCGGCTTTATACTCAAGGCTATCGTGCCACCCGTGTGATTATTGCCAAACGCTATCAAGATTTAATTAGCGCTTATTTAGAACGCAGTTCTCCTTGGCGCAATGGTACAGAAGCGGTACAGCCGAGACTTTACGGTTTACCTGTCGAATTTAGTCCCGATCCTGAACAGGAACCTTGTTGGGATGTGATTAATTTTGATTTAGAAAAAGAACAGGGTGTGCCAATTCGTTATCCCTATTTTCGATTATTTGAGTAGGGAAAAATGCAATGCACCATGCTTCTATTCGTACCGCTAATATTCATAAAGCGATCGCTTTTTATGAAACATTAGGCTTTGTAGTCTGTGAACGCTTTACCACGGGGTATACTTTAGCCTGTTGGATGGAAGGGTTAAACGGACGCATTGAACTGATAGAAATTCCCCAGCCTAAACCTGCACCCGATGCCTTCGGGGATGAACATTACGTTGGGTATTATCATTTATCTTTTGATTTAACGGATACGGTGAGCGATCTACCCAGTTGGTTACACCAACTGAAAGATCAATTTCAAACCGCTGCTATCGAACAACCGGATTTCTTTCAACCGTTAAAGGTCTTGTTGGAACCGATGCAGCAAATGATAGGAGATAAAGTTTATGAAGTGGCTTTTATTGCTGACTCTGACGGTTTACCCTTAGAATTTATTCGAGTCTTAGGTTAGGAGATGATTAACCATCCGTTTCTACTCCTGATTCATCAAACCTGTTTTTGATCTTTTATCTTTAAAAAAAGAATTTGAGGAACTTGATCATGATTCAATTAGCGATCGCTAAAATGCGTTCTATTTTATGCTTTTTATTGGTTGTTTTAGGATTAAGTTTTAGTCTCAATCAACCCATTTTAGCTGCATCTGTTGGGGATTTATCTCGTCAAGACGCAACGGAAATCACCGTTAATTTAAGTAATGAAGCCGGAGAACTTAAATTTTTCCCGAATCATTTAGAATTTGAAGCCGGAAAACGATATAAATTAATCTTAAAAAATCCCAGTCCCGAAAAACATTATTTTACGGCTAAAGATTTTGCCGATGTGAGTTGGACACAAAAAGTTGAATCGGGCAAACTAGAAGTCAAAGGCGCCATTCACGATTTAGAACTCAAACCGGGTGGAGAAGCCGAATGGGTATTTGTTCCCATCCGCACCGGAACTTATAGTTTGCGTTGTTCCATCCCCGGACACACCGAAGCCGGAATGAAAGGAGAATTAAGAATTAAGAATTAAGAATTAAGAATTAAGAATTAAGAATTAAGAATTAAGGGTTGGGGGGAATAGGCAATGGGCACTCTCGCAATGGGTAATCGGAAAAATTATTTCCTCCTGCCTTCCCC
>JBMDYE010000037.1:0-7885 GCA_048595135.1 Planktothrix sp. | reverse complement strand
TCAATCTCTGATTTTATCGACTCAATACGGTAGTCCTTATCGTTACTTGAATGTAGCTCCACTGGCTCAAATTGCCAATTGGAAAATTGAACCGGATGGTACAACGTTAAAGATTACAACATCTCCGGCTCAAATTCAATCGGTCAACCTGGAATTGCTGTCTTTCCCGACGCTGATTCCTAATTCTAATTTTTCTAGTTTTGCTCCTCAGCGCCTTGTCATTCAACTCAATCAGCCGACGATTTGGCAACAACCCACACCCGTAATTCAACCCCGTTCTCCCTCAACTCCCGTTGCGCCTCAATTAACGGATGATCCCGCTGTGGCTCCTTCCCCTTCACCCACTCCCACGCCTCGACCTTCCCCTGTGTTACAAGATTGGGTGATTTCTGTGAATGCTAATCTTGATCCGAATCTTGAACGCCAAATTTTTAACAAGTTTAATCGAGATTTTCCCTTTGTAAAATTAAATTCAGTCGGAACTAAAACGAACCTTAAAGTAAGTTTACCTCCCGGTTGGCGTCCTGTTGTTACCACAGAAACTAATCCTAATCGGTTGATTGTTGAGTTAAGACCCGATTTTTTAACTTCTAAAAATATTATTTGGATGCCGGGGGTACGTTGGCGACAGAATTATATTGAGATTCCTGAAACTTCCAATTTATTACCCTCTCTATTGGAACGATATAAACTGACTCCTCTTTCTAATAAAACCGTTCAATTTCCCGTTTATTGGTTAGAAGTGGATTTGAATAAAACGGGAATTCAGCTACAACCGATTTTAAGTAATATTAATTCCCGTCAAGGCATTGCTCCTTTATTAGAAACGGCTCGGATTAATCAATCTCCTATTGCCGTTAATGCAGGTTTTTTTAATCGCAATAATCGCTTACCATTAGGAGCCATTCGTTTAAATAATAATTGGTTATCAAGTCCAATTTTAAATCGAGGAGTTGTCGCTTGGAATCAACAAAACTCGATTGTTATGGATCGTTTGATGTTAAAAGAAACAATAATAACCTCTTCAGGTCAATCCTTACCGTTACAATTACTGAATAGTGGTTACGTTGAAGCGGGAATTTCTCGCTATAATTCAGATTGGGGAGAATCCTATACTGCAATTAACGATAATGAATTAATTATTGTTGTTGAAAATCAACAAGTGATTCGTCATCTTAAAACTCCGAAAGCAGGGACAAATCCAATTGTTATTCCCAGGAACGGATATTTATTAGTATTGCGGGGAAACTTAGAATTAGCTGAAGCTTTACCCGTTGGGACTCGCTTAAATTTAGACAGTCAAACTCAACCTTCAACTTATCAAAACTATCCCCAAATGTTAGGGGCGGGGCCATTACTGATTCAACAAGGTCAAATTGTTTTAGATGCTGCTGGGGAACGTTTTAACCCTGCTTTTCAACAACAAAAAGCCATTCGCAGTGCCATTGGCAAAACCGCTAATAATACGTTACTCATTGCGGCGGTTCACAATCGCCCCAATGGTTCTGGCCCTAGTTTAGCTGAACTGGCTCAAATTCTCCAAACCTTAGGGGCAACGGACGCCTTAAATTTAGATGGAGGAAGTTCAACCAGCCTTTATCTCGGCGGCTACATTCTTGACCGTCCCCCCCAAACCGTTGCCCCAGTTCATAATGGATTAGGAGTTTTTATTGAAAATTAAAGAAATGTTGAGGGTTGAGTCTTTGGGGGGGTCAATTAACCGTTGGCGGGGAAAAGCTTACTCTGAAAGTCTTTATCCCTTGTCATCTCCCCGAATTTTTGATCAGGTCATCTAAAAACTTGTTGACCAATGTAAAGATTTGGTTAGATTTCTCACTAAAGACGATTATGATGGATGACAGCAACTAGGGTGCGTTTGCTATCGTTGTGATGGGAGAGTTTAAAAGTGATGTTGCCCATTCACCGGAAGTTTTTGATTAATTTGTTAATTAGAACGTTTTAAAGGAAGCACAGTCATGGTAGCAGTTCAAGAAGTTTCAGATAGTGCCGCACTCTCAGCCCTGAGTGGCTCTGCTTTAGCCATAGCCCCGACTGAATTGCGCCCTTGGGGTTCGTTTACGACTCTAGAGGAGGGGCCAGGGTATAAAATTAAACGAATTGAAGTTAAGCCCGGTCATCGCCTCAGTTTACAAATGCACCACCATCGGAGTGAACACTGGATTGTGGTCGCTGGAACTGCTAAAGTCACCTGTGGGGATCAAGAAGAAATTTTATTTTCAAATCAGTCTACTTACGTTCCTCAATGTACGTCTCATCGTCTGGAAAACCCTGGTGTGATCCCATTAATCTTGATTGAAGTTCAAAATGGTGAGTATCTTGGAGAAGACGATATTATTCGTTTCCAAGATGATTACTCCCGCACACCTGCTTAATACAGTCACGCCTTCGTAGGGGCGAAGCATTCGGGCAGAAATTTATGATAAAAACCGATAACTTACCTACCGAATGCTTCGCCCGTACAGTCACCAGTTCTTAATTCTTAATTCTTAATTCCATTCATGATTCATTTGAGTCCAGCAGCAACCCAAGAAGTGCTTCGTTTAAAAGCTAAACAGAAAAATCCTAATCTTTTCTTTCGTCTAGGCTTACAACGGGGGGGCTGTTGTGACTGGTCGTATACTATGACCTTTGACGAAGCGTTGCAGTCGAATGATGTGCTATATCAATGTGGAGAGATCCAGGTTGTAGTTGATACAGAAAGTTTGGGTTATTTAGAAAATTTAACGATTGATTACTCTGAGGATTTAATGGGGGGCGGGTTTCGCTTACTTAATCCCAATGCAGAGCGAACTTGCAGTTGTGGCAATTCCTTCGTCGCGAATAACTAAAACTCGTTTCCAGGGGACACGGGGACAAAGGGACAAGGGGGGACGCAGAGGGAGTGGAGGAAGCAGAGGGAGCAGGAGGAGAAATTCCTTACTGATTACTGATTACTGATTACTGATTACTGTAAATTTTCCATTTGTCAAAAGTGGCTGGATGGGTTATTATAGTCTTTTGGGTATCAACACCTGACCATACTTGTCGAGGAAATTCCCATCCCCAGGCAGGGGAGGGGTATTTCAATGGAGATACCACAAAACTTCAAATTGCCGAATTAATACAGTATGTCGTAACTCATGCCCACTATCCAGCAACTGATTCGTTCTGCACGGGAAAAGACTCAGAAAAAGACAAAATCTCCCGCCCTCAAAAGTTGTCCTCAACGGCGGGGAGTTTGTACAAGGGTGTATACCACCACACCGAAAAAACCTAATTCTGCGTTGCGTAAGGTGGCAAGGGTGCGACTCACCTCTGGCTATGAAGTGACAGCATATATTCCGGGTATTGGTCACAACTTGCAAGAACACTCCGTAGTAATGATTCGAGGCGGTCGGGTTAAAGATCTGCCGGGAGTTCGGTATCACATTATTCGGGGAACGTTAGACACGGCGGGAGTCAAAGATCGTCGTCAAGGGCGCTCAAAGTATGGTGCCAAGCGCCCCAAATAAGAGCTTTGAGTACCAGCTTGGAGGTTGCTAGGTGTTGTTAGGGTGAAGCTAACAGCAGCTAGCCTCTAATGACTTGTACCTCCTGTTTTGATCTAAACCATCAATTGTGTTGAGGAAAATACAGTTATGTCTCGTCGCAGAGTTGTGAAAAAGCGGCCTGTTCCGGCCGATCCGGTTTATAACAGTCGCTTAGTTAGTATGATGGTGCGTCGTATCATGAAGCATGGTAAAAAATCCATTGCTTATCGGATCATCTATGATGCGTTGAAAACCATTGAAGAAAGAACGGGTTCAGCGCCTTTAGAGGTGTTTGAAAAAGCCGTTCGTAATGCTACCCCCCTCGTGGAAGTCAAAGCCCGTCGGGTTGGTGGTGCAACCTATCAAGTCCCAATGGAAGTTCGTTCAGAACGGGGAACAGCCCTGGCTTTACGGTGGCTGATCCAATATTCGAGAGCGAGAACCGGACGTTCAATGGCTGTTAGATTAGCCAACGAATTGATGGATGCCGCCAACGAAACCGGAAGTGCGGTTCGCAAACGGGAAGAAACCCACCGGATGGCGGAAGCGAACAAAGCTTTTGCTCATTATCGGTACTAAAAATTAGGGATAGCAGTGATATCCGTAAACGTATAAAATCTTAATAAAGGTTTAAAAAGGAGGTAGCTGTGGCACGTACCGTCCCGCTTGAGAGAGTACGGAATATTGGTATTGCCGCCCACATTGATGCGGGCAAAACAACCACAACAGAACGGATTTTATTCTACTCTGGGGTGGTTCACAAAATGGGAGAAGTCCATGAAGGAACCGCAGTAACCGACTGGATGGCTCAAGAGCGGGAGCGTGGAATCACCATCACGGCTGCCGCAATTAGTACCAGTTGGAACGATCATAAGATCAATATCATTGACACTCCAGGCCACGTAGACTTCACCATTGAAGTTGAACGCTCGATGCGGGTGTTAGATGGTGTCATTGCTGTCTTTTGTTCAGTTGGTGGCGTTCAACCCCAGTCGGAAACGGTTTGGAGACAAGCGGATCGGTATAAAGTTCCTCGGATCGTCTTTGTGAATAAGATGGATCGCACGGGAGCCAACTTCTTCAAAGTTTATGGCCAAATTCGCGATCGCCTGAGAGCGAACGCGGTTCCCATTCAAGTTCCAATCGGCAGCGAAGATAACTTCCAAGGCTTAGTCGATTTGGTAGAGATGAAAGCTTATCTCTACACCAACGATAAAGGCACAGATATTCAAGTCACCGATGACATTCCTGAAGCGGTTAAAGAACTCGTTGAAGAATATCGGACGAAATTAGTGGAGTCCGTCGCCGAAACCGATGATACCCTGATGGAGAAGTACCTCGAAGGGGAAGAGCTCACGGAAGAAGAAATTCGGACACAGTTACGCAAAGGCACGATTGCTGGGACAATTGTTCCGATGCTCTGTGGTTCTGCCTTCAAGAATAAAGGCGTACAAAAGCTTTTAGATGCCGTGATCGACTATCTCCCGGCTCCCACGGAAATTCCGCCCATTCAAGGTACACTTCCTAATGGTGAAGTAGATGTTCGTTACGCCGATGACGAGGCGCCCTTGTCAGCACTGGCATTCAAGATCATGGCTGATCCCTATGGTCGTTTAACCTTTGTGCGGGTTTATTCTGGCATCCTGCAAAAAGGGAGCTATGTCATGAACTCCACCAAGAATAAGAAAGAGCGGATTTCTCGCTTAATCGTTCTGAAAGCGGATGATCGGATCGAAGTAGACGAACTTCGGGCGGGAGACTTGGGGGCTGCATTAGGCTTGAAAGATACCCTGACAGGGGATACCCTCTGCGACGATGGGAACCCGATCATTCTGGAGTCTTTATTTATTCCAGAACCGGTGATCTCCGTGGCAGTCGAACCCAAAACCAAACAGGATATGGAAAAACTCTCCAAGGCACTCCAGTCCTTGTCAGAAGAAGATCCAACCTTCCGGGTTTCCGTTGATCCTGAGACGAATCAAACGGTGATTGCGGGGATGGGTGAACTGCACTTAGAAATTCTGGTAGACCGGATGCTGCGGGAGTTTAAAGTCGAAGCCAACGTGGGTGCACCCCAGGTTGCTTATCGGGAAACGATCCGCAAACCCGTTAACCGCGTCGAAGGTAAGTTTGTCCGTCAAAGCGGTGGTAAAGGTCAATATGGTCACGTTGTGATTGACCTAGAGCCAGGGGAACCGGGCAGCGGATTTGAATTTGTTTCTAAAATTGTTGGGGGGTCTGTACCCAAAGAGTACATCAACCCGGCAGAACAAGGAATCAAAGAAGCCTGTGAAACCGGTGTGATTGCTGGTTATCCGCTGATTGATGTGAAAGCGACTCTGGTGGATGGCTCTTACCACGATGTAGACTCCTCAGAAATGGCCTTCAAGATCGCTGGTTCAATGGCCCTGAAAGAAGCGGTCAGTAAAGCTTCTCCTGTGCTGTTAGAGCCGATGATGAAAGTTGAGGTGGAAGTGCCGGAAGACTTCATTGGTAACGTAATTGGAGACCTCAACTCTCGCCGAGGCCAAATCGAAGGTCAAGGAACAGAACAAGGGATTGCCAAAGTGACCGCTAAGGTTCCCTTAGCCGAGATGTTTGGTTATGCGACCGACATTCGCTCCAAGACCCAAGGCCGAGGCATTTTCACAATGGAATTCAGCCATTATGAGGAAGTTCCTCGTAACGTTGCTGAAGCGATTGTTGCCAAAACCAAAGGCAAATAAATTCAGTTAACCGTCGCCGGGGCGGGATGATCCCGCCCAATGCCAGCAAGCCGTTGAGAGATGAACCGTTAAGTGTGAGGATTCACTTTTAACTAAACAATCTTCAACCTATTGCTGATGACTGCTGATTCTGAAGACTTCTGGCTTTTAGCCACAATTATTATTCTTGAAAACTTTCAATTTCTAAACCAAAATGGCACGCGCAAAATTTGAACGGACAAAACCCCACGTTAATATCGGTACTATTGGTCACGTTGACCACGGTAAAACCACTTTAACGGCTGCAATTACCATGACTCTGGCAGCCCTGGGTCAAGCCCAAGCGAAAAAATACGATGAAATTGATGCGGCACCCGAAGAAAAAGCACGGGGGATTACGATTAATACCGCTCACGTGGAGTATGAGACCACAGAACGTCACTATGCTCACGTGGACTGCCCTGGACACGCGGACTATGTGAAAAACATGATCACCGGTGCCGCTCAGATGGACGGTGCAATTTTAGTGGTGTCGGCGGCAGATGGCCCGATGCCCCAAACCCGTGAACACATTCTGTTAGCCAAACAGGTCGGCGTTCCTAATATTGTTGTGTTCCTGAACAAGGAAGACATGGTGGACGATGAAGAACTGTTGGAACTGGTGGAATTAGAAGTTCGCGAACTGTTAAGCTCCTACGAATTCGATGGTGACAATATCCCCATTGTGTCTGGCTCTGCTAAAGAAGCTTTAGATGTCATGGTTGCCAATCCTAAAACTCCCCAAGGCGAGAACAAATGGGTTGATAAAATCTATAAGCTGATGGCAGAAGTCGATAGCTACATTCCGACTCCTGAACGGGATGTTGACAAACCCTTCCTGATGGCGGTGGAAGAGGTCTTCTCCATCACTGGACGGGGTACAGTCGCTACCGGCCGGATTGAACGGGGTAAAGTCAAGGTGGGTGATACCGTTGAATTGGTTGGGATTAAACCCACTCGCAGCACCACCGTGACTGGGATTGAAATGTTCAAGAAGAGCTTAGAAGAAGGTCTGGCTGGAGACAACGCGGGTATTCTGTTACGGGGTATCCAGAAAACCGATATTGAACGGGGTATGGTGATTGCCAAACCAGGTTCTATTACCCCTCATACCCAGTTTGAAGCGGAAGTTTACGTTCTCAAAAAAGAAGAAGGCGGCCGTCATACTCCGTTCTTCAAAGGCTATCGTCCTCAGTTCTATGTGCGGACAACCGATGTGACCGGAACCATCAGCACCTATACGGCTGATGATGGTAGCGAACCTGAAATGGTGATGCCTGGTGACCGGATTAAAATGACGGTGGAACTGATCAACCCCATCGCTATTGAACAAGGGATGCGGTTTGCGATTCGTGAAGGTGGCCGTACCGTTGGTGCGGGTGTCGTTGCCAAAATTCTCAAGTAGGCACTTGAACTGAATTTTGGGATTAATTTCAAGGGGGCAGAAAAGTAGAGTCGTTTAACGCTCTTTTCTGCACCTTGAGGTTTTGATCCTTGATTAAGAAAACTCGAAATCCTGTACCTAGACAACTCAACATCAAATGGCTACTATTCAACAGCAAAAAATTCGGATTCGTCTCAAAGCGTTTGATCGTCGTTTACTCGATACAT
>JBMDYE010000036.1:0-17846 GCA_048595135.1 Planktothrix sp. | reverse complement strand
CAATAAACGCATCAATTTCTTGCTTGGTATTGTAGAAATATAAACTTGCTCTAGCCGTTGAACAAACGCCGATATAATGATGTAACGGTTGAGTGCAATGGTTCCCAGAACGAATCGCCACCCCCGCATCATCTAACATGGTTGATAAATCATTGGCGTGTATTCCTTCCACACTAAAAGACGCTAAAGCCGCCCGTCCTTCCCCTTTTGCATTAGGTTGGGGGCCATACACCGTCACTTCAGGAATTTCGCGCAATTGTTCAAATAAATAAGCGGTTAATTCATGTTCATAATTGGCAATTTTATCCATGCCAATTCCCATCAGATAATCTATGGCGGCACCGAGGGCGATCGCTTCTCCAATAGCCGGAGTTCCGGCTTCAAATTTATGGGGAAGATCTCCCGTTGTAAACCGATCTAAATACACCTCTTCAATCATTTCTCCGCCCCCAAAAAAAGGTGGCATGGCTTCTAATAATTCTAACTTTCCATAGAGGAATCCGATTCCCGTTGGCGCGCACATTTTATGTCCTGATGCCACTAACCAATCACAACCGATTTTCTGCACATCTAACGGGCTATGGGGCGCACTTTGGCAAGCATCAATTAATACTTTTGCCCCGTATTGGTGGGCAATTTTGCAAATTTCCTCAACGGGATTAATGCAGCCTAATGTATTAGAAACATGAACAACTGACACTAATTTTGTGCGGTCAGAAATTAACGTTTTAAATTGTTCAAAATCATAGTCTTGGGTTTCCGTTAATTCCACATATTTGATCACCGCCCCGGTTTTTTGTGCCACCATTTGCCAAGGAACAATATTACTGTGGTGTTCCATGACACTGAGGATAATTTCATCTCCGGGTTTTAAAGTATTGAATCCCCAGGAATAAGCAACAAGATTAATGGCTTCACTGGCATTACGAGTATAAACAATTTCTTTATAAGAAGCCGCATTAATAAACTTAACAACTTTTAACCGTGCCGCTTCATAAGCATCCGTTGCTTTCGCGCTTAAGGCGTGTACCCCGCGATGGACATTAGAATTGTATTGTTGATAATAATTCTGAATCGCATTTAACACCGCTAAGGGTTTTTGGGACGTTGCGGCATTATCCAGATAAACTAACGGGTGTCCGTTGATTTCCTGATGCAAAATCGGGAAATCAGCACGGACGGTATCAGCGAGGGTTCTTTCTTGAGTTAGGGTCATTTTTTGTATCCTTTAAAATATCAGGTTAGGATAAGAATTCTATTACAATTGTAATTCACTTCTAAATTTTCAAATTTTTATTCCGTCAATTCTTTATTTTTGGTTCACCTTAGATCAACATCTCTGTAGGGGCGGGGTTTCCCCGCCCAAACCAATCTGAATCTAATTAAACCAAATCTGTGCGACAGGAAACGCAACGAGACAGATTTTTTTGTAATGATTCTGAAGGCAAATGAGATAGAATTTCGGCTGCAAATCCATCAATTAATAAGTGACGACTCGCCTGTTCACTTAAGCCCCGACTCCGCAAATAAAAGACTTCATCTTCTTCTAATTGACTGACGGTGGCACCGTGAGAACATTTAACGTTATCTGCCACAATTTCTAATTGCGGTTTCGTATCCACTCGCCCTTTAGAGGATAACAATAAATTGCGATTTAATTGGCTGGCATTGGCAAATTGGGCAGCTTGTGGAACAAACACTTTCCCATTAAAAACAGCCCGTGCTTTATCATCAATAATACATTTATGAACTTGAGCAACAGTTCCATGGGGATGATTTAGCATCATACTGCTGTGGGTATCTGCGAGTTGTTCATTGCCAATTAACGTTAATCCATTCAGATAAGTTTCTGTGCCTTCTCCGGTTTGATAAACGTCTAAATTATGACGAGAAATCTTCGCCCCTAAACTAATTGCATTACAAGTATAACGACTATTTCGAGATTGAGAAACGGCTGTTCTACCAATATGAAATGCGGAACTTGCATCCCGTTGCAGGCGGGTATGCTTCACTTCAGCGTTTTCTTCTAACCAGATTTCCGTCACACTATTGCTAAAATAAGGATGACCTTTCACCTGATCAGAACAGGCAAAAAATTCTAGGGTTGCATAGTGTTCAATTAAGGAAACAGAACTTCCAGTTTCTGCCACTACTAACCCCCGAAGTTGACTCATGGATGGCGTATTTCCCAGGGTGGAAATGAATAGTAAATGAATCGGGGTTTCAATGACTTGATTTTTACTCACCCAGATCACAGCCACATCCGTTAACCCGGCTGTATTTAGAGTGGTAAAAACTTCTTGGTTTCCTTGTTGTTTCGCGAGATAGTGGGGGATTTTTTCTCTTAGTTTTTCGGGAAGGTGGGCTAAATTGCCAACAAAAACTCCATCGGGTAATGCAGCCGTTGAAGATAAGTCTGGTGTATAGAAACCATTAACAAAAACAAGGCGACTTTGTTCAGCTTCCAGTATGCTTAAAGAAGTGATCGCTTGTTCATCCAGAGTAACGGAATTTGCCGTTTCAAAATTATATTGTAAAAGCGGGGATAAATCCGTAAACCGCCATTCTTCATCCCGGCGAGTGGGAATTTCTAATTCTTGCGCCCAATTTTCTGCATAATCCCGAATGCCTTGCAGTTGCAGTTTTAATTCAGGAACTAACAAAGATTCAGAAGAATTCGCTTTAGAGAATCCCGTTTTAACGGTTTGAAGCAGTTGGTTTAACGTTGTAGTTTGCTGTTTTTCTTCAAGTTGAATATTACTCATTACACCCCTACCATTGCTTCTGAAACGACATCATCATAACCTTGTTCTTCTAATTCTAAGGCGAGTTCTTTAGGGCCTGTTTTAATAATTCTGCCCTCAGACATGACATGAACAAAATCCGGCACAATATAATTGAGTAACCGTTGATAGTGGGTAATTACTAATAAAGAATTGTTTTCGTTGCTGAGTTCATTAACCCCATTTGCCACAATTCTCAAGGCATCAATATCTAACCCAGAATCCGTTTCATCTAATAATGCTAATCTGGGTTCTAATAACGCCATTTGTAAAATCTCATTGCGTTTTTTCTCTCCACCGGAGAACCCTTCATTAACGCTGCGGTCTAAAAATTCATCTCGCATTTTGACGATTTCCATTTTTTCACGGACTAATTCATCAAAATCAAAGGCATCCAGTTCTTCTAACCCTTGGTGTTTTCTCTTAGAATTGTAAGAGACTCTCAGAAAATCTAAGTTACTCACTCCAGGAATTTCAATGGGATATTGGAAGGCTAAAAAGATGCCTTCTAACGCCCGATTTTCCGGTTCTAATTCTAATAAATTTTGACCTAAAAAGGTAATTTGCCCTCCGGTCACTTCATAAGCCGGATGTCCGGCTAACACTTTAGAGAAGGTACTTTTCCCCGACCCATTCTGACCCATAATGGCATGAACTTCTCCGGCTTTAATTTCCAGATTCAAGCCATTTAAAATCTGTTTTCCTTCTACATTCGCCGTTAAATTTTTAACGGACAAAATTACTTCACTATTTTCTTTAATCATGGTTTGTTTCGTTGTTGTAGTTCATCGTAGGGGCGGGAAAATCCCGCCCTAAAAAGTTGAATTGCTGCGGAAGATCAGCCCCTACCCGACGCTGCCTTCTAACTTCAAGCTTAATAATTTATCCGCTTCAACGGCAAATTCCATCGGTAATTCGTTGAAGACATCTTTACAGAATCCACTAATAATCATAGACACTGCATCTTCAGCAGAAATTCCCCGTTGCGTAAAGTAGAACAGTTGATCTTCTCCAATTTTTGAAGTGGATGCTTCGTGTTCAACTTTAGCGGTACTATTCTCGACTTGAATATAGGGAAATGTGTTCGCTTGGGCGCGATCGCCAATTAACATTGAATCACATTGAGAATAATTTCTCGCGCCTGCTGCTTTCGGCCCCATTTTCACTAAACCGCGATAACTATTGGCGGATTTTCCAGCAGAAATTCCTTTAGAAATAATCGTGCTGCGGGTATTTTTGCCAATATGCACCATTTTGGTTCCAGTATCGGCTTGTTGTTTATTATTCGTCAAAGCGACAGAATAAAATTCGCCGACGGAATTATCCCCCACTAATACACAACTGGGATATTTCCAAGTAATGGCAGAACCCGTTTCCACTTGTGTCCAAGAAATCTTAGAATTAACGCCTTTGCAGAGTCCCCGTTTAGTGACAAAATTGTAAATGCCGCCTTTTCCATCTTCGTCGCCAGCAAACCAATTTTGTACTGTGGAATATTTAATTTCTGCGTTATCTAATGCGACTAATTCGACTACAGCCGCGTGCAGTTGATTGGTATCAAACATCGGGGCAGTACACCCTTCTAAATAGGTAACAGAACTGCCTTCTTCTGCAACAATTAATGTCCGTTCAAATTGCCCCGAATCTCCGTTATTAATCCGGAAATAGGTTGATAAATCCATCGGACATTTAACGCCTTTGGGAATATAAACAAACGAACCATCACTAAAAACGGCTGAATTTAAAGCCGCAAAGAAATTATCCGCAACGGGAACTACACTCCCTAAATATTTTTCGATTAATTCAGGATGTTCTTCAACGGCTTCAGAAATTGAACAGAAAATTACGCCATCTTTAGCCAGTTTTTCTTTAAAAGTTGTGGCAATGGAAACACTATCAAAGACCGCATCAACCGCCACATTGGCAAGCCGCTTTTGTTCCGTTAAAGGAATCCCTAATTTTTCAAAGGTTTCTAATAATGTGGGATCGACTTCTTCTAAACTGCCTTTTTTCTGTTGGACTTTCGGCGCGGAATAGTAGATAATCGATTGATAATCAATGGGTGGATAGTTCACGTGCGGCCAAGTGGGTTCCTGCATCTTCAGCCATTGCCGATAAGCTTTGAGGCGGAAGTTAAGCATGAACTCTGGTTCATTTTTCTTGGCAGAAATCAGACGCACGATGTCTTCGTTGAGTCCACGGGGGATGGTGTCTGACTCAATATCGGTAATGAAGCCGTATTTATAGGGTTGATTAACTAGGGTTTTAACGGAAGCACTCATACGCTTGACTCTGTTTAGTGTTCTCGGAATCTCAAAGGATGGCGGACGGATGGTGGACTGTTGACTTAAACAACAGATTTGTTACTTAAGTCTATTTTAAGCTACATTAACAACAAGTGCATTGTCAAAGTCCAAATTCGTAAATTTTTGTTAAGACGATGGCTACGACCCAGCAACATTCAACCAAACAGGACATTCTGCAACGCTTACTCAAGCAGGGACAAGCGACAGCGCAGGAGTTAGCCGAGACGCTTGATATTAGTCCCCAAGCGATTCGACGTCACCTCAAGGACTTGGAACTAGAGGCATTGATTTTTTATGAAACGGTTCAGGTGGGGATGGGACGTCCCCAGCACGTTTATAAACTCACAAATGAAGGTCGCGATCGCTTTCCCAATCGTTATGATGAGTTTGCGATTTCGTTTCTGGATACCTTAGCGCAGACCGTTGGACATGAGCAAGTTAGTCAAATTTTGCACAAACAATGGCAACGCAAAGCCTTAGAATATCGGGAAAAAGTCGGGACGGGTTCGGTTAAAGAACGGGTCGAAAATTTAGTTCAATTGCGAAAAGCAGAAGGGTATATGGCGGAATATTATCCCGTTGAATCCCAAGACACTGAAATTCCCATTGAACGTTATATTTTAACCGAGCATAATTGCGCCATTTCTAATGTTGCTGAGTCGTTTCCGAGTGTTTGTGGTCATGAACTTGAAATGTTTGGAGCCATTTTATCGGATTGTACCGTAGAACGTACCCATTGGATTGTGAATGGGGAACATCGGTGCGGGTATTTAATTAGTGAAATTCAAGACTAACATCCCAATAATCTATAAAAAAATAAATTTATGGAATTTTTAACTCCCGAAGAATCCAGTCAAGTCGATGCGGCTTTATTATCATCCAAAGAAAAATTTTCAACGCGGTTAGCGATTTATGCGTTAAGGTGTTTAAAACAAATTGCGGATCAGGAAAATATCACCATTGAAACTGTTGATTCTGAACAAATTAGAGCTTGGATTAAAAACGATGAAAGTATTAAAAATCAGTTAGAATTAAATGCCAATTTTGAAAACTTTTTTACTCAGTTAGTCGTTTCGTCCTTGAAACCGTTAAAGCAAGCCGCATTAGAAGCCGATGTTCCGATTCAAAACTTAACCGTTAAACAAGTAATTACATGGTTTGAACACCAAGCAAAAAGCAAACTTCAATAATGTAGGATGGGCTATGCCCATCAAAAATAACTTTAAAAATAAAAGAGTTGTCCCTCTAAAACGGTTTAATTATATTAGAATTAATTAAGATTGATGGGCATAGCCCATCCTACCAATTAAGATTGATGGGCATAGTCCAGCGTATTAATTAAGATTCAGAAGGAAGACAAACATCAGGACTACATAATCCTTGAAATTGAAGGGTTTTAACTTCAAAGGTTTCTAAATTAATTTGACGGATCGCATGGTTATTGGTATCGGCAATATAAAGAAAAGAGGCGATCGCACTTAACCCAGAGGGTTCAAAAAATCGCGCATTTTTGCCAATTCCATCGAGATTCCCCGGTTTTCCATCTCCAAATATGGTTTCACAATGTCCCGTTTTCGGATCAACTTTTTTAATTTTATGATTATAAGTATCCGCAACCCATAACACATTTTCGCGATATTCTACCCCTAAGCAATGTTGAAACCGCACGTTAAATCCTTCCCCGTCTTCATCTCCAAAATCAAATAATCCCCCACTTCCACAAATCGTTCTAACAAGAGGATTTTCCCCTAAACCAACTCCTCGAATGGTACTAATTTCACTATCGGCAATAAACAGTTCTGTCCCATCCGTTGAAAGTCCACTGGGTTGAGCAAAAGCGGCTTCTAATAACTCCCCATCCACGTTAGATTCTGCGCCTCTTCCTGCATAAGTTTTAATAATTTTTGTTTCTAAATTCATCACCCAAATCTGATGGGAACCAGCCATGGCAATCAATAATTGATTCCCAATTTTCTCTAAATCCCAAGGAGAATTTAAAGCCGTTTCTAACGCGAAACCAGAATCAGGTTCTAATTGATAACTTTGTTCTCCTGTTCCTGCAATTGTTGTCACCGTTTGGGTGTTTAAATCAATCTGTCTAATGACATGATTATCGGTATCAGCAACATAGATAATTTGAGTTTCTGAATCTAAAATTATTCCCTGGGGTGATGAAAATTGTGCTTGTTCAAAGGAACCATCTTTTAATCCGGGTTGTCCAGTTCCAATTATTTGTAATACTTCCCCCTCTAACGAACTAATCACAATTCGATGATGTCCTGAATCAGCAATTAATAAACGGTTTTCTGTGCTATCTGCGAATAGTTTACCCGGAAAGGCTAAGGGTGTGATTAAAGGTTGTTTTTGTTTTTCTAAAATTAGGTTAATTTCTGAAAACTGAATCGTATTTTTATCTTGATGCTCTTGAATTAATTTTCCTAAAATATCATCTAAGGGTTCTCGGTTTCCCTCTCCGGCTGCACTTCCTACATAATAGCTTTGGGGGTCAATGACTACTAAAGTCGGCCAAGCTTTAACGGCATATTGTTGCCAAATATAATAATTTTGATCCACAATAACGGGATGTTCAATATCGTAGCGTAGAATCGCTTGACGAATATTTTCAATATTTTCTTCGTTATTAAATTTAGCAGAATGTACCCCGATAACCGTGAGGCAATCTTTATATTTTTGCTCAAAATATTTTAAATCAGGGAGAATATGTAAGCAGTTAATACAACAATATGTCCAAAAATCTAATAAAACCACTCGTCCTTTTAATTGTTTTAACGATAAAGGGTTATCGCAATTTAACCAAGGAAAATCTTGAGGAAGTTCAGGCGCTCTAACACGGGACATAAATTCAGGATAAACGCTATTTTCTCTTAATGATCAGACTAAAGCCTTATAACTGATTTGATCTGGGGAGAGTTTGCAGGCAATAGGAAACCTGATGGCTCCAGAGTTAATTATACCTCCTTACCTTACCATTACCGATTGAATGGATGATGACGCTGGCTGACATAACTTGTCACCCCAATTCAAAAATATTTGCCAAATTGAGCAGACTGGAGTAAACTATGATTTAAGTTTCACAATTTCAATTATTCTACTAAAGAATAATGGGAAATCATGCAGCGATTGAAAAACTAGCATTTTTTCCCTTGAGTCAACTTTTTAACCGCTACCTTCTGTCTACTCATCGGTGAATTTTTCGTTTAAGCTAACTTTAGCTTAATAAAATCGTTTGCATTTTTTGATCGTTTTGTTTGCGTGGGTTTTCAAGTGTTGGATTATCTTAAACCTTTAATTATTGAGAAAAATGCAGAAATCATCTAAACAATTCAAGGGTTTTAGTTTTTTGAGTCAACGATTATCAGATCCTAATGCAGTGATTTGGTGGCCGATTATTTCCCTTTTAGTTTTAGGAACAGCGTTACGCTTGTATCAAATTGGCACGGAAAGCATTTGGGTGGATGAAAATTTTAGTATTCGAGACGCGGAAAATCTTAAATTAGGAACCCGTCCCCTTTATTATCTGTTGTTACGGTTTTGGATGTTCTTCGGGACAAGTGATACTTGGTTAAGGCTGTTTTCCCTTCCCTTTAGTGTTGCCAGTATTTTATTAACCTATTTAATTGGCTCAAAAGTAGCCTCCCGTTCAATTGGTTTAATCGCTGCTTTTTTAATGACGATTTCCCCATTGTTTGTGGGATATGCTCAAGAAATTCGGATGTATGCCTTGAGTACCTTTTTAACGTTATGGGGAACGTTAGAACTGATTGATGCCTTAGAAGAAACCCGAAAAAATGCCTTACGTTCGTGGATTATCGCCCGATGTTTAGCGATTTTAACAACTCCGTTAAATTTGTTTTTGTTGTTAGCCGATTTAATTTTAGTCGGATGGAAATTTCGCCAACAAAAACAGCGATTTCGTCAGATTGGTAAAGGGTTAATTTTAATTGCTGTATTGTGGCTCCCTTTTGCTTATGTTTTAATGACGGTAATGTCGAGATTTATGGAGGGTTGGGTTGCCTATCAAAGGAAACCGGATATTTTACTGATTCCCTCTATCTTGACGGTCTTTACAACCTTTTGGCCGATTACGGATTTACCAAAATTGAATGAACTAAACTTGAGTTTAGAAGGTTGGGGAACGCCAGAAACCACCTTAGCTTTTTACATGATTTATACCTTAATCACGGTGTTTTTGTTTGCAATTGGAATTTTACAAGTCATTGCTCAAGTTAAACAAAAGGTATCCCCTCCTAAACTGTTATGGGTGGCGATTTGGTGTTTATTACCGTCTCTTTTTATTCTGATTGTTTCCTATACGGGAGGGTCAATTTGGCGCGATCGCTATTTAATGTTTGTTGCCCCTTATTATCTAATTTTATTATCCGTTGGCTTCCAGCAAGTTTGGCAATATTATCGCCCGATTGGGTTAGGAATTGCTCTGATTTATTTCATGGCTGTTAGTAACGGATTAACCCATTATTACACGACTAATTATCATGATGATTGGAAAGGCATTGCTCAACTGATTGAAGCCAATGAAAAACCAGGGGATAAAATAGGATTTTATGCACCAGATTGGGAACCCCATTTAGCACTTCCCCGCTACTACAAAGGATCTGCTAGTTTCCATGTGATGTCCGATGAAGGTTTACCCCGTCCACCGGAAGAAACCCCTGTTTTTATTTCTAAAATCTTAAACAATTTACCGGGGAGTCAATCTAACCGTTATTGGTTGGTGGTGTATGAACCTTGGTCGCGTGGATTATCAGTTTTTAAAACTATCATTAACCAACAATACAATGTGATCCGCTATCAAAATTTTCCGAGTTCTGTTAATAGTGATCAACACGTCTTTTTAGTAGAACCTCGTCCGACTCCCCAAACCGTTACAAAACCGATTAAATAGATGATTGACGCTAACTTAACAAAACTTGCCCCCTAATTAAAAAATCTTTTCTAAATTGACTAGGATTTAGAGGTTAAAAAAATGCAGACATTTGAACCACAAACCCCAAGAATCCGATTTCTTTATAATCAATTACAATCCCAAGAATTTCGGCAATGGATTCCTTTAATTTTAATCGTGATCTTAGGAACAATATTGCGACTGTATCAAATTGGAACAGAAAGTATTTGGATGGATGAACAGTTTAGTATTCGAGATGCAGAAAGTTTAAAACTAAAACCTCGGCTTTTTTATTCTTTATTTTTGCGGTTTTGGATGTTATTTGGAGACAGTGATGGATGGTTAAGGTTATCTTCTGTCCCTTTTAGTATTGGTTCGATTATTCTGATTTATTTACTCACCTTAAGAGTCGCCAATCGTTGGACGGCGTTAATGGCTGCATTTGCGGTTACGATTTCCCCTTTTTCCGTCGGTTATTCTCAAGAAATTCGGATGTATTCAATGAGTACATTTTTCTCGTTAGGGGGAACTCTAGCCCTCAGTTACGGGCTAGAAAAATTAACGCTAAAATTAATCATTTTTTGGTTAATTGGGCGATTATTATCAATTTTAGCAACCCCGATTAATATATTAATAGTACCTGCGGATTTAATCCTAATTATTTGGAGGTTTAAAGATCAGAAAAAGATCTTAGTAAGAATTGGGCAAGGATTAATAATCGGTGGGTTAATTTGGCTGCCTTTTGCTTATGCGTTAATGAAGGCAATGCCTAAATTTTTGCAGGATTGGGTGGCGAATAATCCTAAACCCAATCTTTTCTTAATTCCCGTTGATTTAATTACTTTTACGGCGTTCTGGCCTTTAAAAAGCTTACGATTTTTGTATGAATCGGGTCAAAAATCTCCTGGGTTGGGTTGGGAAGAAATGGCTTGTGCTTTCTATGCAATTTACAACCTAGTTTTAATCTTTTTATTAATCGTCGGTTTAGGACAAGTTCTTAAACAAGTTAAACAAAACCCTTCGCAATCAAAGTTACTCTGGATTGCACTTTGGGCGATTATCCCCTTCCTAATTTTGTTATCAGCATCCTATATAGGCGGTTCACTGCTAATTGATCGATATTTAACATTTATTGCGCCTTATTATATCATTTTATTAGCAGTAGGATTTCAAACAATTTTCCAGAAATATCGCTTAATGGCTTTAGGTCTCGCGCTGGTTTATTTAATCGCAGTAACGGGAGGATTAACCCATTATTATACCCACTTATATCATGATGATTGGAAAGGAATTGTTAGTTTAATTGAGGCAGAACAACAACCTGGGGATGCGATTGGATTTTATGCTCCTGTATGGGAACCCCATTTAGCCTTACCGCGATATTATAAAGGCTCATTACCCATTCAACCGTTAGCCGAAAAAGGAATCAAGCATCCGCTCAAATTAAACAAGAAATTTGTTGGGGAAATGTTAGATTCATTACCTGCAAATAAGTCTCGATATTGGTTGATTTTGTATCCCAGAACTGATGTAAAAACAATTCGCTCAGTGCTGAAAGAACGATATGAGATCTTACGTCATGAAGTTTATCCTAACGTGATGAGTAGTCCACCGCAGGTGTTTTTAATTAAACCTAAAAAAGCTAAAGCTTTATAGTAGAACAGGAGTTAGTCCTTGGACTTCGTAGGGACAATTCATAATTTGTCCCTACGATAATCATTTAGGATCGCATCTGTTTAATGGTGGTGATCATCACCGTGATGGTGATGGTGATGGTTATCATGATCATGATCATGGTGGTGATGATCATGATGAGAATGAGCGACTGCTAACCCAGGATTCACTGCTAATGCGGTTTCACTGAGTAACGCTTCAATTAATGGATTTGCCCAGTCTGCTGCCATTTCCAGAAACTTCGGATGATCATTCACACAATCCATTTGAACATAAGTAATGTCAGAATGTTTGCGTTTTAATGCAGAAATAATATGTTCTACATCTAATAACGTTTCATGGTTTTCTGTGGCAAATCCAATGGGCATAAATACAACAGCTTTAGCACCTAATTCAATTAAATTTTTAGCGGCTAATTCTGCATTGGGTTGAGTCCATTCAATTAACGGGGTATCATGATTTAACCAACCCACTGAAATTAATGGATAACGATAAATTAATTCTTCCCGTACCATTTCATACAGGGCTTGGCTTTCATCAATGCCAGAGGTGAATCCTTTGGCTTTGTGAGGGCAACCATGATTCATTAAAACGATGCCAATTTGAGAAGGAAGATAAGCTTGAATTAACTCCGATTCTATTTTTTCATTGACTAAATCTGCCAGCAGTTGAATATACTCAGGTTCATTATAAAACGAAGGGATATACCGTTGCCCTTTTACCCAATGTTCATCATCATCCGCCAATTTAGTTAAGGCGTTATTCACCTGTTCAACAGCAATTCCACTGGTAAAAATTGAGTCCACCACTAACAGCGGATAAATCAGAATTTTATCAAATCCTTCTGCTTTAATTTCGGTTAAAACTTGTTCGGGAAGGAAGGGCGCGCAGAAGTTAAACGCTTTAAAGACTTTAACGCGATCGCCCCATTTTTCAATTAAATGCTGTTCAATTCCCGCCCGTTGTTTCTCAAAAATGGCGTTATGGGGCGAGATAAAATTGCCGTGTTGATGGCTCCATTCATGGAAGTCAAAAATAGCCAATAGTTTAGCCAGAGGCGGATAAATCCAGGTAGGAACCGGGGCAAATTTAGCGGTTAAAAGATTTAAAGCTTGTTCATTGTAATTCGCAAAATCTTCATAACTCTCGACTTCGCCATAACCCATCAATAAAACGGCGACTCGGTTTTGACCTTCAGCATGATTCGATGCGGAGGTAATTGTTTCAAGTTTTTCAGGAGTTGCAACCACGTTTTCGTCCTCGTGTTCAAGTGTTGCCATAACGTAATACTGAAGAACCTTGCCTTGCTTCGTCCAAGGGAGGGATGTTCCCCAGTCTTACTTTCCCCTATAGTTTAACATCCCCTACGGGGGGATAGGGAATCAGTTTATTTGTTGTTGCACCCCATTCTAGGTAGGGGCGAGGTTCTCTCGCCTAACTTTAAACAGAAAAAAGAGGTTCTGTTTTAGCCAGAACCCCTGAATTAATTTAAGATAGCTTTAGAAAGATTTAACGAACAGTTCCTTCTAAAGGAGTAACATCAATCGGTTTGATGAAGTAGAGTTTTGCTAACTGCCAACCGTTAGAAACGTAGTAGGGCAGTTTTTGGAAGAACTGAACAAATTTCGGTGCGTTGGAATTGGCAATTGCCGTTAATTTGTTGTTGTTTTCAACGCAAACATCCAAGCGCTCATAGAACTCAGGATGCTCAACATTCAACATCACTGGGAACACCCGACCTGCGGTTTCATTGGTTTTTTCAATCACGTACTTATCATAATCCCGTGCATTTAAACCAATTGCCGCGTAGAAATCAGCCCGTTGCAAATCGTTAAGATACATCGTTGCAAACACGGACAATAAGAAGAAGCGGCTCCACAGTTTTGCCTTCCAATCATTTAACATCGAAGGCTGAGATTTCATAATGGCATCAAAGAAATCGCCGTGACGGTTTTCATCTTGACACCAATTTTCAAAAAAGCGGAAAATCGGGTAAATCCGATCTTCAGGGTGTTGTTCCAAATGGCGATAAATCGTGATATAACGCCAATACCCAATTTTTTCAGACAGATAGGTGGCGTAGAAAATAAACTTGGGTTTGAAGAACGTATATTTCCGACTTTTGGTTAGAAATCCTAAGTCCAAAGATAAGTTGAAATCGGACATGGCTTTGTTGAGGAAGCCAGCATGACGCGCCTCATCCCGTGACATCAGTTGGAAGCATTCCGCTAAAACCGGGCTTTTATCCTTGAGACGACGGCTGAGTTCCTTATAGAGGAGGAAACCAGAAAATTCTGCGGTACAGGAACGCTCTAAAAATTCAATGAAGAGTTGACGGGTTTCGCCATCAATATGATCCCAAGATTGCTCAAACTCCGCATCTCGGACGAAATGGTTGCGGTTGTAGTCAACGCGGAACTCTTCCAAAATAGCGCGGAGTTCGTCTTCATTGACAGAGATGTCCATTTTTGCCATTTCCTCAAAATCCGTCGTATAGAAACGAGGGGTGAGGATGGTTTCCTTGGCTGGAACTTTAACCCCTGGCCGGATTTCATCAAAGGTGGGTTTTTTTAGGGAATCTACCATGTCTGTTGAATCTCTTCTTATCGCTGTGGGTCTTAAAGGTTGGAGTTGGGGAACTTTTGGCCCTGACTCGGCGCGAAATTAGCGCTCAAATATATCAGCATAATAATTGCTACGTCATACAGTCTACCAACGGATAACCACAACCAGGCAACACCGTCCGTTAAGAATTGCAACATTTATAGAAGACAAGGGGAAGGGGGGACAAGGGGACAAGGGGACAAGGGGAGAATTTCTTAATGTGTCCGACTGATGACTGATAACTGATGATGTGTCCGACTGTATAGAGATGTCACATCTTAACTCGGTTCATTGTCTACAATGAAAGTTAGGTCAGCGAAATATTCTTAATTCTTCTCTAATGTCTATGAATAAAGTTGGGATGAGTTATTTATTGTGGGCGGCTTGTTTTGTTAGCCCCTTTCACGGACTGCACCGATTTTACAATGGCAAAATTGGGACAGGTTTACTTTGGTTGTGTACCTTTGGTTTATTTGGATTTGGGCAATTTTTAGATTTGTTTTTTATTCCTAGGATGGTTGAAGAACATAATGCTAAAGTTCGCTCAAGATTAGGCATATCGGCGCAAGGGGTTCCCCTTTATTCTTATCAAAATCAAGTCACTTTGACCCTGGATAATCAACAAGAACAGCTACGCATTAAATTATTAAAAGCTGCCGCTGCTCGTGGCGGTAAATTATCCGTGACTCAGGGTGTCATGGCGACGGGGTTAAGTTTTGATGAGGTCGAAAAAGCCTTAAATGCGATGTTAAAAAGTGGTTATGTTGGGATTGACAATGATCCCAAAACAGGCGTTGTCGTTTATGATTTTTATGAGCTTTAATCAGGTTATAACTTTTCAAAAAACTGGGGTTCTGCTTGGGGTTTTGTGGATGAAACTCAGATTTTTGATTCAGAAACCGAGTTTTTAAGTTCTTTTTTGTAAGTTCTGTTGATTGAAAATCTGAAAGGAAATCAAATTATGTTTTTAGTCACTGGTGCCACTGGAGATTTAGGGCGTCGAATTGTTGATCGATTACGGGTTCAGGAAAAATCAGTGCGGGGATTTGTGCGGTTAACGTCTCGCTACTCCCAATTGGAACACCAAGGGGCAGAAATTTTTATTGGCGATTTAACCCAAGAAAGAGATATTGAAAAAGCTTGTCGAGGGGTTCAATATATTATTAGTACCCATAGTAACCCTAATGATCCGCAAGGGATTGATTATCGAGCAAATATTGATTTAATTGATGCAGCAAAACAAGCCAACGTTGAACATTTTGTCTTTATTTCCGTATTAGGAACGGAGCGAGGGTATGAAGATTCTCCCGTTTTTAAAGCCAAGCGTCAAGTTGAAAAATATCTCCAAAAGAGCGGTTTAAATTATACGATTTTAAGACCTTCAGCATTAGCGTCTAGTTTATTGCCTTTAGCAGAACGCTTTAAACAAACCGGACTTTATTTATTAATTGGTGATCCGCAGAATCGCACCTCCGTTGTCAGTACCGATGATGTCGCAGCCATTGCCATTGATTCTGTCACTAAAACAGGTGCGAAAAATCAAACTTTTCCTGTCGGAGGGCCAGAAATTATTACCAGAGAAGATATTTACAAAATCTTCAGTTGTGTTTTTAAACGGGAACCGATTGTCATTAATCCTCCTTTATCGTTGTTTGATGGATTGCGATTAGGGTTAGGTCTATTTAATTTAGATTTATATCAAAAATTAGGAACCTTACGGGTGTTATTAGGAAATGAGTTTTTCTGCACACCGGAAGAAATTGACACCTTAGAATCAATTTATCAAATCAAAATGGAAAGTTTAGAAAGCTTTATTCGGCGGTATTTAGGGAGTTAATTATTTCATCTCCCCAGTCACTCAACCCCCAAGATTTAACAATCGGGGCCTAACATCTGCTAAGTTGGATGAAGCACAACGAGCGACAACGCTCAATTCCTATCGGGAAGGTGATCCCCGTAATTCAGGAAGTGCTTTGTTCTCAGAATAGGTGAGGGATGCCAACAACAATCATCCATCAATTGAATAGCGGGTTTACGCTGTTTCTCAGCTTACTCGTAGAAGCGCTTCCCTTCTTGCTGCTGGGGGTTTTATTTTCCAGTGTGCTGTTGTGGTTCGTCGATGAACAGAAACTTCTGTCATTCATTCCCCCCCATCCGTTATTAGGGGCGTTTGTGGGCAGTTTAATTGGGTTTCTGTTTCCCGTGTGCGAATGTGGGAACGTTCCGGTAGCGCGTCGGTTTTTGTTGCAGGGGGTTCCGTCCTCGGTGGCGATTAGTTTTTTATTTGCGGCGCCAACCATTAATCCGATTGTGATTTGGTCTACTTGGACAGCCTTTCGAGATCAACCTGAAATTGTCGTGTTTCGGGTGTTATTTTCCCTCATTATTGCCACAATTCTCGGTTGGTTATTTAGTGTTCAGAAAGATTTAAAACCGTTGGTTCAACCTGCGATTGCTCGTGCTTTACCCAGAGTTGACCTTTATGAACCCTCGACTTCTGATTTAGAAACGTCTCCTTTACTTCAGTCAGGAACGTATTTTTTAGGGGAATCAGAAAAACCCATTCGTTTAGAATCTATTCCTTGGTGGCAACCCCAACCTTTGCTCAAAAAGGAAAAGAAAATAAAATCTCCTAAATCTCCGCTTCCCCCCTGGAAAACAATTTTTTTACCCCCTACTCAACAACGTTGGAATTCCATGTTAGAAAATATGGTGCAGGAATTCCGAGAACTGGGAGGGGTTTTAGTTCTGGGGAGTTTAATTGCTGCTCTGATTCAAGTGGCGGTTCCTCGGGAATGGATTCTCAGTTTAGGTCAAAGTCCCGTTACTTCCGTTGTAGCGATGTTATTATTAGCGGGAGTTGTCTCGATTTGTTCAACGGTGGATTCATTTTTTGCCCTCTCTTTTTCCTCCGTTTTTACCAGTGGTTCGTTACTTGCCTTTCTAGTCTTTGGGCCGATGATTGATATTAAAACCGTCGGTTTAATGTTATCTGTCTTTAAAGCCAGAGCCGTTTTTTACCTCGTTGTTATTGCCGCTCAGTTAACCTTTTTATTCTCCCTAGCGGTTAACTTAAATTTCAGTTAACCTGACTTAGAAATTCAAACCCAACACCATGCACCTCACCCAACGACTAACAACGTTTTACAACCGATTAACGCCTTGGTTAGAAAACCCTTGGTTAGATGTTATCACCATGCTAACCTGGGCAATTTTATTATTCAAATATTGGTTGACGAGTAAACTGTATATTCTCATCCATCCCAATTATTTTGGTTTGACTATTGGGGCGGCAGTTTCGTTGTTAGTTATGGGAGGGTTAAAAGCCAGGCAAATTCTACAACAAAATACTCTTCCTCCCTTGCAACACATTACTTTATTTCCGAAAGGGTGGAGTAGTTTACTGTTATTAACTTCTGCAATTTTAGGATTATTAATTACTCCGCAAATGTTCGGCGCGCAAACCGCTTTACAACGAGGATTAACGGAATCTTTACCCATCACTCGCGCCCAACCGCAGGAATTTAGAACCGCCATTAAACCGGAAGATCGCTC
>JBMDYE010000035.1:0-2805 GCA_048595135.1 Planktothrix sp. | reverse complement strand
TCGCACTTTCAGAGATACAAGACAGTAATCAGAAGAAATGCGATCGCATCTTGTTCGCTGGCAGGCAAGGTTTTCAATTTGGCGATCGCACTACAACGAAAGCGTTATTGTTGAGGGTGTTCATGTAGTTCTTAAACTGAGAACGTGGTAAGGAGGTTGTGGTAAATCCAGTATTGGAATCGTAAAGTTCGTATGTGGTTGCAGTTGTCAGGTAGATTGCGATAACGTGAAAATCGTTACCAGCCCAAATCTTTGTGCCAATTGGGTAGTTTCCCTGTACACCTAATGCTGTCTGATCCAAGTTCTGTTTAGAACCTCCAAGCTGCCCAAGGGTATAGTTTACCTGATCGTCCAAGCTGCTGAAAGCAATTAATTGCTCGGCAATGATTTTCTTCTGGCTATCATTGAAATTCCCGATTCCATAAGGCGAAGTGCCTCTTCCTTCTTGCAGCCACTTAATTGATAGAAGTGAGCAGAACTGGTTAACAGATATCCATTCAGCACCAGGGGAGTTAGTTGCAATCAAATATTTGGTATTGGATGTACCTAACGTTGTGAGGTTCACCCAAAGGGTAGGGTTCGTTGAGGAGATGCTACCTACAGTAATTGTATTACCTTGTGTTGCCTTGACCTCTGGTTCCAGTCCAAAGTATTTTCGGACTTCTTCCTCGAAATTAGCTATAGCTTCCTCCTGAGAAATGTGAAGTTTCCCATCTGAAGTCTTTTCTGAAAACGTTCTATCATTCATAAGTGCAACCAGTTTTTCGTAGCTCTCAAAGGTTATCTTGCCGTTTATGAGGGATTGTTCGTACTCCTCAAGTTTTTCGTTCTTGAGTTTTAATTCTTGAGCAGCCCTGTTAAAGAAAGCTTGGAGTTTCTCTGGGGTTATGCACTCATTCTTATCAAGCGTAGCGTCATAAAACAACCCGCAGGTTTGAGGTGCACAAAGAACGGCTAGATTCATCGAAGTGTTCACAGGAATCTTGACAAAACCCTTCAAAGAAACCGTCTCATCAAATATGATGCTTTGTTTAAAGCTGTTGCGCGTAAATGACATGTTGAGGCTGACTGACCAGGGCAAGAGCGATGCCCCCCAGGAGTTTTTCGGGTCTATAGGCTGTTGTGGATTTGGATTCGGTTCAAACTTGAACATACCCTCGCCCGTTGTAATTTGAGCATTGATAGCTTCAAAAACCTTTCGGGTGGCATCGAGGAGTGAGCGCCCAAACTCCTCACTACCAGAACCTTCTATATATTCTATCTGGATGATATTCTTCTTTTGAAGATCCTGTGCTATACTGTCGTAGCCAACACCAAAATTGAACCAGCCTAAGGATAAACCTCCTTCTACCTGATCTCTGACATAAGACCACACCTGGCTTAGATCAGCTCTAATCCTTGCTGTCCAAGGATCTCCATAAAGGTTAAGTTTACCACTGATGTTGATACCAATATCTGAACCAGTAGAATGATCTCCTATTGTCTGACTAGCAACGAGTTGCGAAAAGAGGCTATTTCCTGAAGAAATATTGAAGTTGAACGAGTTGCCGAATTGAATCTCTGATGGAAAATTTACTGACCCATTGCCTCCTATTTCTTGGACGGATTTAGCAAATACTGGTGCGACCTTGGCATCATAAAGGGTGAGTGGAACTAGATAAGGATCATCAATTTGATATACTTTTACTATTTCCTGCAAGATTGCTTTTTTTTGTGTCTCTGTAATATCGGGAACAGCCTGACCATTCAATACTCCACCGCTAACATCTAACCAGTTACTACCTGTGGTATGTACCCAATTTGGTTTGCTGCCAATTCCATAATACTTACACTGAAAATCTCGAAGTGTTTGTCCTAATACCGCATCAATTCTTGCAGGCATGTAGTGGAATTTTTTGGGATCGGTATGATCTTGATAAGCAATAACTCCGTCTGCTGCCACACTTTTATTCAATTTGCCCGCCATAAATGACTCCTTTTTAGTAGTCTGTTCGTAAATCTAATTTGTCCTGTTGACTCCTGAATGGCAACCGAATTTAGCCAAGTTAAAGCTGTGAAAAACGAACTTAAGAATTTTCTGTTATTTATTATTTCCAAAACTAATAAAAAGTAAGCGATTCGACTAATTTAAACTCACTTATCTTTGTTAAAGTCTGAAAAAATACTTGATCTTATGATTAATTTAGGATTGACTAAAACAGATCGCTGCAAGAGATTTAGTCAATTCCTGCTTGAATGGAGAACCTGCCCCTCTAAGTGCAATTGGAGCAGACACAGGCAAGCGTGACCTTCCATGACTCCAGCCACCAAGATTGATCGCACTCATTAACCAGTATCTCCAGAGCAGCGATCAACCTAAAAAAACAAAATCCCAAGCAACAAAAAAGTGCGATCGCCTTCCACCACATCTAAAGAAAGAGCGATCACACTACTTAACACTTAATTAAATTTCCGTACAAAATTTTTTTTATCCTAACTCTTAACTTGTCAATTGTTCTGACAATTTAGAAGTATTGATTTTGCCATTGGTAATTTCCAAAGATTCATTTTTTTTGTCCAAATTCTCGGTTTCGGTTAACTGATTGCTGGTGAAGCCGTTTTCCTTAGTTAACTCTTCTTGAAGAACCTGAATTGCTCCTCTAATACGTAATAAGGTGTCTCTTATATTTCTCGATTGTTCCTCAAGTTCTTTCAGAACTCCCGGACCTTTCGCAAACTCATTATTAAGTTCCTTTAACCGCTCTACCAATTGCTCTTTCATAAGCGACTCTTTTTTCAAAAATTCAAACTTCTAAAATTCCCAGT
>JBMDYE010000034.1:0-4279 GCA_048595135.1 Planktothrix sp. | reverse complement strand
CCTTGTTTTAAACGGTTATGGAAGACACCAGAAATTCGTTTTCGTTCATTAGGAACCACTGATTCTTTTTCCACAATACTGGCTAAAGTTACCCATTCATTCAAATCTAAATTCGTTTGGGATTTAGCTTTTTCATACAACGGTAAAGCTTGTTCTTGGAAGCGGTTTAACATTTGTTCAATAACCGCCTGGGGGCTAATTTGACCCGCTTCAACTTGATAGGTATCGGGAAATAGAAATCCTTCTAACAACGGCAATTCACGAGGCAACCAAGGATATTTATCATTCGGAATATTTCGGGTGGCGGCTAAGAATTCCTCCTGAGAAAAAAAGCCTTCTTTCTCAAAGTATTCAGCCATTTGTTGAATTGACCACCCTTCAGGAATGGTGTAGCTCAGTTGCATTACATCCCCATTCCAGATTTTAGAAGCGATCTCCTTGAGGGGTTGACTGGGAGACAATTGATAAGCACCCGCTTTAAAGTCCCCTTGCGGGTCTTGAAACATTAACCATCTCGCCCATAACCGCCAAGCCAGATCAGAGCGAATTAAGCCCGCCGCTTGTAAATCGGCACCGATTTGTTGGCTAGAGGTTCCAGGGGGAATCAGAATTTTAACGGTTTTTGCACCACTCCCAGAGGAACTAACTTGTTCCTCACTGACGGGAGCCGCACTCACCCAACTCCACCACGCCCAACCTTGCCAACCTAGAACACCCCAGACAATCGGCAAGATGAGAAGATAAAACAATCCCTTGGAAAAGCGTTTCATAGTTGGTTTTTTTGAGTTTTTTGATTCGTTTTGGCAATCCCAAAGCTGATTCTGGATTGATAATAGAAGGCAGGAGGCAGTATGAGGGAGGAAAATGCTTGCTAATTTAAAATCACAGCCCTCTAATTGCCAACTGCTCATTTCTAAGTCCTGGTGGAATCCAAGATCAGTTTAGTACAGACAACACCGAATTAGAAATTACTCCAAATCATCAAATAATTTATCTTCAATTAAAGGAATTAAGGGTTCTATCTGCTGATACTCTTGCGGTGAGAGCAGTTTAACTTCTCCCTTCTCATCCAGACGCGCCAGAATATAAAACGGATCAACTAGCGCGTAGATGCCATATTCCTGTTCTTCTTGATAAAATGTTGCCAGTCGCCACAGTTCCTCATATTCCTCATCATCTTCAGATGGTTCTCCCTCAGAGGAATCTGAATCAACATTGCTCAGTTCTTCTTCCTCTTCTTCTAGAAAATCGGGTAATTCACCTGCCACGGTCAGAGTCACAGCCGTTCGTTTCAGGGTGAGATTTTGTTCGGCTAAAACAACTTTAGCTAAATCAAAAATTAAGTCAATTTCTTCCTCAGATTCTACCGGAATGGCGTTTTCATCGTCTTCCTCTCCGGTTGGCCAAGTCAAGATTTCAACCGGATTATCAACAGGAAGTAGTAACAGATATTCTTGGCCTTCTAATTCAATGGCGGACTTGACAACAATACAATCGAGGGTTCGTCCCTGTTCATCCGTAAGGGTGACAGAGGATTCCTCAGAACGTCCATTTTTATTGGGAAATTGAGATGGGAACATCGTTTATATATTACGGTTCTAAGCAGCACCAAACGGTACTGGGGAGTAGTTCCTCGGGGATTAAACAACTCCCCCAAGGGATATGCTCAACCCTTTGCAAAACCAGAATATCATCAATCAGGACGAACCGTTCAACCTGCCAAAGGTAGAATTTAGATTTTTTTGATCTGCCTTGTAGATCCGCTAATCGCTTCTCTCAAATCTCTAAATGTTTGCTACACATCAGGGTTCAGTATGGGAAAGAATAATCAATTTTTTCCGTTCCTGGTTCGCTTTTGTAGCATTGCTTGAAAACTTATTAATCTTTTAACACTTTTTTCATAAATGTCAAGGTGGATTAGGACAGTTTTTAATGTGTCATAACTCCCCCAAAAAACGGAGATCTCAGCAATTACACTTAGATAAGAAGATTAAAAAGATACATGATCACCTGTTTCTTTAAACAACACGGGATCAGACTCTCGTTCTTTGTCGCAGTCGGTTAAAATTAGTGATTCCCCTGAGCCAGAAATTAATGGGTTATTTTCAAGCTCATCTCTACCTCGTAGAGCCGTAATTGCCCTAAAATCTCTACCCGCATTTTATTCATTTTAAATTACTTTTTAGCCCCACCTTAATGTGCTTAAAATTTAAAAGTAATTAATCCAAGTATAACAACGGAAAATTCAAATCAGGGTTGTTTGAGGCTCTCCCTCGATTGTGCATCTACTTGCATCCAATCCAAGTTTAAATTAGGAAAACCAGGCAATGACATCTCAAACACAAAAAACGGAAATCGTTTTTGTAGATTCTCGTGTTGAAAATTATCAACTTCTATTAGTGGGACTTGATCCAGCAGTAGAAGTTGTAATTCTTAATCCGAATCAAGATGGAATTGAACAAATTACAGCCGTTCTTTCTCACCGTCAAAATCTTGAAGCTCTACATATTATTTCTCACGGAGAAAGCGGCAGTTTACAACTGGGTAATACTAAACTTAATTCTAATAACCTTAGTCAGTATGCCTCTGCTATTGAGCAATGGCAAACCGCTTTAACGGAAAATGCGGATCTGTTATTGTACGGATGTAACATTGCCACAGGCAATTTAGGACAATCCTTCGTTACGAACTTAGCACAATTAACTCAAGCCGATATCGCCGCTTCCACCAACCTGACCGGAACAGCAACACTAGGGGGAGACTGGCACTTAGAATTCACAACCGGAAATCTTGAAACGAATCTACCGTTTGCTCAAACCGCACTGAACGACTACGCCGGAATTTTACCCCAACCTGCCATTCAATTTAAGACAGAGGTTGTTGCTTCTGGTCAAAATATTTCCTATACGGCTCCAGGTGCTAACAATCCCAGTCAGAGCTATACCCTGAATTTTGGTGTTAATAATCAGGTTTTAAAATCCTTTAACGTTGGTACAGAGAACTACAACGTCATTAGGACTTTGAATCAGCTTAATCTTGAGCGAATAGACAATGATCAAGTTAAAGGAGAAAGACATCTTTTACGGTTTGAAGGAACTCAAACCGAGTTTCAGATTGATCTGGTGCCTAGTTATGCGTCATTAATGGAAACTGGGTTACTCACCGATATTGTTAATCTCGGTGCCGATAATCTTTTCACCAATCTGGAGACGGGTGCTAATAACAACTCAAATAATATTGAGCGAGTAGACTTTATAGAAACCAAGGGGTTAACTGCACCTGCGGAGAATCACAAGATTGGTTTTTTGGTTTTAGACCGAGGCAACCCAAACCAGAACGACCCATTTCAAATCGCTGCAATTACAGAAATTGACGCCAACAACAAACCCTCCGGTTTCGGAAAACTCCTGACCGTGGAGACTCAAGACTGGGGAGATTCTGGACTCAATAAAGTTTTTACCCAAGTCACGCGACGAGATGCCACCGACCCAGCACAGACACAACAACGGTGGTCAGTTGGTTTACCCGACCAACAAGGGGTTGGAGGAGTATATGTCAGTTTTCAGGATTTAGGCATTGCTGCTAACCAAAAGTTCTACGGTTATGCGTTGTTTCCCAGAGATTTCAACCTGGAAACCATGAATCCCGTTACCTTAGCCGGAGTTCCTACCAACACCACACAAGATTATGGTGGCTTAGATTTGGTAGCGGGGGGATTATTAGTCAGCGCCATTCTGAATGCGCCTCCTGTGGCTGGGGATGACCTAGTGACCACCCCGGTAGGACAATACATTGACATCAACGTCATTGGGAATGACACTGACCCCCAAGGGATTGATACAATTAACCCGGACAGCGTAGACCTGAACCTCGGTGTTGAAGGGATTCAACAAACTTTCCTTGACCTCAACAAAGGAACTTACACCGTTAATAGCTTAGGAATTGTGACCTTTACTCCGGTTACTGGCTTTGTCGGTACATCTACAATTCAATACACGATTCAAGATCAATCGTTCGCCGTTTCAAATCCAGCTAATATCACGGTTACTGTTACCAACCAACCGCCCCTTGTTAGTAATCTTAATAAGACGGGAACAGAAGACAAACCTATTTTCTTTACCCTTGATGACTTTATTGGTAATTATACTGATCCCGAAAAACAACCCCTCACTCAAATTTTAATTACCCGTCTTCCCGAAAACGGACAATTAAACTTAAACGGAATCGCAGTAACAGAAAACCAACAAATTCTCCGCGAACAACTTAGCCAGCTTACCTT
>JBMDYE010000033.1:0-6132 GCA_048595135.1 Planktothrix sp. | reverse complement strand
TGATTGATCTTTTAAGTCCTATCTTGAACAAATACCAGGTGCAACTTTATATTAATGGTCATGAACATCACTATGAACGCACCACACCCATTAAGGGAACAACGTATTTAACTTGTGGTGCAGGTTCCATGACTCGACCCGTTCAACAATCGAGTTGGACAGCAACATCCGCCTCTATATTAAGTTTTGCGGTTATTGATATTTATAAAGATCAAATGCTGATTCAAGGAATTAATCAGGACAATAAAGTGTTTGATCGAGGAACTATTCTGATATAATCTTTAAGAATTAGTTTAGAATTTTTGCCTTAATTTTGAGACAAAATAATTATTGACTAAAATTTCAATCTAAGTTAAAATTAAATAGAATACTGAATTTTTAAGGAATAATTAGTTCGTGAATTCTAAAAAAAATATACTGACTCGACCTTTTTTAAAATGGGCAGGAGGCAAAAGACAGTTATTACCTGAAATCAAAAAAAATCTTCCTAAAAATCTTACAAAAGCAAGCTATTTTGAGCCGTTTTTAGGGGGAGGTGCGCTCTTATTTGAGTTGCAACCTAAAAAAGCAATTGTTAACGATAGTAATTCAGAATTAATAAACTGTTATCAAGTGATTAAAAACTCTGTTGAGGAACTAATTGAGCTTTTAAAAGTTCACAAAGCCCTTAATTGTCAAGAATACTATTATGAGCAGCGTGAGATAGATCGTTCACGGAAAGAGTATAGTAAATTCTCGAAAGTTGAGAAAGCAGCTAGAATTATTTACTTAAATAAAACTTGTTATAATGGATTATTTAGAGTTAATTCTAAAGGCTATTTTAATGTTCCATTTGGTCGTTATAAAAATCCTAATATCTTAGATGAAGCTGTATTAAGAGCCGTTAATAACTATTTGAATAAAAACGAAATCACGTTTTTAAATACGGATTTTGAAGCAGCGGTTAAAGATGCAAAAAAAGGGGATTTCATCTATTTTGACCCTCCTTATGATCCAGTTTCAGATACCGCTTCTTTCACAGGATATGATCTAAATGGTTTTAATAAAGATGAGCAAAAACGTTTGAAACAAGTTTTTGATCAATTAAGTGCGAAAGGGTGCAACGTGATGTTAAGTAATTCAGCAACGGATTTTATCTTAGAACTTTATCAAGATTATAAAGAAAATTTAAAAATCGTTTCTGCTACCAGAAGTATTAATTCCAATGCTTTTAAAAGAGGTAAAATAGATGAGGTATTAATTTTAAACTACGTTCCGTAGTGTAAAACATTATGACCAATAAAAAAACAAATTCAGATCAATGGAAAAGTAAAAATGATATTGCCTGGGAAACTTTATTTGAACGATACCATATTTTAGATACTATTAATAAACAGGGTTATTTTGAAATAGAGGCAGCAACAATTAATCAAGAACGAGAAAGTCGGTTAATGGCTAAGTTTGATCACTCAGTCAATTTACCTCAAATTTTTAAAGAACATCATTTATCGATATTGCCGATTTCTCGTTCTAAATATGTTATCGGTCAGTTCGAGAGTTATTCAAAAGTAGAATATCAGGATTTAGAACCCGTACCCATTGATTTTCCTCCCTCGATCGAAAGTATAGACTATACTCATCTATATTCTGAAGCATCGGCTATTATTTGTGCTTACAATACAGAAATTATAGAGAGTTTAATCCCAGGGGAGCAACCAAAATTAACGATTTTCGGGAGAATGTCTTCTAGCCACTTTGATTTTAAAATTAACAACCTATTCAAAGATATCCCTTATTCGATTTCAGTTAATAATGCTCAATGTGAAATAGATGCTGGTTTTGAAAGTGATAACTATTTAATCCTGATCGAAGCTAAAAACTATAAAGTGGATGATTTTTTAGTCAGACAGTTATATTATCCTTATCGGTTATGGTCAAACAAGATTAATAAAAAAGTCGTCCCTGTCCTCATGACTTATTCTAATGATATATTTAGCTTTTTTATTTATGATTTTAAGGATAACTTAGATTATAACTCTATCCAGTTAATTGAGCAACAAGACTATATTATTGCACCTGAAAGAATAGAAGAGAGTGATGTATCAAATATTTATAGTAATCTACAATTAGTCCCAGAAACTCAGGTTCCGTTTCCGCAAGCTAATGATTTTAATAAAGTTATTGAATTATTAACCTTATTAGCAAATAAAGATTTAACTAAAGATGAAATCACAGAAAATTATCAATTTGATAAAAGGCAGACGAACTATTATACCGATGCAGGACGATACTTAGGGCTAATCGATAAATCTAAAGTCAATAAAAATGAAATTACTTTTTGTCTAACCGAGGAAGGAAAGTCAATTTTAGGGAAAAGACACAAATTAAAATATCTCTTCTTAATACAAAAAATTCTTGAACATGAACCTTTTTATAAAGCCTTTGAATTAACCTTATCAATGGGAGATATCCCCTCTAAAGAACAAATTTGTCAAGCCATCGCTAAAGTACGTTCAGACTTAAATTCTACTACTATTGGCAGAAGGTCATCCACCGTTAAAAGATGGATTGAATGGATCTGGAATCAAATTAGCTAAAAATTAAAGACCCCAGACTCATTATTGAACAAACTTATTGAGTTCTTGTACTAACAGATGCACTGTTGTAGAGGGATTATCTCTAGCAGGAGTGCGCGGATTATATTGATTGACCAAATTGATAGCATTTTTAATAGCAGTAGCTTGTCTTTCTAATAGCTCATCATAGATTGTTTCACTATTTTTCTGATACTTTCGGTTCAGGAGAAGATTCAATTTTTGAAGATAATCACTTCGAGGAATACCAGTATTGAGAAACTCAAAATGAAGGACATACCATAGTTCAAAAGCTTCATTGGAATAAGCTACTTTGAACCCCTGATTCTCCGCATTTTTGATAGCATTATTAAAATCTTCTGGAGTCCAAGCATCTCGATCAAAAACGCACCATACCTGATCATACTCTTCTTGTTGTTGTAGTTCCTTTGCACTGTTTACCAGCTTGCTAGGATTTTTTCCTAATCCTTTAACATCTATTTCAGCAACATTCTTGGGAACGCGAAAACTTCTAAAGTAGTTAGGTTCGGTTCTCTCTCCTTCACACACAATTAAGAATCTTTGTCTAACTTCCCTAGTATTAACTTTTCTAGGAGAATACCCACGCGAATTTATCCTTCTTCTAGACATTGGATTCAATCAACTGGTTTAGATTGCCAATATATGGGATTGCACCATATCTTCCCTTCATGTAATCACTTTCAAAAGAAGCATCATTACGGATTTTGTATTCTGCTAAAGAATACAAATCTGTTGCACCATATCTATTCTTTTCAGTAAACCAAATTTGATCTCTCCGAAAAACCTTATTATTCAGTAAGTTGGTATCATGTGTCATGAAAATTAATTGAGCATTGTTTGGGTTTGCTTCTTCCGAGTTGAATAATTTAACAATTGCAAGACTAATCAAGGGATGAAGTCTCGCCTCAAACTCATCAATGATTAAGATTTCTCCTTCTTTGAGAGCAGTTATAAGTGGCCCAGCCAAAGCAAAAACCTTTTTTGTCCCCTCAGATTCATGACTTTCTAAATCAAATTCTTCAGTTGACTTATAGTTGCCATCAGCGTCAAACTTTCGATGAGAAATACCGATTGAAGTTGCTTTACCTGCCCCTGCTTTAACAATAAGCTTCTTAAGCTCATCTGGCATTTCGTTAGGCAAGGAATCAATTGTAAAATCTTCTTGTTCTACTTGTACCTCGCTGATGCCTAAATCCAACTTTTTGATCAACTGAATAATATCAGCCCTATTCCTATTGTTTATAAAGCATCTAACTGTATAATCTAAGTAAGCTTGATCGTGTAAACCAGAAATAATATTTAACTTATCGGTTATCCACTCTAAAATCTTCTCTGCCAGTTCAACATTAAATTGAGCAGAAACCGATAAAAAGAGTGCGTTACTTCTAGTTCTTTTTTGAATTCCATCAGCATTATAATTTTTGGATAGCTTAATATTGTTAAGTTTGCGCTCAAATAGCTTAGTTTCCCTCACATTGGGAACATAAAATAGCCATTCCGATATTACTCTTTCTTGGGTGACTTCAAATCCATATCTATATTTGCGGCTATCCATTAAAAATACTAATTCAAAGGATGATGGTTTTCCTTCGGTTTCTGTACTTAGCCTAAAAGGTTCTACGCCTATTTCATCCGTACTTTGAGTCTCTTTAGACGAATTAACCATAAACCATTTCATAAAGCCTAATGCTTTGGCAAGATTACTTTTGCCACTAGCATTTGCTCCGTATATCGCCGCACTCTTAAGTAGTTTTAATTCCCGATCTATCGCAAAGACGTTCGTTGTATCAAGGCTTTTGTCCTTCGACACAAGATTAGCTGCCACCATACTGAAGGTGACTTGTTCTTTAAACGATCTGTAATTACCAACACTAAACTCGATAAGCATGACTCATCTATTAGGTTTACCTTAGAAATTTGTGAAAAAATCACACAAACCTACTTTAAGGTTAGCAGTAATTCGCTTAGAATGTTAACGGATAAGACTGTCTTACCTCGTACAGGGTTACTATTCTTAACAACCGCGCTGCACCAGAACATTATGATCAAATTGATTGGATTAGAAATGTTTGATTTCCGTATCGGTAACTTTGAAAAGCTTCAACGTCAGGTATAGGCGATCGCAACCTATACCTACAACTCAATGTTTAAAGGCGGCACCCGGATTTGAACCGGGGGTGGAGATTTTGCAGACCTCTGCCTTACCGCTTGGCTATGCCGCCACAACCATGCAGTTATTTAATATAGCACAGGTCTTTCTAAAAGCGCAAGCCTTGATCGCCAATTTGCCACAAGTCCTTGCAGAGACGGGGATACCCACTGATCATACTGGGGATAAACGGGCAAGCGCCGCCTTAATTCCCACCCATTGGGGGCTAAAATCCCCTGTAACCCTTGATGATTAGGATGGGGATAGTCGGGGTTCACTTCGTCACGGGGGCCAATACCACCGAGATCTCGCGCCCCTGCGTCCAAACAAGCCAGAAGCAGATCCGGATGGGTGACTAAATTAGGGGGAATTTGTAGGGTAATTTCTGGGGGTAAAATAGAAGATGCGATCGCCACAACTTCCGGTAATTGTTCTAAATGAAATCCTTCTCCCTGCCAAATTTGTTGACTCCCTAAACTGTGGGGTTGCAGAATCACTTCTTGAATATTTCCGTATTTTTTTTGAAGGGTTGCGATCGCCTCTAACGTCTCTCGCCAGTCGTCAGAATTTTCCCCAATTCCCAATAATAACCCCGTGGTAAACGGTATTTTTAATTCTCCTGCCCATTCTAACTGTTGTAACCGCAATTCCGGGAGTTTACTCGGCGCATGACGATGAACTGTTTCCAACAATTTAGGGGTGATTTGTTCCACCATTAACCCCATTGACACATTCACCTGTTTTAATTGTGCCATTTCTTCAAAGGTCAACGGCCCCACATTGGTATGGGGTAGAAATCCTAAAGATATTGCTAATTCGCATAACTGATAAATTCGTTGAAACCAAGCCAGACGTTGGGGACTTTTCGGGTGAACTTCTCCACTCAGAACTAATATTTCTATGATGCCTTGATGGAGGCGTGATTTTAAAATTTGTTCCGCTTTGTCTAAGGTTAACCAAGGACTTTCTCCTAAATTTGTTCTAAAATTACAATAGCTACATTGATTAAAACAATCATAAGTTGGAACAATCGTATAAGCGGGGCTGTAAGTTATAATTTTATTCATAATGATCCGTTTTTAAGATTGATAGGGTCAGTGACATCGAGCAAGTTTTAAAAAGTGATCCAGAAGAAACTGATTTACCTGGGTTCTAAATTTTTAATTGGGATTTTGTGAATAAAATTTGAATGATAAACGGGGTTTCAGTGAAGTCCTGATCGCGAGTAGGATGATGGGCAGAGCATCGTCCTACGGTTTTCAATTTTCACTGATTTAGCTAAACTATTAATATTGATTGTTAGTGAATGTTTCCTCGTATGTCTAAACTTGATTTAATTTTAACCTATCCCAAAACTCAGAAATGTGATCACGTTGATGTGTATCATGG